>JBBRFD010000260.1:0-5781 GCA_038224985.1 Reyranellales bacterium
TCCTGCGCCTTCATGCCGATCTTCTCGAGATTGCGGCCGCGCTTGAAGCCCGCGGCAGTGGTCTCGACGGCGATCAGCGAGGTGCCCTTGGCGCCGAGCTTGGGATCGGTCTTGCAGACCACGATCACCAGATCGGCAAGCTGGCCGTTGCTGATGAAGGTCTTGGAGCCGTTGATGACCCAGTGACTGCCGTCCATCACGGCCGTCGTCTTGATCGACTGAAGGTCGGAGCCCGTGCCCGGCTCGGTCATGGCGATGGCGGTCACCAGCTCGCCCGCGCAGGCGGCGGCGATCCAGCGCTTCTTCTGCTCCTCGTTGGCGTAGTGCAGCAGATAGGGAACGACGATGTCGTTGTGCAGCGAAAAGGCCGGACCCGAGGCAATCGCCCGTCCCTGCTCCTCGATCATGATGGCGCTGTAGAGGAAGTCCGCGCCGGCGCCGCCGTATTCCTCAGGCATGGTCATGCCGAGCAACCCCTGCCGGCCCGCCTTGCGCCACAGCTCGCGCGGCACGACGCCTTCTTCCTCCCATTTCATATGGAAGGGCGTGACTTCCTTCTCGAAGAATCGCCGGCACGACTCGCGGAACATCGCGTGTTCGGGCGTGTAATGCGCAGCCAAGGCGGTCACGTGCGTTTCCTTTAGAACAGGTGCATTTGCACGCCAATTTGGGCCGTCATCCGCAGGACCGCCAGCACTGTGGCGGGGTGTAGTTTACCTTTACGTAAACGTCAACCTGAGCGCTTCTGTTACGATCAGGCGGGACCCTTGCGATTCCTCTTTGGCACTCTGCCATATGCAATCAAAGGTAGTCGCCTTTCCCGAATTCATCTCCGATGATGCGCATGGGAATACTTGGGGGTTTCATGCGCGAGAACAGCACGAGCACGAATGGCGACTTTTCAGCCAAGGCTATTGCCGGCATCCACACTGTACTACTGGCGCTCGACTGCAAAGAGCCTCGCCGCAAAGGCCTGAAAGGATTTTCCGTCGAGCGCCAGGTCGGCACCGCAGGCAGCGCGCCGAAGTGCCTGCGCTCACAAAAAGTTTTCAAGACCGTCGTTCCCAATCCCCGCGACGCGAAAGACCCGGCAAACCCCAAACTCCCCGCACGCTTCTATAGCGACAAGTTTCCAGTCCAGAGCTTTCTGTGGGGCGATTACGGAGCAGCTCCCGGGACGGAGTACACGTTCCGCATCCTGCCGCGCTACGGCAAGATTTCGGCGCTCACCACCGATCCCGCCGACGAGATCAAGATCACAATCAAGACTGAAGAGGAATGGGTCGACGGCAAGACCACCCATGGCGTCTGGTTCAACCGCGGCGCCATTGCCAGCCAGAAGTTTGCCGAGACCTTCGGTAACAAGCCGCCAGAGAACATCAACGACCCCAAGGACAAGGAAGTGCAGTGGCTGTCCCGCGGTCTGCTCGAAGCCTGCTTGGGCTATATCAACGAGACCAAGGACGGCGACGCGTTGCGGGTTGCCGCCTATGAGTTCACCTATACGCCCATCCTGAAGGCCCTGAAGGCACTGATCGACCGCGGCATCGACGTGAAGATCGTCTATCACGACACCAGCGACGATGGATCGGCCAATGAAAGCGCAATGCAGACGGCCGGACTACCGATCGACGATCAGAAGGCCACATTCAAGCGCTCCAAGACCAAGATCCCCCACAACAAGTTCATCGTCCGCCTGAAAAACGGCACCGATCCCGTCGAGGTCTGGACAGGGTCGACCAACTTCACCGCATCGGGCTTCCTCGGCCAGACCAATGTCGGCCACCGCATCGCCGACACCGACACCGCCAAACAGTATCTTGCTTTCTGGAAGATCGTTAAGGACGACCCCGAAATCGATGCGGCCCGCGAGGCCGTGACGGCGCTCACGCCCAATCCACCCGAGGCCATCGCCGAAAAATCCATCGTCCAGATCTTCTCGCCGCGGGCCAAGGCCCAGATGCTCGATTGGTACGGCCGCCGCATGCTGAATGCCGCTAACTCAGTCTGGTTCACGGCGGCCTTCGGCGTGAGCGCCAAACTGGTGCCGCCGCTTGCCACTCGCCGCGACCAGATGCGCTTCGTACTCATGGAAAAACCGGCGCCGGACGAGAACGAAAAGGCCCTTACTCAGGACCGCAGTCACGTCGTCCTGTCCTATGGCGTGCCTCTGGGCGAACAATATCTCCGCAAGAACGGCAAGCCGACGGCTCGCAAGCGCATCCAGGAATTCGAGCTCGATAAATGGTTCCTCAAAGAGGAGCTGTTTCGGCCAAAGAACGACGGGTTCGTCTTCTTCGTCCATACCAAGTTCTTGCTCATCGACCCGCTGTCGGACGATCCGCTTGTCTGCTCGGGTTCGGCCAATTTCTCCTCGGGCTCGCTGTTGGCCAACGACGAGAACATGGTGTTAGTGCGGGGCGACACGCGCATCGCCGATATCTACATGACGGAGTTCGATCGCATCTTCCGCCATTTCTATTTCCGCGACGTCGCGAATGAACTGGCCGACAAGGGCAACAACGCCCAGGCCATCTTCCTCGACGAAAGCGACCGCTGGACGGACAGCTACTTCACCGCCGGCCACACCAGGAACAACCGTCGCGTCATGTTCTTCAATCCGGGCTCGCCGACCTGGGCCGAGAACGCCGCTGCCGGCCCCGCGCCCAAGCCCGCAATCGCAAAGAAGGCCGCAGAGAAGAAAAAAGCAGTAACGAAGAAGGCAGCAAAAAAGAAGGTCGCGAAGAAGAAAGTGGCGAAAAAGTATCTGGCCAAAAAGAAAGCCGCAAAGAAAAAGAAGCCGTAAGCCGAGACCCCCGTCCTTATGGCAGCGCGGCTTTGAGGGCGGCGGCGAGTTCCTTGCCCTTCATGCCGGGGGGCACGCCCTCGGCGTTCATGATGGTGAAATTCATGATGTCGTAGAGCTGGGTTTCGGGGAAATCGTAGTTCCGCGGCAGCATGAAATTGAGCAGCGCCGCGTCGTGGCGCTTGGAGATATGGACGATCCACCACTCCGTCGGGAACGGCAGGCAGGGTGCGGCCACGCCGGGGCGCGAGCGGTTCTGCGAGAAGTAGAGGCCTTCATAGGCCCAGCCCGCCGCCATTTCGTAACGCGGCGGCGTGTACCAGACCGTGGCCATGTCCCAGCGCACGGCGGCCGTGGTCTTGGGCGCCTTGTAGGACACGGCAGCCCCCGGCTTCTTGGAAGCGGCGACCCAGTACTTGTCGAGCAGCGGTACGTCGCTCAATTCGATGATGGCATCGGCCTGGTCGGCGGCAGTCACGCGCTCGAAGCGGGTGGCGGCACGCTTGTGCAGGTCCTCGATGGCATCGCTGACGGAGGTCTCGAGCTTCTTGGCGCAGGCCTCGTCGAGATCCTTGGAGACCGAGACATAGAGCTTGGCCTTGTTGTCCGGCCAGCGCGTGATGCCCTCGATGTTGTCGTACATCTCCGACAGGTCGTCCTTGGTGAGCTTCAGCCTGGCCATGTCGGCGGCGATCTGCTGCGTGTTGAACTTGATCGCCTGCGCCTGGCTTGTTGTCGGCCAGAGGACAGGCAGGACCGCCAGCAAAACACCTGCCCAAATTGCGCAAAGTCGCATCGCGACGGCCTTAGGCTTCGGCATTGTGCGCGAGCGCCACCAGGAAGGGCGAGTCGCGGTAGTGATCGGTCGACTGGCCCAGCGTGTTGCTGACAATGACATGGGGGAATCGTCCATTCAAAATGGGAAGGTCGTCGATCAGCGAATACGAATAGTAGAGCCCGTCGCCTTCGGAAACGAAGTAGCCCTTGCCGCCGGAGCGGATGTAATTGGCCACGCCCCACAGGCCGAGTGCGCGCAGCGCATGCTTGACCATGCGGAGCGCCTTGCCGCCCTGGCCATAGCAATTGACGTCGGAAATGAAGACGCCCTTGCGGGCGACCCGCGCCAGTTCCGACACCGCCTTCGCGTGGTCCTTGATGTGATGCAGGATGCCAAAGGAGGTCACCACGTCGAAGCTTTTGTCGGGGAACGGCAATTTCGTGGCGTCGCCATCGCCGATCTGGCCGGGCGCCAGGCCCCAGCGGTCGACGCTGGTCTGGCGCAGCTCGGCCGTCGGCTCGATGCCGCGCAGTTCGAGATGCGGATAGGCCTTGTGGATCATCGACAGCGTGCGGCCGGTGCCGGCGCCGACATCGAGCAGCGAGCCGATATCGCGCGCCCAGCCGAGATAGCCCTTGAGCAGGCCGATGGCGAAGTCGTGGCTGCCGCGCAGGCCCTCGGCGGGATCGAGCGTATGGGCGCCGGCGGCGTAATAGGCGCGCTGGATGGCGGTATCGGATGGCAGATCGGTCATTGCGGCCAACCTAGCCCGGCTGGCCGGTCTCTGGAAGCGCTACGCAATTCACCAGGCCGTCACCGACAACCCCGAAATGTCGGTGAAGTCGCCTGCATTCATCGTGACAAGGGTGGCGCGATGCACCAGTGCCTGCGCCGCGATCATGCGATCGAGCAGCTTGCGGCGCGAATAGCCGGCCCGGGCCACGATGGCGCCGTAGGCCTCTGCAGATGCATCGTCGAAGGCGAGCGTCGGCAGCGCTGCCAGCATGGCATCGAGACGAAGCCGTCGGGTCTGTGCGTGAGCCGGCTCGCGGTAGACGCCGCCTTCGAGTTCGACGCGCGTCACGATCGAGAGCAACACGGCGTCGTCGAGCGCCGCCACCCGTTGCAAGACGCCGGGATCGCCGTCCCGCAGGTGAATGGCGACATTGGTGTCGAGCAGGAAGGCCATGGTTCAGGTAGCGCTCAGAGGCGCGCCCGTTCGGGCAATTCCTCGTCGTCCCGCCGTTCGATGGCAGGTGGCGCCGGCAGCGAACGAAGACGATCGATCATCGCCGGCACGGACAGGGTCGCCGGGTAGATCGTCATGACATCTCCCGACCGGACGATGACCAACTCCACGTCCGGGCCGAAGGCAACATCGCGCGGCAAGCGGATGGCTTCACTGTTCCCGCTTCTGAAGGTCCGGCTGCGAGCGACGGTCATCTGAACCTATGGTATATACACGTATATACCATATAGATCGTCCGTCCGGGGGAAGCAAGCCCCCCTTTCACCTGCCCGAATTGCTGAAACTAATCCGGCAGCGTGGCGCTCAACCCCAATTGGGCGCGGCGGCGCAGCCACTGGCTCGGGCGGTAACGGTCGTCGCCGGTGATCGCCTGGATCTGCACCAGGATCTCATGGCACTCCTTGACGCCCAGCCAGTCGGCCAGTGCCAGCGGTCCGCGCGGATAGTTGAGACCCAGCGTCATGGCGGTATCGACATCGGCGGCCGAGGCGATGCCGATCATCGCCATCTCGCAGCCGAGGTTGGCGATCATCGCGCACATGCGCTGCGCGATGAAGCCGGGCGAGTCCTTGATCACCGTTACCTTGGCACCCGACTTGGCCAGCATCGCCGCCGCCGCGTCGCGCACGCCCGCATCGGCGGCCGGCGGCATCATCATGGTGATGCGCTTGGCGGTGTCGCCGGTGAGATCGACGGCGACCGTGCGCCTGGGGTCGATGCCCATCTCGACGGCCGTGGTGGTCGCGTCCTTGCCGACCGGCGCCACCAGGATCGGGCTCTTGCCGTCATCGGCGCCCAGCGCCTTGGCGCCCGAGGCCATCACCAGGTCGACCAGCTTCTTGTTGTGCGTGTCCATGACGACGACGCTGGCGGCGGGTGCTGCCGTGGTGGCATCGTCGGCACCGGGATCGATCTTGCCGCCCTTGTCGTCGTAGCCGTACCAGCCGC
>JBBRFD010000261.1:0-5750 GCA_038224985.1 Reyranellales bacterium
TCGATCTCTGGGTGCCGACGGTGCGCGCCGCCGGCATCAAGCCCGAGTAGCACCCGTCAGAATGCGGACGGGCCGCCCGTTGCCAGGCGGCCCGCTCGTTAGCAGACGCTCACGATGAGACAGGGTGGGTTTCGTCTGTAAGCGCCCCCAACGATCTCTCAAAGCTGACCGGGCTGCGGTGCCGAATTCTGGCGCTCGAGCTGGCGCTTGCGGCGCATCTCGCGGCGATGCTGACGCTTGGCCTTGCGCTCCTCCGGCGAGAGCGTCGGGCGCGGTGCGGCCTGCGATTGGTTGACGGAAAGGGTGGTCGGTGCGCCGTCGTTGACGGCGAAGGCCGGCGAGGCGGCCATGGCAAGAAAGAAGAGCGAGGCGGCAGCAAGAAGCTTCAAGGGCGTCATTTTTTCCTCAACAACAGCGACACGATTCTGTGTTGAGCTACGCCGCCGTTGCGGCTGGCATCCCTAAAACAATAAGGGCATTCAGGTGGCGAAAACGAGATCGTCCGCCTTGATGGTGGTGCTGCGCCGCACCGTGCCGCCTTCATCGCGCAAGGCCAACGTGATGGTGCGTTCCCACCAGTCGATCTCGACGACACCGAAATTGGCGACCGGATAGACCCCGCCCAGGCGATTGGGCGCGGCTTCGTTCACCGCCCAGTAGGCGATGTTCAGGCCGCTCGAGGTCGCCTCGGTCAGTGGGTAGATGCCCGCTGGCGCCTCGCGATAGAGCGCGCCGAAATGGCGATCGCCGGACAGCAGCACGATGCCGTTGGCCTTGGTCTCGCGGATCGTGTCGTAAAGCTTTTCGCGCTCCGCCGGCAGGTTCTCCCAGCATTCCCAGTTGTGGCCGTTCGAGAGGACCTGCAATGACGTCACGATCAGGCGCACTTCGGCCGGCTTGCGCAGCTCCTGCGCCAGCCAGGCCCATTGCGCCTCGCCCAGCAAGGTCTTGGCGGGATCCGTGTCGGGCAAGTAGGGGCCCTTTCCCGGCGGCCGCTGCGGCGCGCGCTTGAGCGGCGAGCGGAACCAGCGCAGGTCGAGCAGGATGACCTGCACGCGCATGCCGGCGGGTCCAATGATGCGTGAATCGTAGACGCCGCCGCGGGTGCGGCGCGCGTCGTCGGCGGGCGCGTTCCAGAACTTCAGGAAAGCATCCTTGGCCTCGTCCTTGAAGGCGAGGTCGGCACCGGCATCGTTGCGGCCGTAATCGTGGTCGTCCCAGGTCGCGAGGTGGCGCACGGAGCGGCGCAACTTGGCGTAGCCGTCGATCGCGGCGGCCGTGTCGTAGGCTTGCTGCAGGCCGTCGATGCCGGCGGCGTCGAGGTCGCCATAGACATTGTCGCCGGCGAAGATGAAGAGCTGCGGGCGATAGGCGTGGATGGCATCCCAGATGGGCTGTGGATTGCGCTGGTTGGCGCAGGAGCCGAAGGCGATGCGGGAGAGCGGGGGCGGGCCCTGGGCCTCGGCCGACAGGGGCGCCGGCAGCGGCGCCAGCGCGCCGACGGCGATCAATTGTGCAAGAGTGCGGCGCTTCAACATGGTCATCACCGAAAAGCCAATATCCGAGGTTTAATAGGCGCCAGCATGAACCGCCACCTCAAACGCGCCCTCGAACTGCTGCTCGTGCCGGTCGCGGCGGCCATCGTTTTCGTCGAAGAGACGCTGATCCGCTATCTCAACCGGGTGACGGCAGCCCTTGCGCGCTGGGAGCCGGTCGCCCGGCTCGAAGCCTGGCTTAAGACGCTGCCGCCTTGGGCTGCCCTGCTAGCGCTGGTGGCGCCGTGGCTGCTGCTGCTGCCGATCAAGTTCGCCACCCTGTGGTTCCTGGCCCAGGGCCGCGTCGTCCTGGCCTTTATCGCCGTGGCCAGCGGCAAGGTCATCGGCACCGCCATCATCGCGCGCTTCTATCGGATCCTGCGGCCGACCCTGGTGATGTTGCCGTGGTTTGCCCGCGTCGATGCCTGGTTCTGGCGCTGGCACGATTGGCTCTATGCCTTCGTCAAGGCGCTGCCGGCCTGGCAGAAGACGATGGAAGTCATTCAACGCGTGCGGCTGCGGCTCAAGGAATTGGTTTCCGGCCTCTTCGCGCGCTAGGCTGTCGTCCCAGAAAACGGGAGAACGCCGATGGATACCGTGCTGGCCAGGTCGATGAAGATCGTTCCGCTCGAGGGCGCGCTCGGTGCGCGGGTCGAGGGACTGGATCGCACCGGGATTGCGCGGCCCGAAGTGGCGGCAGCGCTGCACAAGGCCCTCGGAGATTACCTGCTGCTGGACACCCCCGGCGATCCCATGACGCCGGAACAAACGCGCAATTTCTCCTCGATCTTCGGCAAGCCGCGCCAGCAACTGCTGCGCTACAAGCGCGTCGGCGAGGTGCCGGAAGTCTCGGTGATGGTGAGCACGCTGATGGTCGACGGCACCACCGACAAGACGGCGTTGCGCGCCGAAGACTGGCACACCGACGATTCGTATTTCGCCACGCCCGCCAAGGCGACGCTGCTGCACGGCATCGAAATTCCCGGCAGCGGCGGCAGGACGTGGTTCTGCAACATGCGCGCGGCCTATGAGGCGCTGCCCGAGGCCGTGAAGAAGCGCATCGAGGGATTGCGCGCGATCCACGGCTACGACACGGCGCGCGCCCGCAACCGGCCCTCGGCGCGCACGCCGCAGGAAATCGCCGAGACGCCGGATGTCGAGCATCCGCTGGTCCGCACCCATCCCGACAACGGCCGCAAGGCGCTCTATTTGAACTTCAATCGCCTCGACCATATCGTCGGCATGGCGCGGGCCGAGAGCGATGCGCTGCTCGACGAGCTGGCCGCGCATACCCGGCAGGCGTGGTTTCATCAGGCACATACATGGACGGTCGGCGATGTCGTGATCTGGGACAACCGCGCCACCATGCACCGCGTCGACATCGACTACCCGATGGGCGAGAAGCGCATCATGCAGCGCGTGTTGATCGAGGGCGACCGGCCCTTCTGAAGAGGCGTGTGTGGCAATGCCGGCGCGTGAGATGGATGCCCATGTTCCGGAGACGAAATTCGGCACGTGGTTCCTGGGAACGGAAACCTGGACCAGGCATGTGCTCGAGCGCGCGATCGTCGATCTGGAGCGCCTGATCCCCGATCGGCGGGCGACCTATCCGGTCATCGTCGATGTCGGGTGTGGATGGGGGCGCTCCTTCAAGCTTCTCCAGGAGCGGTTCCGGCCCGAACGGATGATCGGCATCGATATCGATGCCGCCATGGTCGCGACGGCGGCAGACGAGGCGAAGAAGCAGGGACTGACGGTGGAGGTGTGGCGCGGCAGCAGCTCGCGGCTCGCCTTGCCCAATCAATCCGTCGACATGATCTTCTGCCATCAGACGCTCCATCACCTGATCGAGCAGCGCGAGGCACTCGCGGAATTTCACCGTGTGCTCAAGCCGGGCGGCCTGCTGCTGTTCGCCGAATCGACGCGGAAATACATCCATTCGTGGATTATTCGGCTGCTGTTCCGCCATCCAATGGACGTGCAGCGCAGCGCCGGAGAATATCTCTCGATGATCCGCGATGCCGGCTTCAGTGTCGCGCCGGAAGAGATCTCCTATCCCTACCTTTGGTGGAGCCGGAGCGATTTGGGACTCAGGGAACACTGGTTCGGCGTTGCGCCGCCGGCTCTGCGCGAGGAAACCCTGGTCAATCTGGTCGCTGTTCGGCGCTGAACGCCTGCAATCAGTGCGCGGTCGTCTCTGTGACCGCGCCGGCCGCGATCATCTTGTCGACCTCGGCGTCGGCGTAGCCTGCCTCACGCAGGATCTCGCGCGTGTTCTGGCCCATCAGCGGGGCGTGGCCTTGCTGCTCACGCATGCCGCCGGAGAAGATGTTGGCGGGCCTGCTGCGTCGGAGCTTGCCTTCGGTGGGATGCTGCTCCTCGCCGAAGAAGCCGACGTCCTTCAGGTGCGGATCGGTCATCAGGTCGTCGATGGTGTTGTAGCGCGCCGCCGGCACGTCGAGCTTGTCGAACAGCTCGACCCATTCGTCGGTCGTTCTGTGACCCAGGCTGGTCGCCTGGACCTCGAAATAGGCGGGGGCGTTGCGGGTGCGCGAAGCGGCGCTGTCGAACCGTGGATCGGTCTTGAGCTCCGGCCGGCCGATCGCGTCGAAGAAGGCGAAGGCCTGGGCGTTGGTGTTGGGCCGTACTGTGACGTAGCCGTCCTTGGTCGGTACGGGCTTGTAGTTGGGGCTGAGCAGGCGGCCGTCGCCGGTTGGGCCGATCGGCGGATCGAAGGTCGCGGCGCCGAGATGTTCGCTCGACACGAACGAGGCCATGTTCTCGAGCATCGGCACGTCGATCGCCTCGCCCGTGCCGGTCTTCTCTCGGCGATAGAGCGCAAAGCCGATGCATTGGGCGGCGATCAACCCGCTGGTGTGGTCGCTCATGACCATCGGCACGAAGCGCGGCTCGCCGGTCGCGCGGGCAATCGTGCCGGCAACGCCGGACAGGCTCTGGATCACCGGATCGTAGGCTGGCCGGTTGAAGTAGCGGCCGCCACGGCCGAAGGCCAGGATCGAGCAATGGATCAGCCGTGGGTTGGCCTTGGAAAGGCTCTTGTAGTCGAGGCCGGCGCGGGCCAGCGCCTCGGGCCGCACGTTGCTCACGAACACGTCGGCGCGCGCGATCAGCCGGAGCAGGGCGGCGTGGCCTTCGGGCTTCTTGAGGTCGAGCCCGATCGAGCGTTTGTTGCGGTTGAAGTTGATGAACTTGCCCGACATGCCGGGATTGCGGCTGCCCTCGGCCATGGTGCGCAGCAGGTCGCCGCCCGGCGCCTCGACCTTGATGACCTCGGCGCCGTAGTCGGCCAGCGTGCGCGTGCAGATCGGGCCGACGACGATGGTGGTCAGGTCGACGACGCGGACGCCCGACAGAGGACCGCCGCTCAAGGCGCGAACTCCAGGTCCATCTCGCCGCACAGCGTGCCGTTCTTGTCGGCGGCCCAGATCCTGAGCTTACCGCCTTTCTGCTCCTCGCCGCGTACGTCGAGCACCTCGCCGACCCAGAGCGGGTGGACGAGGCGGGCGGTGTAGCCGGTCAGCGTGCCCTTGGCGTGGCGCAACGCGGCATCGACCATGAGATGCATCGACAGCCCGCCATTCGATACAAGCGCGGGATAGCCTTCTTCGCTCCGCGTGTAGTCGGCGTCGTAATGGATGCGATGGGCGTTCCAGGTGATGGCGGAATAGCGGAAATTGAGCGCGTTGGTGAGGTTGGTCTTGTCGCTCCAGGCTTGGTCGGTGCGCGCCGGCGTCGCCACCGTCGCCGTGGTCTTCTGGCCCGGCGGCACGGCCGGACGATAAATTGCATCGAAATCGTCGACCGCCAGCACCTTGCCGTTCTGTTCGATGGTATGGCGCATGGTGAGCACGAAGATGTCGCCCGAGCGGCCGCTCTTGGGGACGATGTTGGCGACCTCGGCCTTCTTGAGCGCCGCCTCACCCGCGCGCAGAGTGCCCATGACCTTGACGCGGCGGCCGGCGCCCATGCGCCGCGGCATGGGAATGGGCGGCAGCACGATGCCCTTGTTGGGATGCCCGTCGGGGCCGATGTCGCTCTGCCGCACGGTCTCGGCGAAGAAGATGCCGAACCAGTGCGGCGGCAGCTCGGTGCCGCGCTGGAAGCTCTCGGGGTCCAGGTCGAAAGCACCGGCGGCGCGGCGTACGGCCATCAGGCCGATGTCGTCCTCGACGATGCGCACGCGCCCGATCCACG
>JBBRFD010000262.1:0-5734 GCA_038224985.1 Reyranellales bacterium
CGGCATAACGCTTCACGCGATCGGGCGTGACCATGGATTGGTCGACATAGATCTCTTCCAGCGAACGGCGGACGAGGCGGTCCGGCTTGAAGTAGATGCCGAGGTCGCCGATCACCGGAAGCCGCGCGAGGCGCGTCGGCATCGGCGCTTCGCCGGTGCGCGGGTAGCCGGCGGCATCGACCAGCACGAGGTTGCTGACGCGGTCGGGCCGCGTCGCGGCGAAATTCCAGGCGACGGCGCCGCCCAGTGAATGGCCGACCAACACGAAGCGCTCGAGCCGCAGCGTGTCGACCAGCACCTCGATGAAATCGCTATAGGCCTCGATCGTATATTCGTCGCGCTCCCAGGCGCCGGTCAGGCCATGGCCCGGCAGGTCGACCGAGATCAGGCGTGCGCGGGTGCCCAGTTCGCGCACCCAGCCTTCCCACGAATGCAGCGAGCCCATCGAGCCGTGGATCATCACCACCGGCACGCCGTCGGGCCGGCCCTCGTCGCGCACATGGGCGCGCAACCCGCCGACATCGACGAAGGAGGAATGGCCGTTGGCATAGCGTGCGATCAGCTGGTCGGGCGGCAGCGACGGGCCATAGGCCCACAGCGCCACGCCGGCCAGGACCGCCATGACGAAGACAATGGCGAGCGGCCAGCGGCGGCGGGGGGCGGTCTCGCTGCGACGGCGGCGCGGCGGCATGGCTCAGGTTCCGGCAGGCTTCGATAAGGAGGGCTTCGCGTCAGTCGGCTTCATGTCGGCCGGGGAGACTGTACGGCCGCCGAGCGCCTGCGCCAGCGCGTCGATGTCGCGCAGGCGGATGTCGCTAACGCGGAAGGGAATCTCGATGCCGGCCTCGATGATCTTCTCGAGCACCGTGCGGTTGAGGTCGTTGCCGACCACCAGCCGATCCTCGAGGTGGGCGACGAAGGCGTAAAGGTCGAAGTCGAGGCCATGCGTGCCGATGCGGGCGAATCGCACGACCGGCGAGGGCACGCGCAGCACGCGGCGATGGGCGAGGGCCGCCTCGCGCAGCAGCGCCTCGACCTTGGGCACGTCGCTGTCGTAGCTCACGGTGATCGAGACCTCGACGCGGCTCGACGTATCGGAATAGGTGCGGTTGATGACGGCGCTCTGCAGGAACATGCTGTTGGGCACGATCACCGAAGTGCGCTGGAAGGTCTCGATCTCGGTGGCGCGGATGTTGATGCGCTTGACGAAGCCTTCATGGCCCTCGACCACGACCCAGTCGCCCGCCTTGATCGGCCGCTCCAGCAGCATGATGACGCCGGAGATGACGTTGTTGGCGATGTTCTGCAGGCCAAGGCCGATACCGACGGAGAGCGCGCCCAGCACGATCGCGAGGTTGGTGAAGTCGACGCCGAGCGAGGTGATGCCGATCAGGCAGGCGATGATGAGGCCGACATAGTTGAGGCCGGTATCGACCGACTGGCGGAGCGGCAGCGGCGCATCGACGGTCGGCATCACGCGGTTGCGCACGATGCCGCGCACGACATGGGCGATCAGCAGCGCGATGCCGAAGGCCAGGAAGGCAAAACCGATATCGGTCAGCGAGATCACGACGCTGCCGATGCGCACGCCCGAGAGCAGGCGGCCGAAGACGCGCAGGATATTGTCGGTATCGGCGCCCCAGGCCGTGGGGATCAGGACACCCAGCAACAGGACCAGCCCGGCATCGGCCAGCAGCAGGATCAACTGGTGGCCGATCAGCTTGGCGTCAGGAGCGAGGCCGAGGCGCAGGCGCACCCAGCGGCCCGACGGCGTTTCCGGCGCGGCCGCCGCCTCCAGCAGATCGGCGGCCATGCGATGGGCCAGCAGGGCGAGGGCGACGAAGAGCGCTGTTGCAGCGAGGCCAGAATGGATATGCGAGGCCAAGGTCGCGTAGCCCAGCAGCGCGCAGACGATCGGGACGACGACGAGCACGCTCAGCAGCGCGCGGAAGGCCGCCCACCAGGCGCCGCCGATCAGCGGCGGCAGTGCCGATCCCTCGGAGCGCACGGCGCGCCAGGCGCGCGTCGCCAGCACGGGCAAGGCGAGCCAGGCCACGGTCGCGGCCATGATCAGGGCGCCGATCGAAGCAGCGGCATCGCGGCCCTCGTCCTGGGTCAGGATCAGATAGGCAAGGTCGATCGCCATGTAGCCCGTGATCAGGCGGCGCAGCGCATGGGCCAGCAGGCGTGCGCTCTCGTCGGTGAAGGGCAGCACGCGCCAAGCCGGCTGGTTGGGCGTCAGCATGCTCTCGGTCAGCCCGAAGACCATGATCAGCACGACGATGCGCCAGACGATCCCGGGCAGCAGGGATTCTATGCCGGGTGGCGGCTCACTGGCGATCAGCAGGCGGCCGATCAGCCAGATGGCGAGGATCGGCACGAGGCCAAGACCGACGCCATCGACAGCGGCGGCGAAGGCACGGTCGCGCTGGCCGGGATCGGCGGTATCGCCGCGACCGTAGCGCCGGCGCAGCGTGCGGCCGACCCACCACAACACGATGGTCATGATCGCCCAGAAGGCGATGGGCAGCAGGTTCTGCCCGTCGCTCCGCAGCGACGTCAGCCCGTTGCCGCTCCAGTTGGCAACGGCCGCCGAAAGCGCGCTCAGCGTCACAGCGAGGTCGCTGCCGATATTGCTCCAGGCCTGGCGCGACAGCGGCGACGGCACCTTGTGCAGCAGCGTGCGCAACTGCAGCTCGCCGCGCAGCTTGGTCATGCGTTCGAGCAGCTGGTCGGCGCGGGCGATCACGACTTCGCTCTGCTTGGCGCGGCCTTCGGCGACCGAAGCCTGTTCGTTGAGGCGCGCGCGCTCGGCCTTGACCGCCTCGGACTCGGCTGCCGGGTCGCTGCCGGATTTGACGTCGAGCGGCGCCAGCAGCTTGCGCGTATCGGCGAGATCGTCGCGGGCCAGGGCCGCCGCCGCCACGGCCGCGCCGCGCACATCGGAGGTCTGGTCGCGCAGGATGTCGAGTTCGCTCACCAGCAGGTCGGATTGGGCGATGCGGCCGGCGATGCGGTCGAGCTGGCGCGACCACAGGTCGATCAACTGGCCGAAAGGCCGCTGCGGCTGCGCGACGGTCTGGGCCGCCGCGGCGACGCTGATAAACAGCAAAAGGAACCCAACGAGGCGGGCCGCCGAAGAACGCATGAACCTTTCTACCATGTCGTGGTGCGCCCTCGAAGGACAAGGCATAATGCTTCCGCCCTATCAATGCCTTCTTCCGACAAATCCGTCCTGATCATCACGCTGCCGCCCGTCCTGGGCGGGGTGACGAATCAGAGTCGCCTGACCGCCGACCTGCTGGCCCGCCAAGGCTACGAGCCGACGCTGGCCTGGCGCGCCTATTACAGCGATTCGCCCGGGCAGTCGGTGCCGTCCTGGAAGCTGGGGCAGCGCCGTCCGTCGACCCATGAGGTGCCGGGCTGGCCCTATCGCCGGCTGGCGGTCGGCACCTGGCTGCCGGAATTCGAATGGTCGCATCACAAGGACTGGGAGCCGTGGCGCGCGCTGCTCGGCCAGTTCCGCCATCACGTCGTCGTCTCGGGCAACAACCTCTCGGGCTATGGTCTGGTCGAGCACGGCCTGCCGTCGCTGCAATGGATCGCCTCGCCGCTGATGGCCGAGCGCGTCGACCGCTACCGCACCCTTCGATGGCCGCGCCGGATCTTCAACGCGCTGTTCAACGACCGTGTGACCAAGCGCCAGGAGCGCCGGATTCTCGAGAACGCCGATACCATCGCCATCTCCAACTACACGCTCTATTCGTTGCGCGATCTCACGCCACGCCATCGCGTGAGCGGCATCGTGCATATTCCGGTCGATAGCGCGCGCTTCTCGCCGGAAGGCCGTCCCGGCGTGCCAGGCCGTCGCCTGCGCGTCGGCATGAACGGCCGGATGTCCGATCCGCGCAAGAATACGGCGCTGGCCATCGACGCTTTTCGCCTCGTCGCCAAGGAACGCGCCGATGTCGAGCTGGTTGTGCGTAGCGATCTCAGCCGCGAGGACTTTCTCGCCCGCACCGGGGCTCAGGATCTGGCCGACCGCATCGAGGTCGGCGGGCCCGTCCCCAACAAGGATTTCGCCGACTACTATCGCAGCCTCGATGTCTTCGCGATCACCTCCTGGCAGGAGGGGCTTTGCGTCACCGGCACCGAGGCCATGGCCTGCGGCACGACCGTGGTGTCGACGCGCTGCGGCGGGCCCGAGGATTTCGTCTGGGACCGCCAGACCGGCCGCCTCTCGGGCTTCGATTCAGGGGATTTCGCCGCCCGCCTCCTGGAGGCGCTCGACGATGCCACAGGGCCGCGCCACATGGCTTCGGCCGGGGTCGATTACATCCGCCAGCGCTTCGATCAGGCGAGTTTCGAGCGCGAATTCATGAGCCATTTCGCCCGTACTTTCGCCTGATACACCGAGGGCGTTGACAGGGCGGAGGCGGCACGGAACGGTGCGCGCCGAAACGTGAAATTTGGGAGAATTGAGATGGCGGAAGCCAAAAGCGCGGTCGGCGAAGTGCGGGTCAAGTCCGACAAGCTTCACGCCTTCACCATGGCGATCTGCCGGGCCGATGGCAGCTCGGCCGAGGAGGCCAGGCTGGTGGCCGATCACCTCGTGCTGGCCAATCTCTTCGGCCATGACAGCCACGGCGTCGGCATGATGCAGGCCTATATCGGCAACACCACCACGGGGCGCTGCGTCCGTAACCATCATGCAACAATTTCGCGCGACAATGGCGCGGTGATCGTGGTCGACGGCGGCCGCGGCTACGGCCAAGTGGTCGCCAAGGAAGCGATGGAATTCGGCATCGAGCGCGCGAAGAAGAATGGCGTCTGCGTCGTCGGCCTGATCAACGCCCATCATATCGGCCGCATCGGCCATTGGGGCGAGCAATGCGCGCGCGCCGGCATGGTGAGCACGCATTGGGTGAACGTACACGGCCACAAGTCGCTGGTAGCGCCGTTCGGTGCCGCTGAAGCACGCTTCACGACCAATCCTTATTGCACGGCGGTGCCGCGCAAGGGCAAGGAGCCGATCGTGCTCGACTTCGCCACCAGCCAGGTGGCCATGGGCAAGGTCCGCGTCGCCAACAACAAGCAGGTGCAGATGGAGCCCGGCCTGCTGATCGACGCCGCCGGCAATCCGACGACCGATCCCGGCGTCATGTACAACCCGCCCTATGGCGCCATCCTGCCCTTCGGTCTGCACAAGGGCGGTGGCCTCGCGGTGATCTGCGACCTGCTTGCCGGCGCGCTGACCGGTGGCAAGACGCATTCGCCGCGGACCATCAAGAAGGACTGCACCGACATCATCAACAACATGCTGTCGATCATCATCGATCCCGCCTCGATGGGCGGCACCGAGGTCTTCGAGGACGAGGTCGAGAACTTCATCGGCTGGGTCAAGTCGGCCAAACCGCAGCCGGGCGTGCCCGAGGTGCTGACGCCGGGTGAGCCCGAGCGCGCACGCAGGCTCGACCGCGAGAAGAACGGCGTGCCGATCGACGGCACGACCTGGCAGCAGCTCATCGACATCGCCCGCAAGGTGCGCCTCAACGACACCGACATCCCGCACGTCGTCGCTTCCTAGGAGACAGTCATGGCCAAGATGAAACTCTACTACTCGCCGTCGTCGCCCTACGCGCGCAAGGTGCGGATCGTCTCGATCGAGGCCAAGCTCGACAAGAAGATAGAGCTGGTGAACGTGGTGCTGACACCGGTCGCCGCCAATGCCGAT
>JBBRFD010000263.1:0-5572 GCA_038224985.1 Reyranellales bacterium
AACTCGTGCGGCAGGCCCCACCAATCGCGTGACACGGCGCCGAACACGGCGCGGAGATCGACAGACTGCTTGAGCTCGCCGACCTGCAGGTCGCTGAGCGACGGGTAGACGCCGTGCAGTCCCCCCTTCACGTGGCCGCCCATCACGAAGTGCGGCGCCGCGGCGCCGTGATCGGTGCCGCCGCTGGCATTGGGCCGCACGCGGCGGCCGAATTCCGAGTAGGTCATCACCAGCACGTCGTTCCACTGGCCCGAGGCCACGAGGTTCTTGCGCAGGGTCGCGAGATTGGCCGCGAGGACGCCGAGCAGGCGCTCCTGCACGGGCACCTGGTTGGCGTGGGTATCGAAGCCGGGCAAGGCGACCTTGATGGCCAGCACCGGCACGCGCGCCATCACGAGTCGCGTGGCGAGGTCGAGCTGGCGGCCGAGGATCGTGTCTTGGGGAAAGGCGAATGCCGGTTGCGGTGTGTCGCGCAGCTTGTCGCGCAGGCCGGCGGCAGCGGCGTTGACCTCATGCCGGACCGCCAGAAGATGACGCAGCGCGGGGTTACCGCCGTCGGCCGTGCCCGGCGTATCCTTCATGGCCTGCGCCTGGCGCAGGAAATTCTCGGCGTCCTGCATGACGATGGTGCGCAGCGACGGACCGGTGAGCGGCACCGAGTTGGTATCGACCACGATGCCGTCGACGCCGGCGCCCTTGGCCAGCACCTGGCCCTTGAAGGCCTGCGCCACCCAGCCCTCGCTCAAGGTCTGGCTCGAGGCCGAGGCGGTGTCCCAGATCTCGATGGAACGGAAGTGCGAGCGGTTGGGATAGGGATAGCCGACGCCCTGCAGGATCGCGAAGTCCTTGGCCTTCCACGATTCCATCAGCGGCTCGAGCTTGTCATGCAGTCCGACCTTCTCGTCGAGCTGTAGCGTGCGCTCGCGCGGCAGGGCGATATTGCCGCGCAGCTCGCGATAGCGCGGATCGGCGTAGGGGATGAGGGTGTTCAGGCCGTCGTTGCCGCCCTTGAGTTCGACCAGGATGAGGGTGCGCTGCTTCATGATCGCCTCCTCACTTCAACTGGTAGGCGGGATCGAGCAGGGCCGCGGCGACCACGGCGCCGGGCGAGCCACCGGTTTCGACTGAATCGATCGGCAGGCGCGGCAAGAGCGTGTGCGTGAGCGTCGTTGCGTCGATCCCGCTCAGGGTTGGACCGAGACGCGCCTCCGCGCCGGCGGTGCGCAGGCTGCGGCCTTCGACCGGCCGTGGCTCCATCATCTGTTGCGTGTCTTCCATGCCCGGCTGTTGCTGGCGACGGTCGGCGCGACGGCCTGTCATTCCTTGGTTTGGGCCCTCCATCGGCGACACGGTCGTGGCCTCGACGATACGGCGCAGCATCTGCTGGCGCTGGAGAAGCGTGTAGGTCGTGATCCAGCTCTCGCCGCCCACCCAGCCCTTGACGTTGGGCGGGTTGAAAAGGTCCTGACCGAGTCCCTGCATCATGCGGGCAAGCTGGGTTTTTTCCGGCACCGGCAGGCCCAGCACCCGCACCGTGCCGACGACCAGGTCGACCGGCGACTTGATCAAGGCGCCGCGGTTGGCGGGATCGCGGAAGGCCGCCGACAGGAAGAGCGCGCGCAGCAGTGGCTTGATCTCGTAACCGCCCTCGCGGAACAGGGCCGCGAGGCGCTTGGTCTCGACGGGATCGGGCTTCAGCGATACGAACTCGCGCCAAAGCTTCTCGACGATGGTCTCGGCCGTGCGCGGGTGACGGAGCAGGCCGGCCAAAACTTCCTCGCCGCCGAGACGGCCAGTCTGGCCGAGGAAAGTCTTCTCGCCGTCGTCGTGCTGCTGGGCGTGAAACTGGAAATGGCCGGTGTCGCGCTCGATCGACCAGCCGGTGAAGGCGCGCGCCGCGGCCTTGATGTCGGCTTCGCTATAGTGACCCTCGCCCAGGGTGAACAGCTCAAGCAGCTCGCGGGCGAAATTCTCGTTGGGCTGGCGCGCCACGTTGCGCACGCCGTCGAGGTAGATGAGCATCGCCGGATCGCGCGCGACCGACTTCAACAAGGTCGCGAAGTTGCCGAAAGCTTGGGTGCGGAACAGCCCGTTCTGCCAGTAGAGCGAGGACGGGTAGCGGGTCTTCTGCAGCGACGAGGTGAAATGGTTGTGCCAGAACAGCACCATCCGCTCGACCAGCGGCTGATCGGTGACGATCATCTCGCCGATCCACCAGTTGCGCAGTTCGCGACCCTCTTCCTGCAGCGGCCGCTGGATCTGCAGCACCTTGCCGTCGACACCTTTTTTCTGGGCGGCCTGCTGCTGCTGGCGGATGACCGTGGGACCGTCATTGCCCCAGGACGGGCCGGGCGTGCTCGCTTGCGCGTGGAAGGTGGCCAACAGCCTGTCGACCGCGGCGGTATAGTCGAGGGCCTCGAAGGCATGGATCTCGGCCGGCGTCGGGCCGAAGCTGGCGCGCGAGAGCAGATGCCGCGCTTCGCCGAAGCCCATCGCCGCGGCATGGGCGCCACGCGGCAGACCGTCACCCGCTGCAAGAGCCGTCGCACCGGCAAAGAAAGCGCGTCGACCGAGGCGGATCATGGTCTGTCCTCCTACTGCGGCGGACGGTTCTGTCCGGGACCGCCCGGACCGCGTTGGCCAGGGCCGCCCGGACGTTGCCAAATGCCGCCGAAGCGCTCGGCCAGCAGGGTCTGGAAACGTTCGCGCTGCTCGGGCCGGAGCTTGGGCGCGATCTGCAGCATGACGTGCAGGCTTTCCTTCTGCTGCTCACCGCGCAACTTCGTCACTTGCTCGACGATCGCGTCGAGCTTGGATACGTCAGGCGTCGGGCGCTGTAGCTCGGCCAACATCTGCTCGCGCAGCTTCTGGAATTCGCGCTGCCGATCGCGACGCGTGCTGCTGTTCTGCTCGAACACGTCGCGCAGCGCCTGGCGCTGACCTTCGTCGAGATTGAGTTCGTGCGCCAGCATGTCGAGCGGACCGGGCGGACGCCCGCCGGGCGGAGTGGTCGGGCGTGTGTCCGCGACAACGGGGGGCGCGATCCAGCCGCGGTAGACGAAGCCCGTGAGCACGAAAAGGTTGAGCAGGAGCGAGAGCCCCAACAGCACCTGGGTGAGGCGCGCGGACATCTCAGTTTCCGTCGGTGAAGAGGTCGCCCAGTTCGGACAACGTATCGGTGCTCACCGCGGCCTTGGCCTGCACGTGCTGCTTCTCGCCGGCATAGGAGTCGCCCAGCCCGCCGCCCATCATGAAGCCGGCAACCGCCAGAACGATGGCCATCGACGCCATCGCGCCGCGCTGCAGGCCCTCGCGGAAGCCGCCGGGGAACAGCGATGCCAGGAAGGAACCGAAGCCACGCGTCGTCTGGCGCTCGGCCTCGAAGCCGACCAGCGCCTGGGCGCGGACGATCAACCGCTGCGGGGCGGCCGGCTGGGGCTGGCCGAGAATGTCGCTCAATTCGAGCGCCGTACGGCGGAGTTCGGGGTCGGCCGACAGGGCGGCATCGATCCGGGCCGCCTGGACCTCGGACAGGCGTCCTTCCAGCCAGCTGGCGAGTTCCGCGTCGGAAATGGCTCCGGACGCGACTTCCCGGTCTGCGGCGAGGCTCTGCCACAACTTCCGGTCGGTGATTTCGCGCGGTTCAGTGCTCATGTGCTTCTCCTGACCCAGCTTACGACAGAATGACGCCGGCCATCCCCGGCTACGGTGCCGGTTTATGCAGCTTGGATCTTGAAATGCTCTCGCAGGCGCAGCATTGCCTTGTGATGGGTGCTCCGCACGGTTTGGGCGTCTATTTTCAGTACGTCTGCGATTTCCGACACGTCCTTATCCTCGTCATAGATCAGCCTGAGGATCAGGGTCTGCCGATCGGTCAGCAAACCGGTCGGAACCTTGAGTTTTTCGACATGCTTGTCCTCGACGGCCAGGGCCGCCTCCGGGACGTCGTCGAGGGCCTCGGCAACCTGGCGGCGGCGTCGGACATGGTCGATGGCGGCCGAGCGGGAAACCACTGCCAGCCATGTGGATATTCCCGCCCGCTCGGGATCGTAGGATTTCATCAGCCGATAGTCGTTGGCACAAAGCCGCACGAACACATCCTGGGCCGAATCCAGGACATCCTCCTCGCTCAGGCGATAGGAGGCCAGGGTGCGGCGCACGACGGCGTGAATGAGCGGCGCGGCAGCCGCCACGAAGCTGTCCCAGGCGCGCTTGTTGCCCGTCATCAGCGCCCGCAGGTCGGTTTGATTGAGTTCGCTCAACGGCCTGCGATCCATTCTCGGCCAGCAACGCGCCGGGCCGCCCTGCAGTCTAACGGGGTTTGTGGCTAATTGGTGCCGTGCTTAAAGTCAGCCATCTTCATTTAGGGAGTGTTCATGAGCGAGTCGCTGACACGGCAACTCAAAATCACCAAGCAGGCCGTGCATGGCAAGGGGGTCGTCGTCGCGCAAAATTGCCGGACGGCCG
The DNA here is from genome assembly GCA_038224985.1 of Reyranellales bacterium. Classification (GTDB taxonomy): domain Bacteria; phylum Pseudomonadota; class Alphaproteobacteria; order Reyranellales; family Reyranellaceae; genus Reyranella. The sequence continues at coordinate 4,468 of JBBRFD010000263.1, forward strand.
AGGTCGGCGCCGAGATCCTGCGCAAGGGCGGCAATGCCATCGACGCCGCGGTGGCGACTGGCATGGCGATCGGCGCGGTCGAACCGTGGATGAGCGGCATCGGCGGCGTCGGCTTCATGACGATCTGGAGCGCCAAGGAGGGCCGCGCCTGGACGATCGACTACGGCCCGATCTCGGCCAAGAAGCTCGACCCCAAGAACTATCCCGTCGTCGGCCCCGGTCCGGCCAATCCCTTCGCCTGGCCCGACATCCTCGAGCAGAGGAACGAGGTCGGCTATCACTCGATCGCAGTGCCCGGCCAGGTCGCCGGCATGGCCAAGGCGCTGGAGCGCTTCGGCACCCTCAAATGGCACGACGTGATGGCGCCCGCCATCGCGCTTGCCAGGCGCGGCATGGAACTCGACTGGTACATGCAGGTGATGATCGCCAACGGGGCGGAACACCTCGCGAGGTTCCCCGCTTCTCGCGCCGCCTACCTGCCCGACTCGGGCCGCGTGCCGACCCTCGATTGGCAAGGCAATGTCCGCCACCTCAAGCTCGGCAACCTCGGCGAGACCTACCAGCGGCTGAGCGACGGCGGCCCGCGCGAATTCTACGAAGGATCGCTGGCACGCGACATCGCAGCCGACCTGCAGGAGGGCGGCTCGGCGATCGACACTGTCGATCTCGAATACTACGAGGCACGCCTCGTCGAACCGTTGTCGTTCGAGCATGGCGGGGCCACGATCAACGTCGCTGGCGGCCTCACCGCCGGCCCGACGCTGCGGCGCACGGTCGAGCTGGCCGGCGCCGGCACCAAGGGCAAGGGCGCGCCCGGCGCCGACTTCTTCGTCGCCATCGCCCACGGCATGCACCAGGCCTACGAGGAGCGGCTGAAGACCATGGGCGACAAGCCCACCAATTCCTGCACCACGCATTTCTGCGCCGCCGATTCGGAAGGCAACATGGTGGCGCTGACGCAGACCTTGATGTCGCTGTTCGGCTCCGGCGTGATGCTGCCGCGAACCGGCATCACCATGAACAACGGCATGCTGTGGTTCGATCCTGAGCCCGACCGGCCGAACTCGATCGCGCCCGGCAAGCGGCCGCTGTGCAACATCTGTCC
>JBBRFD010000264.1:0-5510 GCA_038224985.1 Reyranellales bacterium
CGCCCAACGCGATCTGCTCGATCTGACCCTGATCGAGGCCGCTTTCCGCGCCGGCGACACGGCGCTGGCACGAGCGCTGAGTGCCGAACGGCGGGAAACAAAGCCCACCGGCCGGCACGCCCGATCGCTCTTCCAGCGGGCCCGCAGCTGTCGCCTTAGCCCGCCGGTCGACTAGGTTGCGTCCATGACCACAGCCTATCTCGCGGCCGACGGCTTCCTGCCGCAGTTGCAGGAAGAACTGCGCCGCGCCGGCGTCACCCTGAGCGCCACGCACGACCGGCTGCTTGTCAGCGAAGACCCGGCTGTCGCCTCGGCCTGGGCTGCGAATATCTGGCACGACTGCATCGAATGGCCTGTCGTGTCGATCGGCGAGGCCGCCAAGGCCTTGCGCTTCTTGCAGCGCAATTGGGCAATGTATGCGCCGCTGCACCATCGCCGCGCCGCACTCATCCAGGAACGGCTGCCCCATGTCTCGGCCAAGCCGTTGGCCTTTCCCGCGGCGGCCCCCACGGCGCCGCTCGGCTCATGGACCCTGCTGGCGCCCGACCGCATGCTGGCCGCCGCGCGCTGCAGTTCGCCCTTCGCCAATGGCGAGGTCGTGCTGATCGAGGACAAGGAAGGCCCACCCAGCCGCGCCTATCTCAAGCTCTGGGAGGCGCTAACTCGGCTTGGGCATTGGCCCGGACCGGGCGAGCGCTGTCTCGATCTCGGCGCCGCGCCGGGTGGCTGGACCTATGTGCTGGCAAAGCTCGGTGCCGAGGTCATCGCCATCGACAAGGCGCCGCTCGATGCGAAGGTGGCGGTCCTGCCCGGCGTGAGCTGGCGTGGCGAGAGCGCTTTTGCCCTGGCGCCGGAGACCATCGGGCCGGTCGACTGGCTGTTCTCCGACGTCATCGCCTATCCCGCCCGGATGCTGCGGCTGGTCGAGCGCTGGCAAGTATCGGGCCTCGTGAAGAATTTCGTCTGCACGCTCAAGTTCCAGGGCGAGACCGATCACGAGACGGCGGCGGCCTTCGCCGCCCTGCCGGGGGCACGGGTCCTGCATCTGCACCACAACAAGCACGAGCTTACTTTCATGCTATGTTCCGACGCCACGACATAGGGGATTGAGAATGCTGAAATCGCTTCGTTTCGCCGCCGCGCTGGTTCTGCTCGCCGCACCGGCGCTGGCCCAACCCAAGACGCTGACGGTCGCCGCCTATGGCGGTATCTGGGATTCGCATCTGCGCGAGAAGGTCTTCCCGGACTTCGAGAAGAAGCACGGCGTTAAGATCGAATACGTCGCCGGCAACTCGACCGACACTTTGGCCAAGCTGCAGGCGCAGAAATCCAACCAGGTGATCGACGTCGCCATCATGGACGACGGTGTGATGTACCAAGCCATCCAGCTCGGCTTCTGCACCTCGATCCAGGGCCTCGACAAGAGCGAGCTCTATCCCGCCGCCTTGTTCAAGGACGACAAGGCCGTGGCCGTCGGCCAGACCGGCACCGGCTTCATGGTCAACACCAAGTATTTCAAGGACAAGGGTTGGGCCCTCCCGACCTCGTGGAACGACCTCAAGGATCCGAAGTACAAGAAGCTGCTGGTCATTCCGCCGATCAACAACACCTACGGCCTCTACACGTTGATGATGTACGCCCGCCTGAATGGCGGTGGTGAAAAGAACATCGAGCCGGGCTTCAAGGTGATGAAGGCCGACATCAATCCCAACGTGCTGGTCTACGAACCCTCGCCGGGCAAGATGACCGAGCTGTTCCAGTCGGGGCAGGGTGCCATCGCCGTCTGGGGCACCGGCCGCGTCCAGGCCTTCGCCAATACGGGCTTCCCCGTCGACTTCATCTATCCCAAGGAAGGCGCGCCGATCCTGCTCGCCTCGGCCTGCCCGGTCGCCAAGGCCTCGGTCAATCCTCTGGCGCACGAGATGATCAAGACGCTGGTCTCGGCCTCGATCCAGACCGGCATGGCCAAGGTAATGGGCAACGGCCCGGTCAATACCAAGGTCGACGTCACCATGCCGGAGCTCAGGATGGCGCCGGTCGGCGAGCGCGCCAAGCTGATCATCGCGCCCGACTGGGATGCCATCAATGTCGGCCGCGAGGACTGGACCAAGCGCTGGAACCGCGAAGTCGAGCGCTGATCGTCGGAAGGGAAGGGGTGGCGTGCATCATCCGGTCTACCTCTTCCGTCACGGCGAGACCGTGTGGAACGCCGAGAAGCGCGCCCAGGGTCACCTCGACTCGCCGCTGACGGAGGCGGGCCGCGAGCAGGCCCGTGCCATGGGCCGCGAGCTGGCGCATGAGCTCGAAGCGGCGGGATACCGGCCGTCGGATGTCATCGTGCGCGCAAGCCCGCTTGGCCGCGTGCGCGAAACGCTGGCGCTCGCAGCCGAAGCCGCCGGCCTCCGACATGACGAGCAGTGCTTCGATCATCGGCTGCGGGAGATGAGCTGGGGCGACTGGGACGGTTTGACGATTGCGGAGATCGAAGCGCGATGGCCGGGCGCCATCGCGGCGCGCCGGCTCGATAAATGGCACTACGCGCCACCGGCTGGCGAGAACTACGTCATGGCGGCCGAGCGGGCCCAGTCGGCGCTCGACGATATCGCCGTGCTGGCAGCCGAACAGCCGGTCGTGGTGTTTGCCCATGGCGCCATCGGCCGCGTGGTGCGCGGCCTCTTTCTCGGCGTCCCCCACACCGAGATCGAGGCCATGGACCAGCCGCAGGATGCCTTCTATCGCCTGCATCGTGGCGCGGCGGCGAAAATCGTCGCGCTGGTGACGGCCTAGGTCCGCCGTATGGCCTTCCTCACGCTTGATAATCTGACCAAGAGCTTCGGCACGCATAAGGCGGTCGATGGCTTGTCGCTGGGAGTCGAGAAGGGCGAGTTCGTGTCGTTGCTGGGTCCCTCGGGCTGCGGCAAGACCACGACGCTGCAGATGATCGCCGGCTTCGTCGAGCCGAGCGGTGGTGGCATCGTTCTCGAGGGCCGGGATCTTCTGGCGATCAAGCCGGCCAAGCGCGGCCTCGGCATCGTCTTCCAGAGTTACGCGCTCTTTCCGCATATGACGGTCACGGAGAACGTGGCTTTCGGGCTGGAAATGCAGGGCATCGCGGCAGCGGAGCGCACGAAGCGTGTCGGTGAGACACTCGAGTTGGTAGGGCTCGGCGCCTTTACGGCGCGCTACCCGCGCCAGATGTCGGGTGGCCAGCAGCAGCGCGTCGCGCTCGCCCGTGCGCTTGTGATTCGGCCGCAGATCCTGCTGCTCGACGAGCCGCTCTCCAATCTCGACGCCAAGCTGCGCGAGGAAATGCAGATCGAACTGCGCCAGATCCAGCGCAGCGTCGGCACCACGACGATCTTGGTTACGCACGATCAGTCCGAAGCCATGGCGCTGTCCGACCGCATCGTCGTGATGAACAAGGGCAAGGCGGAGCAGATCGGCCCGCCGCACGAGGCCTATGAACGCCCCGCCACGCCCTTCGTCGCCAATTTCCTAGGCAAGACCAATCTGGTGAATGGCGAGACCGTGCGGCCGGAGAAAATCTCCTTCGCTGCCTCGGGCCTCGCCGGTCGCGTGAAAACCCGCATCTTCCAGGGCAACCACTGGCTCTATCAGGTCGACACCGCGAGCGGCCTCGTGACGGTTATCCGCCAGAACACCGGCGAGATCATGCCGGTCGAAGGCGACACTGTGCACCTCGCCTGGGGTGCCCCATGAAGAGAGATCCCTCGGCTGCGTTCGCTGCGCTCACTTCGCTCGGGATGAAGGTCCTTTATTTAAAAGGACCCCGTCATCTCGAGCGTAGCGCAGCGCAGCCGAGAGATCTTTTTTCGTCGGTCGAGGCGGCGGCATGAAGGGCGCGCCCTATCTCCTCAGCCTGCCGGCGCTGCTGCTGTTCGCGGCGATCGTCCTCGTGCCGCTGGGCATGACGGTGGCGCTCTCGTTCCACGACTGGGGACAGTACAAGGGCATCGAGCCGGTCTTCATCCTGAAGAACTGGATCGAGGTCTTCACCGACTCCTATTTCCTCGAGATGTTCTGGCGGACCTTCCGCATCGCCTTCTTCGTCACGCTGCTGGCGGCGGTCTTCGGCGCGCCCGAGGCCTATATCCTGAACCGCATGAAGAGCCCGTGGCGCGGCATCTTTCTGCTGGTGATCCTGGGGCCGCTGCTGATCTCGGTGGTGGCGCGCACACTGGGCTGGGCGCTGCTGTTCGGTGGCAACAGCGGACTCGTGAACAAGGCGCTGTCGTCGATGGGCCTGATCTCCGCGCCCATCCCCTTCATGTTCACCGAGACCGGCATGGTGGTGGCGCTGGCCCACGTGCTGATGCCCTACATGGTGCTGGCGGTCTGGGCGGCGCTGCAGCGCCTCGACCCGCAGGTCGAGAATGCTGCCGTGGCGCTGGGAGCAGGGCCGTTCACCATCCTGCGCCGCATCGTGCTGCCGCAGGTCATGCCCGGCATTCTCTCCGGCTCGGTCATCGTCTTCGCGCTCGCGGCCTCCGCCTTCGCCACGCCGGCGATCATCGGCGGCCGACGTCTCAAGGTCGCCTCGACACTGGCCTATGATGAATTTCTCAACACGCTGAACTGGCCATTGGGCGCCGCCGTCGCCGTGTTGCTGCTGGTCGTGCTGGTGCTGATCGCCGCCGGGGCCAGCCGTCTCGTCGAACGTCGCTACGCGCAGGTCTTCGGATGAGCCGCCCGTCATGAGCCGGAACGGTCCCCTGGCGCTCGCCTATCACACGCTGTTCGTCGCCTTTATGCTGGCGCCGATCCTGGTCGTTTGCTTCGTTGCCTTCACGCCCGAGGGCTACCTTTCCTTCCCGACCGACCGCTGGTCGCTGCGCTGGTTCTACGCCATCGGCCGCTATCCCGAATTCATCGCGGCCTTCTGGCGCAGCCTGTGGCTGGGTGCGCTCAGCTCGGCCTGCGCCGTCACTGTCTCTGTGCCGGCCGCTCTCGCCATCGCGCGCTATCGTTTTCCCGGTCGGGAGGCCATGACGGCACTGTTCATGTCGCCGCTGATGATCCCGCATGTCGTGCTGGGCATCGCCTTCCTGCGCTTCTTCACCGAGCTGGGATTGAGCGGCACCTTCACCGGTCTCGTGCTGTCGCATATCGTCATCGTGCTGCCCTTTGCGCTCCGGCTGACGCTGGCCTCCGCCATCGGCCTCGACCGCGCCATCGAACATGCCGCGGTGTCGCTGGGCGCCAGCGAGTGGATCGTGCTGCGCCGTGTTACCCTGCCGCTGGTGCTGCCCGGCCTGGTCAGCGGCTGGGCTCTCGCCTTCATCAACTCCTTCGACGAAGTGACCATGACCGTATTCATCGCCGCGCCCGGCACCGAGACCCTGCCGGTCCGCATGTTCCTCTACATCCAGGACAATATCGATCCGCTGGTGACCTCGGTTTCGGCCTGCGTGATTGCCATCACTGTCGCGGCGTTGATCGTGCTCGACCGCGCCTATGGCCTCGAACGCCTGCTGGTGGGAAGGAGCGGC
>JBBRFD010000265.1:0-5504 GCA_038224985.1 Reyranellales bacterium
CGCGCCCATCGCGTGCCCGGCATGGTCGAGGCCGATGTGCCGACCATGTCCCAGGTGCTGCGCATGGCCACGATCGGCGGCGCCAAGACGACACCCTACGGCGAGACCCTGGGCTCACTGGAAGTCGGCAAGGGCGCCGACATGGTGCTGATCGACTGGGACAGCGTGGCCTATCCCTATCTCGACGAGATGACGCCGACGCTCGACGCTGTGATCCAGCGCGCGAAGAACCAGGCCGTGACCATGACCATGTGCGATGGCGAGGTGATCTATGCCAACGGCATCTTCACCAAGGTCGACAAAACCACAGCGCTGAAGGCGCTGCACGACGACCTCAGCAAGGCGCTGGCCGATGATGAGGTCGAACGCCGCAAGCTCTCGGTCGCCCTGCTGCCGCATGCGCGGAAGTTCTACGAGAACTACATCGACACCTCGAAGCACGTGCCGTTCTACCGTCTGAGCTCGATGGTCTAGACGGTCACCCGGGCGATGTAGAAGCCATCGATGCCGCCGCGCTCGGCCCACATCGAGGGCAGGGTGCGCAGCGCGCCGGCACGGGTGATGGCGGCGTCGAGACCGGGCACTTCGGCCGAGGTTATGGGCACGCGCTTCACGTTCTTGTTGCGGGCCAGCATGCCTTCGACGCGCGAGGGGCCTTCCTCTTCCTGCAGCGAGCACACGGCATAGACCAGCGTGCCACCGGGCTTCAGCAAGTCGAGCGCGCGTGCGAGCAGGCGGTCCTGCGTCAGCGTCAGGCGGTCGACGTCCTCCGGGTCCTTCAGCCAGGCGATATCGGGATGGCGGCGCAGCGTGCCGGTGCCGGAGCAGGGGGCGTCGAGCAGTACGGCGTCGAACTGCTCGATGGTCGTCCATTTGCTGATATCGGCGGTGACCAGCTCGGCGGTGAAGCCGGCGCGTGCCAGGTTCTCGCCAACCCGCGCCATGCGGCGGCCCGAGATATCGACGGCCACGACATTGGCGCCGGCGGCACAGAGCTGCAGCGTCTTGCCGCCCGGCGCGGCGCAGAGATCGGCGACGCGCTTGCCGGCGATATCGCCCATCAGGCGCACCGGCAGCGTGGCGGCGGCGTCCTGCACCCACCAGGTGCCTTCGGCGAAACCGGGCAGGTCGGGAATATTGCCGCCGCCCATGCGGCGGATGGTGCCGGTCGGCAGCAGCTCGCCCTCGAGCTGGCCCGCCCAGAAAGCGGCGTCGCTGCGCGGCGTCAGGTCGAGCGGCGCCTCGATCAGGTGGGCCGCTGCAATGGCACGCGTCGTTGCCTCGCCATAGGTGCCGAGCCAGGAATCCCACAGCCATTGCGGCGTGTTGAGACGCGCCGGATCGCGGTCGCCCAGCAGGGCCGCGCCGTCGCGGGCGATGCGGCGCATCACGGCGTTGACCAGGCCCTTGAGATGGATGAGGCCTGTTGCCTCGATCAGCCGCACGGAAGTGTCGACGGCGGCGTGGTCGGCGGTGCCGAGGAAGAGGAGCTGGGCCGCGCCCAGGCGCAGGACCTGGCGGGCGATGGCGTTCTGGCCGTCGAGCGGCTTTTCGATCAGCGCGCCCAGCACGCCGTCGGTCTCACCGAGGCGGCGCAGCGTCGTGGCGAGCAGCAGGCGCACGAAGGCGCGGTCGCGCGGATCGAGGGCGCTGAAGCCGGGATGGCGGGACAGCGTCTCATCGAGCGGCTGGCCCTTGTCGAGGCAGGAGGAGAGAACCTCGAGCGCGACCTGACGGGAGGCGAGGGGAGTGGGATCCATTTGTGCGGCGGCTATAAACCCGGTTGGCGCTTTTGTCATGGACCGGTATGGTTGGGGTAACAAACAAATTTGGGGGAATGGGCATGAAAAAGCTCGCTGTGGCACCGGCAATCGGTCTGCTCGAGGTCCCGGCCGCGGCCCAGGACAAGACGGTCGATCTCAAGATTTAAATCTGGCTGCCGCCCGCCCATTCGCTGGTGCCGGCGACCAAGGACTGGGCGGCCTCGATCGAGAAGGACTCGGGCGGCGCCATCAAGACCGCGATCTTCCCCTCCGAGCAGCTCGGCAAGGCTTTCGACCACTACGACACACCGTGTTGATCGGCGCGCTGATCTTCGGCTATTTCCTCACCGTGCCGATCATCTTCCCCGTCGTCACCCAGCTCGGCTTCGACCCGATCTGGTTCGGCGTCATCATCGTCATGACGGTCGAACTGGGCCTGATCCATCCGCCGGTCGGCATGATCGTCTTCGTCATCAAAAGCGTGATCACGGAAGTCACGTTTTCGTCGATTTTCAGGGGCGTGCTGCCCTTCATCGCCACCGACATGCTGCGGCTGATTATCCTGATCGCCTTCCCCATCATCGCGCTCTGGCTGCCCAACCAGATGTAGGGCTACTGTGCGGGTCAAATGAGGATCCGCGCATGAAAAGAGTAGGTTCGTTCCTCGGTGACTGGTGGCGTCTCGTCGTCCCGTACTTCAAGTCGGAGGAATGGCTGATTGCCATCGTCTTGCTGATTGGGGCGGTGGCGCTCACCTTCGGCCTGGTCGGGTTCGAGGTGGCGTTCAACAATTGGAATCGCCGCTTCTACGACGCGATTCAGAACAAGGATGAGCCTACATTCTGGCGAGAAATCATTACCTTCTCCTGGCTTGCCGCCATTTACATTGTGATTCTGGTCACTCGTTATGTGGTGTCGCCGTACCTTAAGCTCCGGTGGAGGCGATGGCTGACACGCCGCTATCTCGGCCATTGGTTCGACAATCGCGGTTACTACCGAATCGAACTGGCTCGCACCGTCGACAACGCCGACCAGCGCATCGCCGAGGATGTTCGTCAGCTCGGCGAATACACCATGACACTGTTCCTTGGCATTCTGAGTGCTGTGGCCACGTTGATTTCGTTCTTGTTCATCCTGTGGGAGCTCTCAGGCCCCTTATCTCTGGCGCCAATTGGACTCGACATCACCATTCCTGGCTACATGGCATGGGTTTGTCTGATTTATGCGTTGGTCGGTACTCTTCTCGCGAACCTCGTCGGTCGCCGGCTCATTCCACTGAACTTCATGAAGCAGCGGTATGAGGCGAATTTCCGGTTTGGCCTGGTACGTGTGCGAGAGAACGCCGAGGGAATCGCACTCTATCGTGGCGAGCAACGAGAAGCGGAAGCGCTCAATGCGCGCTTCCTCGATGTCTTCAACAACGGCTTCCGCGTACTGTTAACTCAGGCGCAGCTTTATTTCTATCAATCAGGCTATGCCCAGCTCGCGATCATCTTCCCTTATATCGTGACAGGGCCGAGATTTTTCGCCGGCGTCATCACTTTCGGTGTGATGACGCAGACCGCGTCGGCCTTCGGCCAAGTTCAGGGAGCACTATCGTTCTTCATCGACAACTACACCTCGCTGGCCGAATTGCGCGCGGTGATGGATCGACTGAAGGGTCTCCAGGCGGCCTGCGATGCCGAGCCCAACAACGCCATTGCCGTCGCGGCTAAGGCGGGGGAGACCGGGGTCGGCGCCGATGGCCTTACCCTGGCGCTGCCCAACGGCCAGTACCTGCTGCGCGACGCCACGCTGGCGCTACGTCCCGGCGAGGCGACGCTCATCACCGGCCAGAGCGGCTCGGGCAAGAGCACGCTGTTCCGGGCGCTGGCCGGCATCTGGCCCTTCGGCAAGGGGCTGATCCGCGTGCCGGCCGGGGCGCGCGTGCTCTTCCTGCCGCAGAAGCCCTATATCCCCATCGGCACGCTGCGTGACGCGGTGAAGTATCCCGACGAGCAGTCGACGGCTTCGGATGCGGAAGTCGTGGCAGCCCTCGAGGCGGCGCGGCTCGGCCATCTCGCCAAGCGTCTCGACGAGGACGCGCATTGGAGCAACGTGCTTTCCGGTGGCGAGCAGCAGCGCCTCGCCATCGCCCGCGCGCTGGTCTTCAAGCCGGACTGGCTGTTCATGGACGAGGCGACGGCGGCGCTCGACGACCCGACCGAGGCGGCTGTCTACGGCGAGTTGAAGCAGCGCCTGCCGCAGATGACCATGGTCTCGATCGGCCACCGGCCGTCGCTGCGCCAGTGGCACAGCCGCATCCTCGACCTGCAACGCGCGCCGGGCGAGGTTGGGCGCCTGGTCGAGGCGGCGAGGCCGGCGTAACACGTAAAAAGGAGGAATGGAGATGAGCAAGCAGATCGCCGATACCGCCGCAGCAAACGCAGCCCTTCAGACTGTCCGCGAGGCATCGCGCAAGGATCACCAGCCGTACGAGGTGCGCCATATCGATGATACCGAGTGGCAGACCATTCGCTGGCCTGGTGAAACCGGCAAGATGCTGTTTCATCCGACGCCGGATCGTCCGACCGAGCCCAATGCTGGCATCCTACGGCTCGAACCCGGTGCTTATCACCCCGAGCACTATCACGGCTTCACGCAGGTCTGGTACATCCTGAAAGGCGACTTCATCATCGACGGCAAGCTCTGCACGCCGGGCTCGATGCTCTACCATCCCGATCCGCATTTCGAAGGTGAGTTCCGGACCGAGACCGGTGGCGAGATCCTGCTGGTGCAGTATCCCGGCCCGACGACGGGCGAGCGACCGATCTTCGACGGCCGGTTCAACATGGCCTATCGCAAGACCGTCGCCGAGGAGCGCGTCGACCTCTAGTGACGTTAGCCGCGGGTCACGATGAGAGGGACCCCAGAAAATAACGGCTCTTCAGGAAGTCGTGTGGGTGAATTTGGAGCATTTCAGAGTGCCGGCAGCATGCAGGTGAGGACCTTGAGCCGTAGATATTCTTGGTCGCGCAGTCCGTAAGCCCGTCTCTGGATGACGCGGATCTTGTTGTTCAAGCCTTCGACGAAGCCGAGCGACACCTTGTTCTCTGGCCGGCAGTAGGCGGCGATGCCCTCCCAATGTCGATCTATCATCGTGGCGAATTTCTCGAACGGCTTGAGCCTCTGCCACTTCAGGCTTTCTCGCCAATTGTCGAAGAACCTGCGTGCCCAGCCCTCTCGTTTGTAGTCCCAGAGCTGGCCGAAGGCCTCCTTGAGCAGGTACGCCGTGTTGAGCCGCTTGTTTGCCGCCAACAGCGTCTTCAGGCTCCGGCGTCCCTCCATGGTGAGGTTCTCCCGATGCGAGAGCAGCGTGTACTTTTGGCCTTTGATGTAGCGCCGGTCCTTGCCGCTGAGCCGTGCGTATTCGGCCTTGCGGACCTTGTCGAGCGCGTCGCCGAGGTGGCGCATGATGTGGAACTTGTCGAACAGGATCGCGGCTTGCGGCGCCCGCTCGCGCGTCGCGGTGCGAAAAGGCTTCCATGTCCATCACGCCAGGCGAATGCCACCGCTCTTCTTGAAGCCCAGCCGGTCGTAGAACTGCGTCATGCTGGCCTCCGAGCGATCCTCCCCGCCGAACCAGATCGGACGGCCCCGGATCAGGTCACTCACCACGATGCGGTAGGTGTGGCCTTTGCGGATCGAGATCTCATCGATGCCGATCGCCTTCGGCCCCGGCTTGCCCGCCTTGGCCAATTG
>JBBRFD010000266.1:0-5480 GCA_038224985.1 Reyranellales bacterium
ACGCCGTGCCGGTGCCGCTTGCGGAGACCGCGATGGGCAATCTCCTGATCTCTGCCGCTGGCGGCAAGCCGTCGGCCGGGCCGGCCACGCTGGCGCTGGGCAATCTCACTGCCACGGGCGGCCGCGTGACCGGCAAGGTCGAGCGCGTGCCCTTCGCCTCCGTTGCCGACCGCTTCATCTGCGTCGCCAATGCGGGCGGCAAGCCTGTGCTGGCCGTGATCTCGCGCGACAATGCCAAGATCGTCGCGGCGCCGAGCCATGCCGGTGAACCCTACGGCGCCGTCTCCTTCGACAATGCCGCCGCCGAATTCTCGGCGCCGTCCGCCGTCAGCGCGGAGCGAGCGTTCGAACTGGCAGCACTTGTCCGCTCGATGCAGATGGCGGGCGCGGCCGACAAGGTGCTGGCGACGACCGTCGAATATTCCAAGCAGCGCGTGCAGTTCGGCCGCTCGATCTCGACCTTCCAGGCGATCCAGCACATGCTGGCCGAGTTGGCGAGCTGCGTGGCCGCGACCATCGCCTCGGCCGAAGCCGCTTCACGCGATGCCGACGAGGGAGGTCTCGCCGATGGCGGCAGCTTCTCGATTGCCGCGGCCAAGTGCCAAGCTTCCGACTTTGCCCAGCGAATCGCTGCCATCGCGCATCAGTCGATGGGCGCCATGGGTTTCACCCAGGAGCACACCCTGCATCACTACACGCGCCGGCTCTGGGTGTGGCGCCGAGACTTCGGCAGCGAGAGCTTTTGGGGTGCCAAGATCGGCGAGTCGTATGCCAAGGCCGGCCCCGACGCACTGTGGCCCGGCCTCAGCTCCAGCAAGTACGCGGCTTAGGGCTGGAGCCCTGCGCTTTTTTTGGTGACGGTGTCGCGCGGATCGATCGCACAATTCTCGTCGAGCTGGACACGGCGTCGGCCGACCTTGACGGTCGGCGATGAATTGGGCGTGTCGCCCCATGTATACGGGGCGGCGCACGCCGCGAGCCTTATTCCGGCTCGATGCCGGCGATCTTCATCATCTCGCGATAAAGCGCGATCTCGGCGATCTGGATCTGGCGCATCTCCTCGGGCGAGGTCGGCGTGATCTCCGAACCGCCGGCGGCCTGGCGCTCTACGTAGCCGGGTTCGGTAATGGCCTTGGTTACGGCAGCGTGCAGCGTGGCGAGGATGGGAGCGGGCACGCCCTTCGGCATCAGCACGCCGGTCCAGGTCATCAGCTCGAAATCGGGAATGCCCTGTTCGATCAGCGTCGGAATATCGGGCGTAAGTTTGTAGCGGCCGCGATTGCCGACGCCGAGGCAACGCACGGTGCCCGCCTTGACCTGTGGCAACGAAGTGACCGGATCGGCGAAGCACATCTGCACGTGGCCGGCAATGGTGTCGGTAAGGGCCTGCGGCGTGCTCTTGTAGGGCACATGGATCATGTCGATGCCGGTCTTGGCCTTGAGCAATTCGCCCGAGATGCGCGTCGAGGCACTGCCCGAGCCGAAATTGATCTTGCCGGGCTGACGTTTGCACAGCGCCACGAACTCGGCGGCCGTCCTGGCCTCTACCTGCGGATTGACGATCATGAAGACCGGCGCGCGGCCGATGATCGTCAACGGATCGAAATCCTTCAGCGGGTCGTAAAGGATGGATTTCATCAGCGCGACATTCGAGGCCGCCGCCGTATTCGAGCAGACGAACATAGTCTGTCCGTCGGGCTTCGACTTGGCCGCGACTTCGGCCGCGATCGCGCCATTGGCGCCGGGCTTGTTCTCGACGACGACGGGCACGCCGAACTGCCTGTTCAGGCCCTCGGCGATATGGCGGGCGGATTGGTCGGTGGCCGAGCCGGGGCCGAAGGGCACCAGGACGCGGATCGGGCCGTTGGGAAAAGTATCGGCGCGCGCTGCCGGCGCTGCCGCAAAAGCGGCAGCGCCGATCAAGGCGTTACGTCGACCTAACGGCGCCACCAGCCACGCTTGGGCTTTTCGGGCGGCGCGTCGACCACGGCAACCGGAATGACCAGAGCCAGGGGCGGTTCGGGAGCCGCTTCAAGCGCGGGCACCGGCTGCGGCGCCGAGGCGTAGATCGGCGGTGCGGGCGGGGGAGGCGGCGGCGGAGCCACCTCTGCCGTTATCGCCGGACGCGGATCGTAGGGGGCCTGTTCGACCGGCATATGCTCGACCGGCATATGCTCGACCGGCATGTGATCCATCGGCGCCGAGGCCGGAGCCTCGCCATTGACGGGATCGGCGCTGTGATCGACGCCATTTCCGTCATGGGCGTGTTCGCCCTGCGCACGATCGCCGTCGCTATGCTCGCGCGGGCCATTCTCGCCCTCGCCCTCGCCACCGCGCCGGCGGCGTCCACCGCGGCGTCCGCGGCGACGGCGCGGGCCACGGTCGTCGGGACCGCGCTCGCCGGCCTCGCCGGTGAACTCGCGTCCGCCTTCGGCTGGCTCGCCGCCTTCGGCATCGCCCTGTTCGCCCTGATCATGGGATACGGAGGGGCGTTCTGCGCCATTCTCGTCTTGCTCGGCATTATCCGGACGCGGCTCGCCACCTTCGGCGGTCTGCGGACGATCGCCACGGCCTTCCTCGTCGGAACGTCCACCGCGACGGCGACGGCGACGCTTGCGACGTCGGCCCCCTTCACCATCGGCGCCTTCGCTGTCGCCACGAGCGCCATCGCGGCCACCTTCGCTGCGAGGAGCGCGCGGCGGCGTCTCGCCTTCCGGCGCGCCTTCCATATCGTGATCGTCGTCGGCATCGGGCGCTTCGTCGGCGGGATCGCTCTCGCCGCGCGGCTCGCCCCGGGCGACCTCGTCGTAGCGGGCGCGCGCCAGCTCCTGGGTCGGACGATGGTCCTCGCCGCCACGGCGCGAGCGCACGCGCTCGATCTCGCAGTCGGCGGCATGCATTTCGTCGTCGGCTTCGATCAGCACGGTGAAGCCGTAGCGCTTCTCGATCTCCGACAGGGTCTGGCGCTTCTGGTTGAGCAGGTAGAGCGCCACGGTCGGCGGGACGCTGACGGCGATCTCGCTCGCGCGGCGACGCACGCCTTCCTCCTCGATGGCGCGCAGCGCATGCAGCGACGCCGATTCGATAGAACGCATGCGGCCGGTACCGGCGCAATGCGGGCAGATCTCGGTCGAATGCTCGAGCAGGCTGGGCCGCAGCCGCTGGCGCGACATTTCCATCAGACCGAAAGCCGAGATGCGGCCGATCTGGATGCGGGCGCGATCCGTGCGCATCGCATCCTTGACCTTGTGCTCGACCTGACGCTGGTGGCGCGTCTCTTCCATGTCGATGAAGTCGATGACGATCAAACCGGCCAGATCGCGCAGGCGAACCTGGCGGGCGACTTCCTCGGCCGCCTCGATATTGGTGCGGACCGCCGTTTCCTCGATGTTGCGCTCTTTGGTCGAGCGGCCCGAGTTGACGTCGATGGCGACCAGCGCCTCGGTCGGGTTGATGACGATGTAGCCGCCCGAGCGAAGCTGCACGGTCGGCGAATGCATGGCGTCGAACTGCGCTTCCACCTGGTAGCGGTGGAAGAGGGGGATCGGCTCCTTGTAGAGCTCGACCTTGCTGGCCTGGTGCGGCACGAGCTGGCGCATGAAGCCGCTGGCGGCCTCGAAGCCGGCCTCGCCCTCGACCAGCACCTGGGCGATGTCGGTATCGTAGACGTCGCGCAGCGAGCGCTTGATCAGGTCGCCTTCTTCATAGATCAGCGCCGGCGCGGTCGAGCGCATGGTCAGGTCGCGGATCGAATCCCACAGGCGCGAGAGGTATTCGTAGTCGCGCTTGATATCGATGTTGGAACGCTCGAGGCCGGCGGTGCGCAGGATCACGCCCATGCCCTGCGGCACGTCGAGCTGCGACAGCATCTCCTTCATGCGCTTGCGGTCGGCCGGGTTGGAGATCTTGCGCGAGATGCCGCCGCCACGACCGGCGTTGGGCATCAGCACGCAATAGCGGCCGGCCAGCGAGAGATAGGTGGTCAATGCCGCGCCTTTGTTGCCGCGCTCTTCCTTGACGACCTGGACCAGCAGGATCTGCCGGCGCTTGATGACTTCCTGGATCTTGTACTGGCGGACCGAGGGGCCACGGCGGCGGCGCTCGCGCACCTCGCGCTCTTCGCCGGTATCGTCGCCACCCAGAACCTCGACCACGACTTCGGGCTGCGGGGCTTCGGCGAGGTCGCCGGGGACGCCCATCGCCGATTCGCCGGCTGCCATGTCGAGCGGCTGGTCGGTCAGGGCTTCAGGGATCTCGATCGGCGAAGGGGCTTCGACCGGTTCGACGATGGCGATGGTCGCATCGACCGCGTCGGTGATGCCGGGACCGGCGAGCTGGTCGGTCTCGATCGCGGCGGGCTGGGCCGCGGCATGGGCCGTCTCGACCGGTTCGTAAGTGGTCTCGGAGGCGGCGACGGTCTGGTCGCCCTGATCGGCGTGATCGGGGAAGGAGGCATCGGCGGCCGAGGAGCCTTCGACATTGGCATGGGCCTCGGCGGCGTGAGCCTCGGCAGCATGGGCCTCGACGTCTTCCAGCGGCGCGGCTTCGACGACACCTTCGGCCGCTGTCGGCTCTTCGACGAGGTTTTCGCCGCGCACTTCGGCACGGGCGTCCTCGATGTCGGTGCGGTCGACGCGGCCACGCCGGCGCGGTTCGGGGTATTCATCCTGCTCCGCATGCATGCGGAGCTGTTCGGCGATCAGCCGTTCGCGGTCGGCGACAGGGATTTGGTAGTAGTCGGGATGAATTTCCGAGAAGGCGAGGAAACCGTGACGGTTTCCGCCGTACTCCACGAACGCCGCCTGCAGCGACGGTTCGATGCGAATGACTTTCGCCAGGTAGATGTTGCCTTTGAGGGCCTTGCGGGAGGCCGTCTCGAAGTCGAATTCCTCAAGTCTCGTTCCATCGACGACGACAACCCGGGTTTCTTCGGGGTGACTGGCGTCGATGAGCATGCGCCGTGCCATGGCTCGCTCTCCAAGGCGCTACGGTCCTGCCGGTGCGAGCCGTCCAGCGGCCAAGCCGCCTCTCTTGGGCGAAGGGGACGGTGCGCCATCGACCCGTCGAACGGCCAAACGGTGGCCAAGACGGGGAAGCATCGCGCCGCCGGGTCACAACTGGACCCTGCCGACTCCGCATTTCCTGATAGTCACCGCCTACCTGACAATCCCTCCGCCACCTGCTGCGCCCAATCATAAGTGATAAGGGGGCGCCACACGGCCCGGCTCGGAGACTGCCGTCGGAGCGCGTTCCCACCAGGGGAGCGCTACGAACGACGGCGACTGCTCGCGGGGCACATCATATGGAGTCTGTTTGACGGGAACAATCAAAAGATTGGGATGGTGCAGCAAAGAGGGCTAATACATTGGAAACACTTGAGTTTGTTTCTTGGCTTGTGTATGAATCTGAGCAGATTATTTTAAGTGGAAGTAATTTCTTTCAGAATCGGGCCCTGTATGTCGGCCGGTCGTCGTCGTCTC
>JBBRFD010000267.1:0-5391 GCA_038224985.1 Reyranellales bacterium
GACGAGACCGAGACCATGGTCCGCCAGAACGCCAGCGACTTTTACGCCACCGCCATCGAGGCCGCGATCGGCAAGGATCCCGACCGCGCGGGCAAGCTGTTGACCGACGCGCACGCCATGCTGCTCCCCGAGCGACAAACGCTGCTTGCCCGCAAGCTGGTCGAAGCCCGTGAGGACAGGCACGTCGCCGGCATCGCCGGCACGCTGGCCGCGATCGCGCTCGATCCGGCGGCGCCGCCGAAGCCCGAGGCCTACCACGCCCGCGCCGAGGAACTGACACCCGACGATGCCCCGCCCGAGCTGCGCGTCCGCATCGCCCTGCTCGCCGATACCGCCCAGCGTCACGCCACGAAGTACTGGCAGCACGATCGCAACCAGGCGGGTCTCGCCGCCATCGCCTGGATCGTCGCCAACCCCGGTGCGCCCATCGTCACCCTGGACCGCAAGATCGCCGCACAGCTCTCGCCGGAACAACGCCTGCGCCTGCAGGAGATCGAGGCCACCGGCCGTCTCGACACCGATCCCGATGTCTACGACCGCCTCGACCGCCTGGCTGTCTACGATCCCAAGACCTTCGCCGCCACCGACCTCAGCCAGTACCGTCTCGCGTTGGACGGACAGGACTATCGGCGGTTCACCGAATTCCAGAAAGGCGGTGCCACCTTCGCCCGCTACGACCGCGGCCGCACCGTCCTCGATGCCGGACTCATCAAGGCCCAGTTCGATCCCGACGGCCCCGAAGCGCGTGCCTCGCGCGGCGAACTCGACAAGACGCTCCGCTCGTTCGAGGCCATCGAGGGACGCCCGCCGACGATATCTGATATCGACCGTGTCGCTGGCGACATTGTGCAAAAGACGACACCTCCAGCACGCAGTGACGGCTTCAGTGTGGAGCCGCCGCCGGGAAGCCCTGAACACGAAGTCGCCCGTCGCCAGCTGGAGGAGTTGGAACCTCGAGACGTCAAACCTCGGCTTGAGGCTGTTGCCATGGCAGTCGGTGCGGCGTCCGCTGGCGAGTCGATTCCCACCCTCGTCACTGCAGCAGGCAAAGCTTTTGCCGGTACAGTCGTACGTGCTGTTCCAACACTGGCCGCTAGCGCCGCAGGACCCGCAACCTTTGCCTCCATCGCTCTTCTTCCGACGAACTCCCAAGGCAACTTCGTTGATCTCGGCGATGGCCTTCGTGCACATCACCCGCCCGGTCAGCGCACCGTCGACATAGAGCGGCGTGTCGACAACGGTCTGTCAGGCTCAGGCCTCCTCGCCAAATGGGAACGCCTGCCTGTCGACGCCGAGTATGGCACCGGCC
Source organism: Reyranellales bacterium (assembly GCA_038224985.1). Taxonomy (GTDB): domain Bacteria; phylum Pseudomonadota; class Alphaproteobacteria; order Reyranellales; family Reyranellaceae; genus Reyranella. Next base: position 1,310 of record JBBRFD010000267.1, read on the forward strand.
CGGATGGCCAGCGAACACTCCTGATCGATTCAGGAAAATTGGGAAGCATCGTCGGAACTACGGCTGTGGGCCAGTTGCTGGCGATGCCCGGCGTTGTCGCAACTGACTATTCCAAGGAAGGGGCCGCTACGACTGGGTCGGTGGCCGCACCGTATCCTTCCGGCGATTCATCTATCGATCGCCTCATCAGGCTCGCGCTCGGGATGCAAATCGGCCTCTCGAGCAACGCGACCAAACCGGAAAGAAAAGTGGTAATACGGGAAGCGACGGCCGAGGAAGTGACTGAGCACTGTTCAAGATATCCCGTCTACAAGCAACTTTTCGATGCGGCCACGGCAGAAGCCGACCGGGCCGGGATCAAAAAAGGCATGGCTTATGGAAGGGAGGTCCATCACAATCTCGAAGTACAACTTAGGGAAGATGAAATTAGAAAGATGCTCCACGCTCAAGGAGTGGTGGAGGTTTATTCAGAAGTGGCTTTTCTGGGCGGAAATGGAAAAAACTATCGAATGAAAGGTTCTTCTGTTCCAGATGTCGTCGAAGTGGATCGGAAAAAGGGGATCATTTGCATCTACGATTTCAAGACGGGCCGCGCCGCTCTTAAGGAGTCCCAAATTTACCGTTATGCTAACGAAGGTGCTGCCTATGCGGACGCCCAGAATATGGGATATACGCAGATCTACGTCACACCTATACAGGAAGCCAATGCCGAGCGGCCGTGAATTGAAAGTTCTTCTTCGCCCCTTGTTGAAGCGGAGACCTGACCTTGCCTTCGATCATCGCATGTTGTTCTTTCGGCCACTGACGCACTATCTGCGCGGCGTGGTGTTCATAAGTTTCGTCTTCAGGCCAAATATCGCGATTTCGTTTGCGACGCAGCTCTTCAACAATTGGCCCGACCTCTGGTTCCGAGGCCGGACAGGTCAATACGAGCATGAGCTTCCGATGAATTGTAAGGAAAATCTCGAGGGTGTTTCGGAAGCGCTTTGCGATCATCTGGAGCGTCACTCCTTGCCACTCGTCGAGTCCCTGACCACACCGAGCGCCCATGAAAGCAGTCCGCACTACTTGCCTGGGTACTCTGTGTCGAACTCACCCGTTTATATGCTCGCCGTGACGATGGGTGCCTGCTTCGACGGCGACTTCGATCGGGCCCAGACACTCGCCGATGCTTTTGTCAGCCATGAAATACTCCCTTACCAACGCGAAAGCCCACCTATCCGGGCCATGCTTGAGCTACACGAACTCCTCCGCACCGATCGTGCGCTCATTCCACCTCTGATGCATGAATGGGAGGAAGCCAAAGTTGATGCGTTAAAGTTGCGAAAATACTGGAAGTCGGCACCCTTTCCGTTCGAAGCCTAGCGCATACCTTCAATGCCACTGATGGTTTCCTCGATACTCCGGCGTTGCAGATGGGCACGAGGGTGCGGATCTGGGTGAACGATGCGAAGGAACCGGACCGGGTGATCGTCCGGCATCGAGTAGCGAATTCTGGTGCCGCTGAATTTATTTAGAAAATTCTTCATTTTTCAAAGTCACACTGCTTGCAATCGTAAGTCACAAATACCTCTAACTGGCGGCTGTCTTCTCACCGGGAGAATCCAGCCGTGACCTTTGCCCCTCCGATTTCCGCCGTCCCGTACCTGTGGGAGTGCCGCTGATGGCGCTCTCCTCCCTGGCCAACAAGGCCCTGTTCGATGCCAACGGCGTCGCCACGTCGTGGCCCTTCGGCTTCCCGATCCTCGACAGCAACGATCTCTCGCTGATCCTGACCGACGCCTCGGGTGTCGAGACCGTGCTGTCGCCCAGCGTCTATGGCGTGGCCGGCATCGGCAGCCCGTCGGGCGGCAGCGTCGCCTATCCGCTGTCGGGCAGTCCGCTGGCCGCGCCCAACAAGCTCACCATCCTGCGCACCGTGCCGTTTTCGCAGACCACGGTGCTGTCCAACCAGGGCGGCTATTACCCCGAGGTGCTCGAGCAGCGCCTCGATCAGATCTACATGGGCCTGCAGCAGATGGCCGAGACGGTGACGCGGTCCTGCGTGGCGCCGGTGCACGATGCCGCGCGCAGCCTCGTGCTGCCCGAGATCGCGCGCCGCGCCAACCGCATCCCGGCGTTCGACGGCCAGGGCAATGTCACCGTGAGCAACGTCGACCTTGCCACGATCGAGGCGCCGGGCAGCGCCGCCGCCGCTTCCGCCGCCAGCGCCGCTGCCGCGGCCGTTTCGGCGGCCCAGGCGGCCAGCATGGCGGCGGGCCTCAGCGGCACCTCGACGAGTTCGGTTACCGTCGGCACCGGCAGCCGCAGCTTCATCACGCAGGCGGGCAAGCAGTTTGTCGCCACCGAGTTCGTGGCCATCGTGCGCACATCGGCACCCACGACGACCTACATGCAGGGCCAGGTCACCGCCTATGACAGCGCCACCGGCGCGCTCACCGTCAACGTCGCGACCGCCGCCGGCTCGGGCAGCTACAGCGACTGGACGATCTCGCCCTCCGGCCCGGCGGCGCTGCCCAGTGGCATCACGGTGCAGACGGTCTATGTGCCGGCCGAGGGCATGCGGCCACGACTCACCAACGGCTGCGCGACACTGCAGATCGACACCGGTGCCAGCGGCCAGCCCGACATCGGCTACCTCGGCTTCAACGCTGCGACCGAGCAATACGCCGAGTTCTCGGTGCGCCTGCCCAAGTCGTGGAACCAGGGCGCCATCGACGCCGAGCTCTATTTCACCAAGAGCGGCACCGGCACCGGCGACGTCATGTGGGGCGCGCAGGCCGTCTATGTGCCCGATACCGCGGCCTTCGCCGCGAGCTTCGGCACCGCCGCCGAAACTACCAAGGCGGTGAGCGCCAGCACCAAGGTCCTGCACAAGGCCACGACCGTGACGCTGACGCCCGGCGGCACGCTGGGCAATGCCGGCGTCACCTACTTTCGCCTCTACCGCAAGGCCGCCGCCGGCGGCGACACCTTCGCCTCCGACGCCTGGCTCCTCGGCGTCGCGCTCAAGTACACGACCTCCGTCGCGGATGACACGTGATGCTGCGGGTCAACGCGCTTTCGGGGTTTGGGGTGAAGAGGGTGCCGCCGTTTCTCGTCGCCGTCTCGTCCAACCAGATGAATATGAATCTGCGGACCTTCGCGAACAGTGCAGGCTACAGTGGCTCTGGCGATTGCACGATCACGATCAATGCAGGCGTTACTGTCGGCTCGACCTCCACGGCTACCCCCGCATTGGTGCCGGGATCGTGGCCTGCGGGCGTCGTCGTCATATTAATCAACAATGGCATAGTCAGTGGCATGGGTGGCGCGGCCGGCATGGGCGGCCAGACAGGCATTGGTAATGGAACCACTGGTGCGCCAGGAGGAACGGCACTCAGTGCGGGGGGCGTCTCTGGCTATGCATTCAAGATTGATAATGTGGCCGGTGCCATTCGCGGCGGCGGCGGGGGTGGTGGGGGTGGCGGCATTTATGAGGTAATTGCGTGTTGCCTCATCGGTGACTATGGCGGCGGTGGTGGCGGCGGTGGACAAGGCGTCAATGGAGGGGCGCTGGGCTCTGGAGGATTGACGACAGGTGGCGCATCGGCTGGAACTGCTGGAACGGCAGGCACATCCAGCGCTGCCGGTATTGGTGGAGCGGGGGATACCGCTGGCCCAGGTCCTGCGGGTAATGGCGGCAATGGCGGTGCCTACGGTATGGCCGGTTCTTCTGGCGTGTCCGGCAACTATACAGGTAGTGCGGGTGGCGCGGGCGGTAGTTCCATTACCGGAGATGCCAACATCGTTTGGATCGCGACGGGAACGCGCAATGGTGCTGTTACATGAAAATCTCATGGACCGTTCAAAGCGTTGACAGCGTCCATCGAACGGCTGTCGTGACCTATTTGTGTGGCGATCATCGCATCGCGCTTAACATCAGCATCCTCTCACCTCTTACTGCTGAGCGCGATATAATACCAACCGTCAGAACTAATGACTCGGATGTGAATCGGCATTGAGATGAGGATGTGATTCCCTGGAGCGATGGTATCGCGAGGGAGCCTCTTCATGGCATTGGCGATTACGCGTAGCGACCT
>JBBRFD010000268.1:0-5336 GCA_038224985.1 Reyranellales bacterium
AGACGCGGGCGCCATGGATCAGGCGCGCCAGCACATCGCGGCCGAGATGGTCGTTGCCCAGCCAATGCTCGGCGCTGGGCGGGGCGCGTTTGCCCAGCATGTCGATATCCGTCGGACTGGGCATCGGCAGGATGCCGGCGAAGATCGCGGCCAGCGTGATCAGCGCGATCCACGCCACCGCGGCAATGAACAACGCCCCCAGCCGCCGCCCGCGGCGGATCGGGGCGACGGCCGCGGTGTCGATGCCGCCACCTCGATCTCGACCTACATCAAGCGCGGCCATGGCGGATCCTGGGATCGAGCACGGCGTAGAGCATGTCGACGACGAAGTTGACCATGACGAAGCCCACCGCGACGAACAGCACGACACCCTGCAGGATGATGAAGTCGCGGGCGTAGATGGCGCCCACCAGCAGACGGCCGATGCCGGGTATGGCGAAGATGGTCTCGATGATCAGCGCGCCGCCGATCAGCCGGCCGATATTGATGCCGGTCACCGTCACCAGGGTGAGCGACGAGGGCTTCAGCGCATGGACCAGCAGGATGCGCGCCGGCCGCAGGCCCTTGGCCTTGGCCATGGCGATGTAGTCTTCCTGCAGGGTGGCGATCATGTCGGAGCGCAGCACGCGCATCAGCACCGGCCATTCGGCGAAAGCGAGCGTGACCGCCGGCAGGACGAAGGAGCGCAGATTGGCGACCGGATCCTCGGCAAAGGGCACCCAGCCGGTGGCCGGCAGCAGGTTGAGTTCGACGGCGAAGAGATAGATCAGCAGGATCGCCACCAGGAACGGCGGCAGCGACAGCTTGCCGAAGGCCAGGCCGGTCAGGAAGCGGTCGAGCGCGCTGCCGTTCTTCACCGCACAGAAGATGGCGAGCGGAATGGCGATCAGCAGACCCAGCGCCTCGGCGAGCACCATCAGCTCGAGCGATACCGGCAGGCGGTCGGTGACCGCGGCGAGCACGGTTTCGCCGGTGCGGAAGGAGCGGCCGAGATCGCCGTGCAGCACGCCCCAGAGCCAGTGCAGGTAGCGCTGCCAGATCGGCAGATCGAGACCCATCTGCGCACGCAGCGCCGCCACTTTCTCCGGCGTCGCCTGATCGCCCAGCATCGTATAGGCGAGATCGCCCGGCAGCAGCGAGGCGATCAGGAAGGTGAGCATCGTGACGGCGAGCAGGACCGGCAGCAGATAGAGGAGCCGCCGGCCGATGAACCTGGCCATGGAACTACTCAGCCTTCGAGGCGCGCCCGGCGCGCGCTCTCGGGATGACGCGAAGCGCCTTCACAGCCAGGCTTAATCCAGCCAGATTCCTAATCGAGCCAGGCTCCGGAGACGTCGATCACGCCGCCGTAGAGCTTGGCGACGCCCTTCACCCTGGCCTTGGCGACGGCGTAGTAGGTGTTCTGGAAGGTCCAGAACCAGGTCGCCTGCTGGTTGATGATGCGGCTGGCGGCGCAGTAATCCTCGGTCCGCTTGGCCTCGTCCGGCGTGACCCGCGCCCGCTCGAGCGCCTTGTCGAGCTCGGGGTCGGTGAAGTTCGCGAGATTGACCGGGCTCTTGCTGTAGAAGTTGGCGAACATCTGGATGTCCGGATCGGGGAAATCGACGATCCGCCAGCCGATGATGTCGAACTTGCGCTGGAAGGCGCGTGGCGGGAACGTCGCCTGGTCGACCTGCTCGATCTCCATGTCGACGCCGATGTTCTTCCAGAGCTGCTGGAAGATCTGGCCGTTGGCGCGGCCGCGCGGCGTCGCGGTGAACAGCATCTTGAACGCCACCGGCTTGCCGTAGTCCTTGATCAGCGCCTTGGCCTTGTTGACGTCCTCGGGCAGGGCGCCGTCGTCCTTGCACTTGACCCACGAGCCGTCGCCATAGGGATTGCTGGCGGTACGGGCGAGGCCATTGGTCAGCGCCTGCGACATCTTCTTGCGATCGAGCGCCATGACCAGCGCCTGGCGCACGCGCACATCGTCGAGCGGCGGCACCTTGGTGTTGATGGCGTTCACCGCGGCTCCCGAGCCGGCATAGGAAAGCACCTGCAGCGTCGCATCCTTTTGCGCCCGCCCGATGTTGTCGGGTTCGAACTCGTCGGCCCACACCACGTCGGTCTCACCAGACTTCAGGCTGGCAAAGCGCGATTGCGAATCGGGCAGCGGCCGCAGCACCACGCGGTCGAGGTGGGGTTTGCCCTTGTTCCAGTAGGCGGGATTGCGCTCCACCACCATGCGATCGCCTGCTGTCCAAGACTTCACGACGAAGGGTCCGGTGCCGACGGGATTGCGGTTGTAGTCGTCGCCCTTGGCCTGGATCGCCGCCGGCGAGTGGATCGTGCTGTTCTGGTCGGGCCGCGTCAGCATCGAGGGAAAAGCCACCGCCGGATCCTTGAGGGTATAAACCGCCGTCAATTCGTCCTTGGCTTCGACGCTGAGGATATTGGCGATATAGAAGGCGCAACGGCAATTGTTCTTCGGGTCCTTCTGGCGGGCGAAGTTCCACGCCACCGCGGCGGCGTTGAACGGCGTGCCGTCATGGAACTTGACGTCGGGCCTGAGCTTGAAAGTCCAGATCCTGAAGTCGTCGGAGCTGGTCCACGACAGTGCAAGACTGGGCTTGGCCTTGCCGGTGTCGTCGAGCTTGACCAGCGTCTCGAGGATCAGGCTGGCGGCAATATTCGCCGCGGTATCGTAGACGCCGACCTTCAGCGGATCGAAGCCCGGAATGTCGAGCTCGAGCCCGAGGGTCAGGCTGCCGCCCTGCTTCTGGGCCAGCGCGGGGCTGGCGACGAAGTTCACGGCGGCAAAGCTCGCGACGGCGACGGCCAGCGCGACGGTGCTCTCCAGCAGACGGAGACGAGGTGTCGACGTCATTGATGTCCCTCCCGGGTCTGACGGCGTTGAGCCGTTCTTTATCGGCGCACTGTAGGCAGGGTCGCAAGGCGACGTCCACGGGGACCCGCCCCCATCAGGCGATGACTTGGCGATCGGCCGGCTCGGCATAGAGTCGCGCCACGTCAGCGGCGCGCCGTTCCAGCACGCGCCGCGTGTTGATCGAGCGCTTGTCGGTGACTTCACCCGCCGCCACCGACGGTGCTTCATCGAGCGGCAGCAGGCGCCTCACCCGCATGCTCGACCCGCCTGCCCCTGCATTGAAGCGGTCCAGCAGCCGGACGAGATCGGCCCGCCAGTCGCCGGTGCAGGCAGAAACATCGAGCCAGACCAGCGCGCCCAGCCACGGCCGGTCGGGGGCGGCGATCACCACGTCGCGCACAAAGGGCTGCAGCGCGTCGATCAGCTGCGTGCGCAGGGTCGTGGCGCGCACCCAGGTGCCCGATGCCAGCTTGAATTCCTCGGCGACGCGGCCGGCGAAGGCGATGCCTGCTTCGGGCCAGCTCTCGTCGACCCAGCGCGCCGCATCGCCTGTTTTGAAAAAGCCTTCCTCGTCAAAGGCCTCGGCATTGGCGTCGGGCCGCCGGTAATAGCCCGGCATGATATTGGCGCCCTTGACGCGCAGCTCGTAGCGGTCGCCCGCCGGCACCAGCTTGGCCGTCATGCCGGGCTGCGGCAGGCCGAGCAGCCCGGCACGGTCGACGTTCCAATAGACCATCAACCCGGTGCTGGTGGTTTCCGTCATGCCCCAGCCGCAGCCGAAGGGCAGGCGCTCCTTCAACTGCTCCGTCGCGACGTTCTGCAGTCGGTCGAAGCTTTCCTGCGGCAGCAGCGCGCCGCCATAGCCGAGACCGCGCATGTTCTTGAAGAATTTTTCCCGCAAATCGGCATCGCGTTCCAGCGCTTCGAGCAGCAACGGATAGGCCGCCGGCACCGAGCCGAAATGACCCGGCGACAGCTCGCGCAGGTTCTCCAGCGTCTCTTCGAAGCGGCCCGGAATTGGCCGGCCGCCGTCGATATAGAGCGAGCTGGCATTGCGCACGACGGAGTTGAGATTGGCATTGCCGCCCCAGGTATGATGCCAGGGCAGCCAGTCGAGCGACACGCCGACGCGGTTCTCGTCGAGCGGTTCGCCGACCATGCGGATCATCTCGGCGCCGGCGGCAAGATTGCCGTGGGTATTGAGCACGCCCTTCGACAAGCCGGTCGAGCCCGAGGTGAAGAGGATCTTGGCCGGCGTATCGGCATCGATATGCAGGCGGCGCTCGGCCACCGAGGCGTCGACCGAACAGGAGGTAAGAGCGGCAAAGGCGATGCCGCGCCCGCCCGGGTACTGGCCGTCGGCGGTAACGATCCGCGCGCCGCGCGCTGCGGCGCGATCGAGGGCCGCGCCGTAAGCAGAAGAGTCCTGGGCGAAGACCAGTGCCGGTTCGACGGTCTGCAGCGCATGATCGAGCCGCGCGAAATCGGCCGACAAGGAATAGTTGGGCGAGATTGGCGCCACCAGCACGCCGGCGCGCAACGCGCCGAACAGGAAGAGCGCGTTCTCCAGGCTGTTATCCGACAGGATCGCGACCGGTTTACCTTGCGGTCCGAATCCCTGCGCGATCAGCCAGGAGGCGACGGCGCCCGTCTTGGCCCAGGCTTCGGCGTAGGTCAGACGCTGCCAGGCCCTGTCGGGGCTCCGGCGCTGGGCCAGGAACGCGACATCGGGGCGGCGTTCAGCGGCGCTCCACAGGCGGTCGATGATCAGCGGCAGATGGGGCGGCAGACTGCGCGGCGCCGACAAAATGAGCACGCCATCGGGCCGCCGCTCGACGTTAACCGCCGGCTGGGGCCGATTGAGCGCTCGCATGGGCGCGACGTGACTCACGCCTGTCTCCTGATGCTGGCGTTGAATTTCCGGCGCGGTTTGCCGGAACTCGATGAGCCGCCAAGCTGCCGGGGGGGCGTAGCTTCTGTCAATTGACCTCGCGATTCCGGTCCGGCGCCCAGTCCTGGCGAGCACACTCACGAAGTCTTAATGGAACTGGTTATACTGGCGATGAAACCGGCCGCGTGCGCGAGGTCCGCGCGATCGGCTGAGGCCCCACATGGGAACAAGATGCGGCTTGTACGATCGATCCTTCTGGCGGCAGGCCTCGCGGGCGCGGGTTTCCTGGGCGCCTCCCCCGCTTCGGCCCAGCTCTGGTGGACGGAACTCGACGACAATTTCCTGCCCAAACCGTCCATCGGCTCCAGCCTGCCCGGCAAGGGCGATCCCGGCGGTGGCCGCAAATGGCTGGGCGAGCGCGGCATCCTGCTCGGCCTCGAATATACCGCCGACCTGCTGTCCAATGTCGATGGCGGCACGCGCACCGGCACGGTCTACCAGGGCAAACTTCAGGGCGTCGTCACGGTCGACTTCAGCAAGCTCGGCCTCGACGGCCTCTCGCTGTTTGCGAATTTCTTT
>JBBRFD010000269.1:0-5229 GCA_038224985.1 Reyranellales bacterium
GCCTGCTGGCGTTCGGGGCGGCGCTGGTCGGCATGGTCGCGGTCTATCTCTTCATGACGCGGACCTATACCGGCACGGCGATCCGTGCCATCGCGCAGGACCGCCAGATCATGGCGTTGATGGGCGTCGACACCAAGCGCATCTATGTCGTGACCTCGGCGCTGGGCGGCGCGCTCGCGGGCCTCGCTTCCTGCCTGTTGGTGCTGCAATACGACGTCCATCCCTTCGTCGGCCTGTCCTTCGGCCCGATCACCTTCCTGATCTGCGTACTGGGCGGGCTGGGAAATTTCGTCGGCGGCTTCGTGGCCGCCTTCCTGTTCGCCGAGATCATCTCGCTGGGTGGCCTCTTCTCCGACCTCGAATGGGGTTATGTGCTGGCCTTCGCCTTCTTCATCGCCATGATGTTCATAAGGCCCGCCGGTCTCCTGGCGAGGCGGTCATGATTGCCTCGGCCGTGAACGGGCGCATCGCCTGGGCTGTCGGGCTGGCGGCGCTGGTGGCTCTGCCCTTCGTCTATCGCGACTCCTATCACCTGCATATCCTGATTCTGATCCTGATCTGGTCCTTCGCCTATACGTCGTGGTCGATGATGGGCCGCTTCGGCCTGGTGTCGCTGGGCCATGGTGGCTTCATGGGCGTTGGCGCCTATGTGACGGCGCTGTTGTGGAACCATTGGGGGCTCTCGCCCTGGCTTGGCATTCCGATCGCGTTGGTCTGTGCCGGTGTGCTGGCGGTCGTCGTTGCCTATCCCTGCTTCCGCTTCCGCATCACCGGCCACTACTTCGTGCTGGTCACGCTCGCACTCTCGGGCATCGTGCTGCAGGTCATCACCGCCACGCGCGATCATACCGGCGGCTCGCTGGGCTACACACCCGAGCGCACCAAGGGCAGTCACTTCATCGCCCTGCAGTTCGACGACAAAATCGTCTGGTACCTGATCGCGCTCGGCGTCTGGGTCGTGGGATTGCTGATCTGGCGCTGGGTCGACCGCAGCATGGATCGCTACGCCATGGAGGCGATCTCGGAGGACGAGGACGCCGCCGCCGCCGCCGGCGTCAACGTCACCTACCAGAAGCTCAAGATCACGGTGATCAGTGCCCTGATGACGGCGCTGTCTGGCGCACTCTACTGCCAGTACCAGATGTTCATCTCGCCCGACACGGTGAGCGGCATTTCGGTGTCGTTGCAGATGGTCTTCGCGGTGGTCGTGGGTGGAATCTACGTCTCATTGGGACCGACAGTGGGCGCCATCATCACCATCATGCTGGCCGAGGTACTGCGCATCGGCTTCGGCACCAAAGCGGTCGGTTATGACAATCTGGTCTACGGCGTACTGCTGGTCGTATTCATCATCTTCCTGCCCAAGGGCATCCTCGGCAGCATCCTCGACTGGCGCAGGGCACCGTCGGCGAAGCCGGCCAAGGCAACGGTCTAGACGCGCGACAGCGCCGCAATCGCGAGCGGCGCGGCCCGGCCGCGCACAGCCAGGTCGGGCAAGGGTTCGGCGCGCAGGTCGGCAGGCAGCGGCGCCTGCGCCAGCATATCGGCCGAGACAAGCACATCGTGGCCGGTCGTCTTGGCATGCTCCAACAGGCGCGCCGCCACATTGAGCGTGTCGCCGACATAGGCGATCTCGCGGCGGATATCGCCCATTTCGCCCGCGACGATCTCGCCGCAATGGAGCGAGGCGCGGAACGTCGGCACGGCGCCGAAGCGCTTGCGGTATTCGTCGCCGTGGTCGGCGATGCGGTCGATGGCGATGAAGGGACAGGCGAGGCAATCGCCCAGCGCGCCGCCGCTGAGCCAGGTCAGGATCGCCTCGTCGCCCACGTATTTGTGGATCTCGGCATCGCATTCGAGCGCGGCATCGGCGATGTTGCGGAAAAAGGCATTCAGCAATTCGTGGAAGCGGACCGGGCCCAGTCGCTCGGCGAGGCCCGTCGAGTCCTTCATGTCGATCAGCAGGAAGACACGCTCCTCGCGGCGCGGCTGCACGTAGCGGCCGGTCAGGAAGTTCTTCAGTGTGCCGAAACCCAGCAGGCTGCCCAGTTCATACGTGAGGTTGCCGAACACGGCCATGAAGATGCTGAAGATGAAAGCGTTGCGGAAAGTATCTTCGAATGCCTGCACGGACGTCGTGAAGGGTGAGGCGATGACGCGGGCCAGGACAATGCCACCGACGATGATGGCCAGATAGATCGCCACCTTGATGGCGAAAAAGACGACCAGCGGCAGGCGGCGCATTCGCCTCAAGAAGGCAACGCGCGCGCTCTGGATCTCGAACAGCACGACGGGCGCGGTGATCAAGACGGAACTCAGCACGCTTTGCAGCACCGATTCCCAGCGATGTGCCTCGTCGGGCGAGATGCGATAGCCGAAGACCGCGCTGACGGCGGCGCTGCTCAGGACGACGATTCCGAGGATCCGCCGTTCGCGCTGCCGGCGATGTGACTGGACCATGTGCTAGGCCGGCTTGTGCCGTTGCAGGGCGCGCATGAAGGTGGCGTGATCGACGTTGCCGCCGGAGCAGACGACGGCGACGTTGCGGCCCTTGACCGGCAGCTTGCCGGTGAGGGCTGCCGCCAGCGCCACGGCGCCACCCGGCTCGACCACGATCTTGAACTCGCGGAAGGCCAGTTCCATGGCGTCGAGCACTTCCTCGTCGGTGACGACGAGGCCGGGGCCGAGGACCTGTTTGGCCAGCGCGAAAGTCACTTCGCCCGGCGTTGGCGCCAGCAGGGCGTCGCAGATCGAGCCCGAAAGCTTCTCGTTCTTCTCCCGCTTGCCGGAAACCAGCGAGCGCGCGAGGTCGTCGAAGCCCGCCGGCTCGCCGGCATGGATGCTGGTCGAGGGGCTGAGGCCCTTCACCGCGAGCGCGATGCCGGTCGAGAGGCCGCCGCCGGAGCAGGGTGCCGCCACGGCGTCGAGGGTCACGCCGGCTTCCTTTGCCTGCTCGACGATCTCGAGGCCGGTGGTGCCTTGGCCGGTCAGGATCCACGGATGATCGTAGGGCGGCACGACGGCGGCGCCGGTTTTGGCCGCGATGGCCATGCCGATATCCTCGCGGCTGTCCTTGACGCGGTCGTAGAGCACGACCTCGGCGCCGGAAGCTTTCGTATTGGCAACCTTCAGCGCCGGCGCATCGGCCGGCATGACGACGGTGGCCTTCATGCCGATCAGGCGCGCGGCTTCGGCCAGGCCTTGGGCATGGTTGCCCGACGACCAGCCGACCGCGCCCTTCTTGCGCTCCTCCTCGGTCATCGAGGCAAGGAAATTATAGGCGCCGCGCAGCTTGAACGAGCCGGTGCGCTGCAGGCACTCGGCCTTGATGAAGAGGCGGCCGCCGAGCCTGGCGTTGACGCGCGCATTCTCGAGCAGTGGCGTGCGGATGGTGATGCCGGTGAGGCGGCGGGCGGCGGCTTGAACGTCGGCAAATGTCGGCAGCGAGGACATCAGGAAATACCCAGCAGGGACGGAAGGAAGGAGAGATCGCGGATCTGGGCCACCGGCTTGCCCGGCAGCCCGTCGTCGGGCGCGCCGGCGCGGTTGATCCATACTGTCTTGAAGCCGAAATGCGCGGCGCCATGCGCGTCCCAGCAATTGGACGACAGGAAGCAGACATTGGCGGGCTTCACGCCGCAGCGCTTTTCGACCAGCTCGTAGACGCGGGCGTCGGGCTTGAAGACGCCGACGGCATCGACGCTCAGCACGGCCTCGAAGGCGAGACCGGAGGCCGCCACCATGGGATCGAGCATCTCGCGGTTGCCGTTGGACAGGATGGCGAGCCGGATGCCGGCCTTTTGCAGGGCCGCGATCAGAGCCGGCACTTCAGGAAAGGCGTCGAGCTTGAGATAGGCGCTCATCAGTTTGTCGCGCAGCTCAGCGTCGGCAATGCCATGGGCGGCGAGGCAATGATCGAGCGCCTGGCCCGTGACCTGCCAGAAGGGCGCGTAGGCCGCCATGCCATTGCGCAGCCAGGTGTACTGGATCTGCTTGCTTCGCCACATTTCCGACAGCCCGGTTGCCTTCGCCCCGACCGAGACGGCGTGCCGTGCGACTGCCGAATTGAAGTCGAACAACGTGCCATAGGCGTCGAAGACGCAGATCTCGGTATTGGTGATCATGGTTTGCTCCCGGGGAACGACATGGTTAGGCTAACTGGCATGTTCGTCGCCATCGTTCAAATTCCCATGCCCAAGCGCAGCCGTGACGAGGCCGTTGCCTCGGCCACCCAAACCGCGCCAACCTATAGCGCGCTCAAGGCCAAGGGCCTGATCCGCAAATATTACCTTAACGGTGAAAGCGGTGGCGGCGGCGTCTATCTCTGGGAATCGGAGGCCGCCGCGCGGGCCTGGTACACGCCGGAATGGGAAAAGCGCGTCGAGGCGGCCTTCGGCGGCAAACCCACGGTCACCTATTACGACAACTACGTCGTGGTGGATAACGAAGCCGACAAGGTGCGCGTCGAGAGCTAAGGTTTCCCTATGGCTTTCCCAGCGCCGGCGGCACGGTGCGGAACTCGCCCTTGAGGCGCTCGCGATAGACGCCGACGCCTTCCATGACGCGCTGCACGTAGTTCCGCGTCTCGCGGAACGGGATCATTTCGATCCAGTCGATCATGTCGACCTTGCCGGCACGCGGATCGCCCATGCTCTCCAGCCAACGCGCCACGCGATTGGGGCCGGCGTTGTAGCCAGCCAGCGCCAGTTCGTAGGAACCGCCAAAGCGCTGCAGCGTCTCGGCGAGATACTGACTGCCCAACGACACGTTGTAGGCGGGATCGCGCGTCAGCTTGTCCTGGATGAAGGGTACGCTCATGCGACCGGCAACCTCGCGGGCCGTGGCGGGCAGCAGCTGCATCATGCCGAGTGCGCCCGAGGATGACACGGCGCCGGCATTGAACGAGCTCTCCTGCCGAGATAGGCCCAGTGCCAGCGCACGTTCGATCGAGCCGGTGGCGCCAAGCTCTACAACGGGGAAGGACGTCTCGAGGAGCGTCACGCCGTTCTCGACGCCGCGTCGGGCGATGGTGACGGCGACATCGGGGCGGCGCAGCTCGACGGCGAGCTGTGCCAGCAGCGAGACCTCGCCCGGCGCGGTCACGAGGCGGGCGAGACGCAGCAGGAAGGGCCGCGTGCGTTCGTAGTCGCCAGCCTGGCCGAGGTAGCGTGCGACGGTCGTGAATTCGCGGCCAGCCAGTGCCTGCTGTTCGGCGGGGCTTGCCACTGG
>JBBRFD010000270.1:0-5203 GCA_038224985.1 Reyranellales bacterium
CTCCGGCGCTTTCCCTTCACGGCCAAGAGCGACCTGCGCGACGCCTATCCCTTCGGCATGCTGGCGATCCCGCGCGAGCGCTGTGTACGCCTACATGCCTCGAGCGGCACGACCGGTCGGCCGACGGTTGTCGGTTATTCCGCAGCCGATATCGCGATGTGGAGCGAGCTGATGGCGCGCTCGCTTTACGCCGGCGGCGCCCGGCCGGGCGACATCATCCATAACGCCTATGGCTACGGCCTCTTCACCGGTGGCCTCGGCGCGCATTACGGTGCCGAGCGGCTGGGTTGCACCGTGGTGCCGATGTCGGGCGGCTTCGGCGAGCGGCAGGTTCAGTTGATCGTCGAATTCGGCGCGCGGGTCTGTCTGATGACGCCATCCTATATGTTGGCCATCGCCGACGAGTTCGAACGCCAGGGCATCGACCCGCGCCGGACTGCCTTGCGCATCGGTATCTTCGGCGCCGAGCCCTGGACCGAGGGCATGCGGGTGGAGATCGAGCGGCGGCTTGGCATCGACGCCGTCGATATCTATGGCCTGAGCGAAGTCATGGGGCCGGGCGTGGCCTGCGAATTCATCGAGACCAAGGACGGCCCGACGATCTGGGAGGATCATTTCTATCCCGAGATCGTCGATCGCGAGACTGGGCTACCGGTGGCCGATGGCGAGCCGGGCGAGCTGGTCTTCACCACGCTGACCAAGGAGGCGATGCCGGTCATCCGCTACCGCACGCGCGATCTCACGCGGCTGTTGCCGGGTTCGCGCACGGTCATGCGGCGGATGGCCAAGATCACCGGGCGCAGCGACGACATGCTGATCGTGCGCGGCGTGAACCTGTTCCCGAGCCAGGTCGAGGAGCAGATCCTGCGCGATCCCGTGTTGACGGGGCACTATGTGATCGAGCTGTCGCGGACCGGGGCGCTGGACGACCTGCTGGTGCGGGTAGAGGCGCGGGTGATGCTGGAGGGCGAGGCGCTGGGCCGCTCGACGGAGGACCTGTCGCGGCGCCTCAAGGGCATGTGCGGCCTGTCGGCCGAGATCGAGATCATGGCCCCCGGCGGTGTCGAACGCTCGATGGGCAAGGCCCGCCGGGTGATCGACAAGCGGCCGAAAGACTAGCCGCCTAAGGCGACTTTAACACGGGCCTTCACGAGGTCGCTGTTCACGTCCTGGAGCTGACCGGTCTGGACCAAGGTGTCCTTGAGCAGCCACGAGTTGCTGAGGCGCCGGGAATGCGGGTTGTTGGCAATGACCACGACCACGAAGGTCAGGACAGTGGCGGCGATAACCAGGAAATCCACCCAGTTCAGGGCCGACTTGGCGCGGCGCCTGACGGCCACCGAAGCTTGCAAGGGGGCGTGTTGGGGCATGTTCATGTGAAAGGTTACGGGGGAACCTTTAGGTCCATCCCCGGACTTTCCCCTCACACATAGGCAATTCTCAAGATGTTGGTGGCACCCGGCGTGCCGAAAGGGACGCCCGCCGTGATCACGAGGCGCTGGCCTTTTTCAGCGATCTTTTCCTGGCGGGCGACGCGGACAGCGCGGGCCACCATGTCGGCGAAGTTATGCGCGTCCTCTGTGTGAACAGGATGCACGCCCCATGCGAGGGTCATGCGCCGGGCGGTATCGGGATTGGGCGTGAGGCAGAGGATTGGCACATGGGGCCGCTCGCGGGCCGAGCGCAGGGTCGTCGAGCCGGTATTGGTATAGGTGACGATGGCGGCGGCAGAGAGCGTCTGGGCGCACTGCCGGGCGGCGGCGCTGATGGCGTCGGCGGTGGTCGCCTCGGGCTCGCGGCGGCTCGCATCCATCAGGCGGCGGTAGAGCGGATCGCCTTCGGCGGCGCGGATGATGCGGTCCATGATGGTGACGGCCTCGATCGGATAGTCGCCCGAGGCTGATTCGGCCGACAGCATCACCGCATCGGCGCCGTCATAGACGGCGGTGGCGACATCCGATGCCTCGGCCCGCGTCGGCGTCGGCGAATGGACCATCGATTCCAGCATCTGCGTGGCCACGATGGCCGGCCGGCCGAGCACGCGGCACGCCGCCAGGATGCGCTTCTGCAGGGGCGGCACGGCCTCCGGCGGCATCTCCACGCCAAGATCGCCACGCGCCACCATGATGCCGTCGCTCTGCTCGATGATCTCGTCGAGGTGATCGATGGCGGCGGGCTTCTCCAGCTTGGCCATGACGGCGGCGCGGCCGGCGACCAGCTTCTTGAGCTCGGCCATGTCGTCGGCGCGCTGAACGAAGCTGAGAGCTACCCAGTCGACACCCAGCGACAAGCCGTAGTCGAGGTCCTTGCGGTCCTTGGTCGTCATCGGCGACAGCGGGATAACGAGGTTGGGCAAGTTCACGCCCTTGCGGTCGCTGATGGTGCCCGCGACTTCGACTTCGGTGTCGATGGTACCAGTGTCGTGCGCGGTGATCTTGAGGCGCACCTTGCCGTCGTCGATCAGCAGCAGACCGCCTGGCTGGGCCGCTCTGAAGATCTCCGGATGAAGGAGCGGGATGCGCTTTGCGGTGCCCGGTGCCGGGTCCATGTCGAAGCGCAGCTTCTGGCCCTTCTTCAACTCCATCGGCCCCTTGGCGAAGGTGCCGAGCCTGAGCTTGGGGCCCTGCAGATCCATCAGGATGGCGATGGGGTGCTTGTACTCGGTCTCCAGCGCGCGAAGCATCTCGACGCGTTGGCGGTGGTCGTCATGCGAGCCGTGGCTGAAGTTGAGGCGGAAAACATCGGCGCCGGCCTCGAACAGGGTGCGCAGGCGCTCGATGGTCGCGGTGGCGGGCCCGAGGGTGGCGACGATCTTGGTGAAGCGTTGACGGCGCATGGCTCAGTCTACCGCTTCGGCGACGACACTTTGAAGTCACCCGCGGCTTCGTAGACCTTCACGACGGCTGAATCGTCGAGCCGGCCATGCCCTGCGCCGGCGGCGGCGATGAAGAGCTGGTGGGCGGCGGCGGCCAGCGGCAGAGGCAGGCGCAGCTCATGGCCGGTATCGAGCACGAGGCCCAAATCCTTGACGAAGATCTCGACGGCGGAGAGCGGCGAATAATCGTCGTCCAGCATATGCGGCACGCGATTGCCGAACATCCAGGAATTGCCGGCGCTGGCCGAGATCACCTCATAGACCGCGCGCGTATCGGCACCAGCCTTGGCGGCCAGCGCCATGGCTTCGGCCGCGGTGGCGATATGCACGCCCGCCAGGAGCTGGTTCACCGTCTTGACCAGCGAGCCGATGCCCGCGGCGTCGCCCAAGCGAAAGACCTTGGCCGAGGTCGCCGCGAGAATCGATTCGGCTGTTGCAAAGACCGCCGGCGCGCCCGAGGCCATGAAAGTGAGTTCACCCGACTCGGCGCGGGCGCGGCCGCCCGACATCGGGGCGTCAAGCAATGCGTGGCCGCTGGCCTTGAGCCGCTCGTCGAGCTTGCGCACGAAAGCAGCGGGGCAGGTGGCGCATTGCATGACGAGAGCGCCCTTGCGCAGCGCGGAGACCGCGCCGCCGTCACCGAACAGCACGGTCTCGACCTGTTGGGCGTTCACGACCGCGACGATCACGACGTCGGCCGTCGCGGCGGCTGCAGCCGGCGTCGCAGCGATGGTGCCGCCGGCGGCGGTGAAGGCCTCGCGCGCGGCGGCGCTCGGATCGACGCCGACGACGCGATGGCCGTGTTTCAGCAGGTTCTTCGCCATGCCGAGCCCCATCGAGCCCAGCCCGACGAAAGCGACGGCGGGCGTGTTCTTGTCGGCCATGGCGTTCAGACCTCGATGCCGTATTTGCGCGCCCAGCCGAGGCCGGCGGCGGTTGTGGTTTTGGGCTTGTACTCCAACCCGACGTAACCCTGAAATCCGAGCCGGTCGAGCACATCGAGCATGTAGAGGTGATTGGTCTCGCCGACGTCCGGCTCGTTGCGGTCGGGGTTGCCGGCGACCTGCACATGCGCGGTGATCGGCAAGAGCTTCTCGGTGCGCCGCTGAAGGTCTCCCTCCGTCACCTGCATATGATAGAGGTCGAGCTGCAGCTTGAGATGCGGGGCGCCGACGTCCTCGATTATTTTCTTCACTTGATCCGTGGTGTTGGTGAAGTAGCCGGGAATGTCGCGATGGTTGATCGGCTCCATCACCAGCGTCAGCCCGCTCTTGGCCGTGCGGTCGCAGGCCATCTTCAGGTTCGAGATGAAAGTGCGATTCATCGCGGCTGTATCCGCACCGGGCGCGATCATGCCGGACATGACATGCAATGTGCGGCACTCGAGAACCTTGGCGTAGTCGAGGGCCTTCTCCAGCGCTGCAGCAAATTCGGCCTCGCGGCCGGGCAGGGCGGCGAGACCACGCTCGCCCTTGGCCCAATCACCCGGCGGCAGATTAAACAGTGCCTGCGTCAGCTTGTGCTTTTTGAGCTCGGCAGCGATGTCGGCTGCCGGCGCCTCGTAGGGAAAGAGAATCTCGACCGCTTTGAAGCCATGCTCCGCTGCTGCGGCGAAGCGATGCATGAAGGGCACTTCCTGGTAGATCCAGGAGAGGTTGGCGGCGAGCTTGAGCATGACGATCCGATCAGGAAGGGAAGGCGTCTTCGATCTCGCGCACCTGGAAATCCGACAGGGTGCGAGTCTTGAGGCCCTGCAGCAGGAGATGGAGCTTGGCGGTCTCTTCCAGTTCCTCGATCGAGGCCGCCGCTGCCGAGAGCGACGTGCCGGCGACGACCGGGCCATGGTTGGCCAGCAGCACGGCGCGATGGCCCTTGGCGTATTCGCGGATGGCATCGGCCAGCCTGGGATCGCCCGGCTTGAAATAGGGCACCAGCGGCAGCTTGCCGACGCGCATCACGAAGTAGGGCGTGATCGGTGGCAGCGTCGTCTCGGCATTGTGGTGGCAGGACGGGTCGAGACAGGAGATCGCCACGGCATGTGTCGAATGCAGGTGAACGATGGCGCCGTCCTTGGGGCGCACGTGGTAGACCGAGCGATGCAGCAGCGCTTCCTTGGTCGGTGGATCGCCAGCGACATGCTTGCCCGATGAATCGAGCCTGGAGAGCGTGCCGGGATCGAGTTCGCCCAGCGACGAGTTGGTGGGCGACATCAGCCAGCCATCGTCGGTACGCACGCTTATATTGCCCGAGGTGCCGGGGCAGAGGCCGCGCGCGGCGAGCTTGGCGCCCAGCGTGCAGATCGCCTCGCGCGATTTGTCTTCGGTGCTC
>JBBRFD010000271.1:0-5174 GCA_038224985.1 Reyranellales bacterium
CCGGTGCACAAGGCGATGTTCTGCGAGACCAGCCCGGGACCGGTGAAGTTCGCCGCCGAGCTGATCGGCCAGTGCAGCGCCGAGATGCGCCTGCCGATGGTGCCGATCGCCGACAGCAGCAAGAAGGCCGTGCGCGAGGCGATGGTCCACGCCGGCCTCGTCAACTAGCCGGGTCTGCATTGGCGAAGAAACCCGAGCCTGGGCAGACCGTCGTCGCCCAGAACCGCAAGGCGCGGCACAACTACTTCATCGAAGAGACCTTCGAGGCCGGGCTTGCCTTGACCGGCACCGAGGTCAAGTCGCTGCGCGGCGGGCGCAGTACGATCGCGGAATCCTATGTCACCACGATCGAGAACGAAGCCTGGCTGGTCAACGCCACCATCCCTGAATATGCCGGCGGCAACCGTAACAACCACGAGCCGCGTCGGCCGCGCAAGCTCCTGCTGCATCGCGCCCAGGTCAACAAGCTGATCGGCGCCATCCAGCGCCAGGGCCGCACCGTTGTACCGCTGCAGGTTTATTTCAACGAAAAGGGCCGCGCCAAGCTCGAGATCGCCCTCGCGCTGGGCAAGAAGGCGCATGACAAGCGCGCCACGCTCAAGGAGCGCGACTGGCAGCGCCAGCGCAGTCGCCTGCTGGCCAGCCGTTAGTCTTTGTAACCGAGAGAGTAGAGCGTATGCCCACCGTCCTGATCACCGGCGCCGCGCGGGGCCTCGGCCTCGACTTCACCAGGCAATACGCAGCCAAGGGCTGGAAGGTGATTGCCTGCGCCCGCCAGCCGGCGTCGCTGAAGCTGATCGGCGGCACCGTGCAGCCGCACAAGCTCGAAGTCACCGACTATGCCGGCGTGAAGGCGCTGGCCCGGGAATTGTCGGGTGAAGCCATCGACGTGCTGATCTGCAATGCCGGCATCGCCGGCCGCGAGGCTACCGTGCTGGGCGAGATCGACCCCGCCGTGTGGCGGCAGACCTTCGAGGTCAATACGCTGGCGCCGCTCATGATGGCTGAGGCCTTCATCGAACACGTTGCGCGCTCAAAACAGAGGAAGCTGATCGCCATTTCGAGCCGGCTCGGCAGCATCACGCATTGCGACAACGGCCGTTATGCCTATCGCGCCAGCAAGACGGCGCTCAACATGGAGTGGAAGGGCCTGTCGATCGACACCGCGGCCAAGGGCCTGATCTGCGTCGTGCTGCATCCCGGCTGGGTGCAGACCGACATGGGTGGGGCGCAGGCGACGCTCACTATCGACCAGAGCGTGCCCTCCATGATGAAAGTGATCGACGGGCTGGAACAGGCGCAGAATGGCCACTTCATCAATTACGACGGCAGCGAAATTCCCTGGTAGGGCGGGATGATCCTCAGCGAAGAACAGAGCCTCATCCGCGACACCGCCCGCGCCTTCGCGCAGGAGCAGGTGGCTCCCCATTCGCGCGCCTGGGAAGAAGCGGGAGAGATCCCGCGTCCCTTGCTGACCGAGATGGGCAAGCTCGGCTTCCTCGGCATGACCGTGCCGGTGGAATGGGGCGGGGCCGGCGCTGACATGGTGTCGTATGTGCTGGCGCTGGAGGAGATCGCCGCGGCCGATGGCGGCCTTTCCACCGTGATGAGCGTCAACAACTCACCAGACTGCGCGGCGCTCCTGACCTATGGCTCGCCCGAGCAGAAGGAACGCTGGCTCAAGCCGCTGGCGCGTGGCGAGATCCTCGGCGCCTTTTGCCTGACCGAACCTCATGCCGGCTCCGACGCCTCCAACCTCAAGACGCGGGCCGAGCGCCGTGGCAACGGCTGGGTTTTGAACGGCGTGAAGCAGTTCATCACCTCGGGTCGCAGCGCCGATATGGCTCTGGTGTTCGCCGTCACCGACCCCCATTCGCCCAAGCGGGGCATCTCCTGCTTCATCGTGCCGACCAAGACACCGGGTTACCGGGTGGCCTCGGTCGAGAAGAAGCTCGGCCAGAAGTCCTCGGACACTTGCCAGATCGCCTTCGAGGACTGCACCGTTGGCGCCGATGCCATGCTGGGCGAGGAGGGCGGCGGCTACAGGGTGGCGCTGGCCAATCTGTCGGTCGGACGCATCGGGATCGCTGCCCAGGCGGTCGGCATGGCCCGCGCGGCCTTCGAGGCGGCCCGCGCCTATGCCGGTGAGCGGGAAGCTTTCGGGGTCAAGATCATCAACCACCAGGCCGTGCAATTCCGCCTGGCCGACATGGCGACCAAAATCGCCGTGGCCCGGCAGATGGTGCTGCATGCGGCAACATTGCGCGACGCCAACGCGCCATGCCTCACGGAGGCCGCAATGGCGAAGTTATATGCCTCTGAGATGGCCGAAGAGGTCTGCTCGGATGCGATCCAGATCCATGGTGGTTACGGCTATGTCGCCGACTACCCTGTCGAGAAGATCTGGCGCGACGTCAGGGTGTGCCAGATCTACGAGGGCACCAGCGATGTCCAGCGGATCCTCATCGGTCGGGGCTTGGCGGCACTGTGAAACCTGCCTTTTGCTTGTCGCCAGGCTTGGCTCTGTTAAACTCACTTCCTCTATCGAGCCGCTTGGGCGGCTCCAAAAGGCAGGGGAGCCAGGGCGGCGGATGAAGCACCGTGCGCCGTAAATTTTTAGCCGTTTTGGCTTTTGGCGCCGCGATTTGCGGCGTGACTGATGTTGCCTTGACCTCGGTTGCTTGGGCCGGCGATCCCATCATGGCCAAATCGAATGGTCGGGTCCTGCAGATGCAGACGGCCTTCAATCCCAACCTGCCGGGCGCCGGCGAAGGTGTGCGGGCCTTCACCAAAGCCGTGAAACAGATGTCCGACGGGGCATTGGCGATCAAGATCGTCGAGCCCGGCCGCATCGCGCCAACCCCCGATATGCTCGACGCCATCGTGGCCGGCGACCTCGAGGCGGCCTTTACCTGGACAGGCTATGCCACGTCCAAGTCGGCCGTCTTCAGCCTGTTCGGCACCGTGCCGTTTGGTCCCGGCCCCTCGGTCATGACCCAGTGGCTGCTGGAAGGGAACGGCGGCAAGATCCATTTCGAGGCCTACGACAAGCTGGGCGTTCGCGGCGTTCCCTGCGGCATCCAGGGCCCCAAGGGCGGCGGCTGGTTCCGCAGCGATCTCAATACCGTAGCCGACTTCAAGGGGGTGCGGCTGCGCTACGGCAATATCTCGAGCGAGATCGTGGCCCGCCTGGGCGCGCAACTGGTGCCGCTGTCGGCCGGCGAATTCTTCTCTCATCTCCAGCAGGGCAAGGTGGATGGCGGCGAGATGTCGACGCCGGCCATGGATGCCGCCCTCGGTTTCGACAAGCTCGGCCTGCCTTACTACATGCCGGGCTGGCAGCAGCCTTCAGCGGTGCTCGACTTCCTCATGCGCAAGGACAAGTGGGCGGCCCTGCCGGCCTCCCACCGTGTGCAGATCGAAACGGCCTGCCGCGCCAATATCGCCTCGATGCTCAGCCGTTCGCCGCATACCCAGGCGCTGGCATTGGAAAAGCTGCGGGCCTCTGGCGTCGTCATCAAGCAGTGGTCGCCCGAGCTGCTGGCGGCTTTCCGGCATAACACCGACGTGGTCCTGAAGGAACGCGGCGACCGCGATCCCGAGTTTGCCACGGCCTTGGCCGACCAGCGCGCCTTCGTCGAGCAGGGCGTGAACTGGCGCTCGCTGTCGCGGCTGACCCAGCCGCCGCCCCTGCCTTACTAGCAACAGCGTGTATTAGCGAAAGCCGCGCCTTGCACAGGGGCGCGGGTCCGGGCAGTTTCGACCGGACATGACTGTCCTGTCCTCGCTGATCGACACCCGCTCCGACGCCTTCAAGAAGAACGCCGACGCGATGCGCGGGCTGATCGCCGATCTGCGCGGGCGCACCGAGAAGGTGCGGCTGGGTGGTGGCGAGGAATCGCGCAAACGCCACGTCTCGCGCGGCAAGCTCTTGCCCCGCGAACGCGTGCGGGCGCTGATCGATCCCGGCTCGCCCTTCCTTGAGCTCTCGCCCCTGGCGGCGATGGGCATGTATGACGACGAGTCGCCGGGCGCCAGCGTCATCACCGGTGTCGGCCGCGTCAGCGGCGTCGAATGCGTGATCGTCTGCAACGACGCCACCGCCAAGGGCGGTACCTATTATCCGATGACGGTGAAGAAGCATCTCCGCGCCCAGGAAGTGGCGATGGAGAACCGGCTGCCCTGCATCTACATGGTCGATTCGGGCGGCGCCAACCTGCCGCAATGGCCCGAGGTTTTCCCCGACAAGACCCACTTCGGCCGCATCTTCTACAACCAGGCCAACATGTCGGCGCAGGGCATCCCGCAGATCGCCTGCGTCATGGGCTCCTGCACCGCGGGCGGCGCCTATGTGCCGGCGATGAGCGACGAGACCATCATCGTGCGCAAGCAGGGCACGATCTTCCTCGCCGGTCCGCCGCTGGTGAAGGCCGCGATCGGTGAGATCGTCAGCGCCGAGGATCTGGGCGGCGCCGACGTTCATGCCCGCACCTCGGGCGTCGCCGATCACTATGCGCAGAACGACAGCCATGCGCTGGGCTTGGCGCGGCGCATCGTGGCCAACCTGAACTGGAAGAAGAATCCTTCGGTGTCGCTGCTCGAGCCGCGCGAGCCGAAATACGCCGCCGAGGAGCTTTACGGCGTCGTGCCGGCCGATGCCAAGACGCCCTTCGACATGCGCGAGGTCATCGCCCGTCTGGTCGATGGCAGCGAGCTCGACGAATTCAAGGCGCTTTACGGCACTACCATCGTCACCGGCTTCGCCCGCCTCTGGGGCTTTCCCGTCGGCATCGTCGCCAACAACGGCATCCTGTTCAACGAATCGGCGCTCAAGGCAGCGCATTTCATCGAGCTCTGCGGCCAGCGCAACATTCCGCTGATCTTCCTGCAGAACATCACCGGCTTCATGGTCGGCCGCAAATACGAGGCCGGCGGCATCGCCCGCGACGGCGCCAAGATGGTGACGGCGGTGGCGACGGTGAATGTCCCGAAGTTCACGGTGATCGTTGGCGGCAGCTACGGCGCCGGCAATTACGGCATGTGCGGCCGCTCCTACAGCCCGCGGTTCCTCTGGATGTGGCCCAACTCGCGCATCTCGGTGATGGGCGGTGAGCAGGCAGCCAGTGTTCTCGCCACGGTGAAGCGCGACAATATCGAGGCCAAGGGCGGCGCCT
>JBBRFD010000272.1:0-5133 GCA_038224985.1 Reyranellales bacterium
GGGACCGGCGATCGTCGAGGCGATCGACGTGCATCATCACTACGGCGCCGGGCCGCAGCGCGTCGACGTGCTGTTCGACATCAACATGCAGATTCGCGAGGGCGAGCTGGTGATCGTCACCGGGCCGTCGGGCTCGGGCAACACGACGCTGCTGACCATCCTCGGCACCATGCGCAAGCCCTCGGAGGGCCAGCTCCGGCTGCTCGGCCAGAACGTCGCCGACCTCACCGGCAACGACGTCGATGCCCTGCGCAACCGCGTCCGCTTCCTGTTCCAGAAGCGCAATCTGCTGTCGTCGCTGACGGCCCTGCAAAACGTGATCGCCGGCGTGTCGACGACGCCGTTGTCCGACCCGGCCTGGAACGAGACGCGCGCCCGCCACCTGCTTGATATGCTGGGCTTGGCCGACAAGGCAGATGCCTGGCCGGACGAGCTCTCCGGCGGCCAGCAGCAGCGCGTTGCCATCTGCCGCGTCATGATCGGGCTTCCCGACCTCATCATCGCCGACGAGCCGACCTCGGCTCTCGACCGCGTCTCGGGCCGGCTGGTCGTCGATCAGCTCAAGGATCTGGCGATGAAGGCCAAATGCGCCGTCGTGCTGTCGACCCATGACGAGCGCATCTTCGACGTTGCGACGCGCCGGCTGCACATCGAGGACGGCCGCTGCTTCGAAGTGCCGATCCACTATCACTGAGTGGGTGGCCGTCTTGCTGTTTGTCGTCGATCTGGCCTTGTTCCTGTGCCTCGCCTTCCTGTTTGCCGTCGCGGGCTTCTACCTGTGGCTGCTCTATTGGTTGTTCGAGTTGCCGAAGGTCAATCCGGCGCTGCCGGCCTTGCCGGACGAACTGCCGGCCGTCCTTATCCAGCTGCCGATTTTCAATGAATTGACCGTCGTCGAGCGCGTGCTCGAGGCTGCCGCGGCACTCGACTGGCCGGCCGACAAGCTCAGCATCCAGCTTCTCGACGACAGCACCGACCTGACGACGGACGTCGCCCGCCATGTCGTGGCGCGGCTGCGCGCGCGCGGTGTCGATGTCGAGCATCTTCATCGCGTCGATCGGACGGGCTTCAAGGCGGGTGCGCTGGCGGCCGGCCTGGCGCGCAGCAACGCCGAGTACGTCGGCGTGTTCGATGCCGATTTCATGCCGGCGCCGGACTGGCTGAAGCGGACCATGGCGGGGCTGCTCGCCGCCCCGAAAGCAGCCTTCGTGCAGACGCGGATCGAATGGGGCAATGGCGGCGCCAATTGGCTGA
Organism: Reyranellales bacterium; assembly: GCA_038224985.1. Lineage (GTDB taxonomy): Bacteria > Pseudomonadota > Alphaproteobacteria > Reyranellales > Reyranellaceae > Reyranella. Next base: position 1,255 of record JBBRFD010000272.1, read on the forward strand.
CGCGGGCACAGCGGCTGATGCAGGACGCGCATTTCGCCGTCGAGCAGGACGTTCGCTATCGTCGCGGCCTGCCGTTTCAGTTCAACGGCACCGGCGGTATCTGGCGGCGCGCCGCTGTAGATGACGCGGGTGGCTGGTCGCACGACACGCTGTCGGAGGACCTCGACCTCGTGCTGCGTACCTACCTCAAGGGCTGGGGCGGTGTCTTCATGATGGAGCCGCATGTAATCGGCGAGCTGCCGGCGCGCGTTGGGGATTTCCGCGCCCAGCAGAGTCGCTGGTCCAAGGGCTTCATCCAGGTCGCGCGAAAACTGATCCCGTCGATCTGGCGCTCCGACTGGTCGGACGAAGCCAAGGTCCTGACGACGCTGCAGCTTCTCAGCCAGGGCATCTTCCCGGTGCTGGCCGTCGGCTTCGTGGCGCTCGTGGTCTCCGCCATCGGCCACGGCGGCCTGCCCGGGGGCTTCGGCTTCCTTGCCTGGAGCTGGCTGCTGCTGACGCTGGGTATTCTCGTCGTCATGACCTGGGGAGCGTTCCAGCGCATGAAGCGCGGCAGTATCGGCGACTTTCTGGTGGCGGTGGCGAGTGTACCGGCGCTCATCCTCTATCTCGCTTTCAGCAACGCCGGCGCCATCGTCGGTGCGGGCTTCGGCAAGAAGTCCGAATTCAACCGCACACCCAAGACGGGCGGTTGAGCCGGCGATGACGCTCGACGCCCTCGCCCTGATCCTTGGCTACGTCTTCGGCGCGGGCTGTCTCCTGCTCGCGGCCTTCATCGGCAGCCTTCTCTACATGGTCGTGCTGAACTGGCGGCTGCGGCCGGCCGGCCTAGCGCGCGAGAAGGCGCTGCTCGCCACGCCATTGCCGCCGGATGCCGAGCTGCCGCATGTCGTCGTTCAGATCCCGTCTTTCAACGAAGGTCCGGTCGTCCGCCGGGGTGTCGAGGCCGCCGCTGCCCTCGACTGGCCACGCGACAAGCTGCATATCCAGATCCTCGACGACAGTACCGACGAGACGGCCGACCTGGCCCGCACGGTCGCCGCCGAGTTGCGCGCCAAGGGCTTCGACGTCGTGGCGCTGCAGCGCACCGACCGCAGCGGCTACAAGGGCGGGGCGCTGCACGAGGCGATGCAGCAAACGCCGCACAACTACTTTGCCATCTTCGATGTCGATTACCTGCCGCCGGCCGATTTCCTGCGGCGCTGCATGCGGCCGTTCTTCGCCGAACCCAATACGGCTTTCGTGCAGGCGCGCTTCGATTTCCTCAACGCCCATGAGAATGCCCTGACCGAGATGCAGATGGTGACGCTCGACGCCCATCTTGGCATCGAACAGGCAACGCGCTCCTGGGCCGGCCATCCGCTGCCCTTCAACGGCACTTGCGGCATCTGGCAGCGCGCCGCCATCGAGGCGGGCGGTGGCTGGAAGGGCGACACCGTCACCGAGGACCTCGATCTCACCTATCGCGGCTGGATCAAGGGCTGGCGCGGCCTGTTCATCACCAGCGTGCCGGTGCCGGGCGAACTGCCGGCCGATGCCGCGACCTGGCTGCGCCAGCAGCAGCGCTGGGTCGACGGCTTCCGCCACGTTTCGCTGCGCATGTTCCCGATCATCCTGCGTACCCGGTCGATCTCGCCGTCGGCCCGGTTGGCTGCCCTTCTGCATCTCTGCATGTCGCTCAACATGCCGGTGCTGCTGGTGGCGCTGCCGTCGGCGATCCTGGCCAGCATCCTGTCGCCGAAGCTGGCGCCCTGCCTGCTGGCGATTTTCGGCGTGACGCTCGTCTGGGCGCTTCTTTGCGCCACGATCTTCCTGCGCGCCGGGCACAATTTCATTCGCGGCGGCGAAATGCCGTTGGGCCATTTCATGATGGTGCTGCTGCGCTTCGCCATCGGCCAGTTCGCCATGGTGATGCGCAGCTTCGTCGTCTTCCTGAAGAAGCTGGCGGCCGCGCCCAAGCCGGTCGTCTTCGACCGTACGCCCAAGAAGGGCGGCTAGAGTCTTTTCGACTCAGATCGACGCACGAATGGTCATTCAAAAAGCGATGTCATCCCGAACGAAGTGAGGGACCTTGCTGGGTCGCAAGGCAAAGGTCCCTCGCTACGCTCGCGATGACAGTTTTGTTGTTCGTTCGATGGCGAGTCAATTCCAGTCGGAAAGACTCTAGAGTTCGCTTTCGCGCAGCAGGGGGTGGTGGGCGGATCGCAGGCCGCCGCCCAGCGCGATCGGTCCGTCGAAGGGCAGTGGGATGACGTCGATACCCCGCTGGCGCAGTTCGCCGATCACGCGGATGTTGTCGGCATCGACGACGATGCGGCCTTCTTCGAGGATCAGGCCATTGGTCGCCAGCCGGTTGGCTTCGTCGTTGGAGACCTCGACGGCGTCCCAGCCGCGGAGCGACATCGGCAGACCATCGATCAGCTTCTCCGGACAGCAGACGAGCAGGCCCGGCCTGATAAGCCCCAGCGCGCAATCGAGATGCAGGACGTTCGAGCGCAATGCCATCGGAATGACGCGGTAGGGCTTGCCCAGCAGGGCCTGCAGCCAATCGATGCCGGCCATGTCCGAGGCGCAGCCCGACATGCCGACATAGACCTCGGTGCCATTCAGAAGGACGTCGCCGCCTTCGAGGAAGGGACCGTCGACCGAGGCGGGTGAACCCAGTGGCACGCTCGACCAACGCGCGCCGCGCTGCCGCACCACCCTCTGGATGTGCGTTCGCAGGCCGTAGCGCTCGCGCTGGCGGCAGCGCAGCCGCAGCGAGGCATCGATTGCATGATTGCCGACCACGATCAGCGGATCGCGCGGGAAGAGCTGGGCGCCTTCGCCATTGGGTGCCATGAAAGTGCGCTCCTCGCCTTTCAGTCGTTCGGGCCGGTGAACGACGACGCCTTCGCGTGCCACCAGTTCGGCCAGTGCGTCGACCTGCCGTTCGATGTACCGGGCGCGGTCGCGGGCAACGTCGATCAGGCGCTGGCCTTTGTGTTGGCGCGAGAAGGCGTCGCCTTCAGGCAGCAACCAGCGCTGGGACTCTTCGTGGAAGACGATGAAATCCTCGGCCGGCGAGATGCCGATCACGACCTCGCGCAGCCTTCCCCATTCATGATGGGCGCCGAACGCGGGGGCCATGCCGAACCGTCCTAGACGCGCGAGTAGATGTCCTCGTAGCGGATGATGTCATCCTCTTCGAGATAGTCGCCGGTCTGCACTTCGACCACTTCGAGGGGGATCGTGCCCGGATTGCTGAGGCGGTGCGTGCTGCCGATCGGGATGTAGGTCGATTCATTCTCGTGCAGCGTCAGGATCTTGCCGTCGAGGACGACCTCGGCGATGCCTTTGACGACCACCCAGTGCTCGGCGCGCCGGTTGTGGCTCTGCAGACTGAGTCGGCCGCCGGGATTTACCGACAGCCGCTTGGCACGGAAGCGCTCGCCCCGGTCGATGTCCTGGTAGCTACCCCAGGGGCGATGCATGACGGCATGCTCGGTGGCGGCCTTGTGCTTGCTGTCCGACATGCGCTGCACGACGTCTTTCAGCCGCGGCAGATTATCGCGATGGCCGACCAGCACGGCGTCGCCCATGGCCACGACCACGACTTCCTCGACGCCAATCACGGCGGTCAGCGGACCGTCGGAGCGGATGTAGGAATTGCGCACATGGTCGAGTTCGACCGGGCCTTCGGTGACGTTGCCGGCGCTGTCGGCCTGGCCGATGTCGAGCAGGGCGTCCCAGGTACCGAGATCGGACCAGCGAAAGCGGGCGGGCACCACCCAGCACTTGTCGGTGCGTTCCATGACGGCATAGTCGATCGATTTGGCCGGCGCCCTGTTGAATGCCTCTGCATCCAGGAACACCGTCGAGCCGACCTTCTTTGCCTGG
>JBBRFD010000273.1:0-5130 GCA_038224985.1 Reyranellales bacterium
TCGGCACTGTCCCAATGGGTCGTGCCGTCCTGGTGCCAGGAGACCGACGCACCCTTGCCGGGCTCCTTGATCCACAGCGCCTCGTTGAACGGCGTGAAGTCGGGGCCGTTGATGGCGGCCGCGACGGCCAAGAGTTGCGGATGGCCATAGACGCGCAGCGATGCTTCGGAGAACTGCAGCGAGCCCAGGATCAGGTAGACCACTTCCTTGGGCAGGCCGTCGGCCGCCTTGGGCTCGAACATCTTCACCGGGTGGCGGCCATTGGCCAGTGACGTGCCGCCGAAGGGATCGCCGAGCGGCTTGGACCACAGCAGGTTCGGACCGCTGCACTCGGCACCCAGCGCCGGCCGGCCCTTGGCGTCGACAGTTGCCCCCTTGTGCACGGGCAGGCGGTCGAGAATGTCGTGCAGGTCGTGCTCGATGTCGGCCAGTTCCTCGGGCCGCAGCACGCCTTCGAAGACGTAGAAGCCGCAGCGCCAATAGGCCTCGACGATCTCGGGATGGAGGTCGCCCGTGGCGGTGAAGCGGATCGGGCCACGATTGCCCAGTGCGAAAGCGCGCTTCTCGCCCTCGCGCAGATAGGCCTGCATGGCGGCCTCTTCGGGACCGTAGTCGACGCCGGGGCTGACGGTAGGCGGAGTCATTGTCTGATCCATCGCAGCGTCTCCTCCTGATTTTTCAGAAGCCTAGGCCGGTCGCCGGCCCTGCGCCACCCGGAAGGCGGTATAGGCGAGGATCGTCGCACCGAAGAGGGCGATGGCGAAGAGGATCGGCTGGAAGGGATCGCCGCTCAGGTCATAGAGCCAGCCGGCAATCGCCGGCGCCGGTGTCGTCACGAGGAAGTAGCCGCTGAAGAATACGCCCATGCCGAAGGCGCGGCGTTGGGGCGCCATCGCCTGGCCGGTCAGCGCCATGATGAGGCCGGCCGGCGCCATGCCGATCAGGCCAAAGGCGAGGCTGAGCGGCACGGCGAGACCGGCATGGGGCAGCAGGGCCAGCACGATCATGGCGATGGCCAGGCAACCGTAGAGGATGATGTCCGACTTGCCGCTGCGGTCGGCGATCTGGCCGCAGATCGCGCCCGAGACGATCATCACCCAGCTCGCGAGGCTGATGACGGCGGCGGCCTCGAGCGGGCCGAAGCCGCCCTGGACCAGTACGCGCGGCGCAAAGCTGAGATAGACGACATAGGCGCCGTTGAAGAAAGCCCAGGTGGCGGAGGCGATCAGGATCAGCATCCATTCGCGCCGTGTCAGCGCCGCCGCGACTGGCGGACCGCCGGTCACGGCGGGCGGCGGGCGATAGAGTGCGAAGACGAGGCCGGCGCCGATCAGGCAATAGACGGCGGCGATGACGAAAGTCGGGCGCCAGCCGAACAGCGTGGCGACCCAGCTCTGTCCGATCTGGCCCATGGCGATGCCGAAGGGCCAGCTCATGACCAGCACGGCCATGGCGGTGGCGATTTCCTTTCCAGCGAACCAGTCGGCGACCATCTTGGCCATGTAGATGGCAACGACGACGAAGCCGATGCCACTGAGGACGCGGCCAGCCGCCATGAAGAAGAAATCCTGTGCCAGCGCACAGGCGATGCCGCCCAGCGCCAGCGTTGTCATGCCGAGCGTCACCAGCAGGCGGTCGGTCATGTGGCGGCCGACATAGCCGGCGGGAATCGCCAGCGCGAGGCCGGGCAGGAAGAACACGCCGATCAGGGTGCCGAGTTCGGTGTAGCTGAGGCCGAGATCCGTCTTCAGCGAATCGCCGACCGAGCCCACCGCCTGGAACTGAAAGCCGAGGGCGGTGCGAACCGTGAAGAGGAGTGCCAGGATGCCCCAGCGTGAACTCATAGCGCGGTCACGGCGGTCGCGGCTTTCACTCCCAGTCGCTTCACGATTTCCACTTCCCCGGGCCGCCAGCAGTCTCGCGGCACCAATACGTTCAAGGTGCCGATGCAGGTGCCGTCCTGCAGCAGCGGCACATTGACGATGGCGCGCTGGCCGAGGCCGAAAATCACCTCGGCATCGTCGAACATGGCGCGGATGGCCGCTTCGCCTTCGCCGACGAAGACTTTCTTTTCGGTCAGTACGTGCTTGCCCCAGGGCGTGTCGCGCTTGGGTTTGCTGCGACCCACCGGATAGGCGGCCTCGTTGGAAGAGAAGACCCGCCGCACCGTCATGCTGGCGGCATCGAAACGCATCGCCGTCACCAGGCCGGCGCCCAGCGTGAGGCGCGCTTCCTCGGCGATCTCGGCCAGCGTCATTGCGCCGTAATTCCCATGTCCTTGATCAGCTTGGTGAGCTGCGTGCGCTCGGTGGCCAGCAATTCGGCCATGCGCCCGGGCGTGTCGTTCACCACCTCGACGCCGATTTCGGCCAGGCGTTTTTCGATCGCCGGCTGCTTCAGCGCGCGGTTGATCTCGCCGTTGAGCCGCGCCGTGAGGTCGCCTGGCATGCCGGCCGGCCCGAACGCGGCGTACCACACGGTCATTTCATAGCCGGGCACCGTCTCGGCGAGAGTCGGCACGTCGGGCAACAGGCGCGAGCGTTTGGGTTCGGTGACGCCCAGCAGCTTCAGGCGGCCGCCGTGGACATGCTCCAGCGTCTGGGTGCCGGCGCTGAACAGCAGTTGCGTGTTGCCCGCCACCGTGTCGGCCACCGCCGGCGCGCCACCGCGATAAGGCACATGGACCATCTTGATGCCGGCCAGGCGCTCGAGCAGCGCGCCGCAGAGATGGTTGTGCGAACCGGCGCCGGCCGAGGCGTAGTTGATCTTGCCCGGATTGGCGCGGGCATAGTCGATGAATTCCCGGACATTGCTGGCCGGTACCGAGGGATGGATCACCATCGTGTTGAGCACGAAGGCCAGCAGCGCCAGCGGCGTGAAATCCTCGATGCCGCGAAACGGCGGATTGGCGATCAGCGCCTCGTTGGCGGTATGCGTCGTCATCACGCCGAACAGCAGCGTGTAGCCGTCCGGTGCCGCCCGTGCCACGACCGCCGAGCCGGTATTGCCCGAGGCGCCGGTCTTGTTCTCGACCACCAGCGGCTGGCCGAGCGACTGGCGCAACGGCTCGGCCAGCATGCGGGCCAGGATGTCGGTCGTGCCGCCCGGCGCCCAGGGCACGACGAGGCTGATGGGCCGTGTCGGGTAGGCGGCCTGCGCGCTTGCCGGGCCCGGGATGAGGCCGGGGACGAAGAAGGAGACGAGGCTGGGCAGGCCGCCGAACGCCGGCAGCGACAGGATCAGGCGGCGCGACAGCGGCGGCATCTATTTCTTCCGCGTCGCGCTGAACAAGCCAACGTCGACGGTCGTGGCCATCGCCTGATAGCCGGCGCGGTTGGGATGCAGCTTGTCGCCCGGTCCGCCGGTGGTGCTGTTGGGCTGGTATTCGGCCTTCAATCCACCGGTTGCCGGATCGAGCGTGGCGGCGTCGAAATCGGCCACGCCATCGAAGCTGCCGGCGGCCCGAATGTAGTCGTTGATGGTGCGGCGCTCCTTGTCGACTTCGGGGCTGCCATGGGCGGTGCTGGTGCTGCCCAGCGCCGTGGGCAGCGTGCCGCCGATCACCTTGATCTGCTTTGCCCTGAGCCTGGCCACGCCGTCCTTGAAGCCGGCGATCACCGGCGCCGCGCCGCCGGTGTTGCGGGCGAGGTCGTTGATGCCTTCCATCCACAGCACATGGGTGACGCCGCCCAGGCCTGTGACGTCGCGTTCGAGCCGGTCGCCCGCCGCCGGTCCGCCAGCGGAGGGCTCGTCCGGCGTATATTTGGCCGGGCCGACGACCTGATTGCCGCCAATGCCGGCATTCACCACGACGACGCGCGTGCCGTAGATCGCATGCAGGCGGCGCGACAGGACGTCGGGATAGCGGTCGTCGCCGTTCAGTGTCGAAGCGGTGCCGTCGGTAATGGAATCGCCGAAAGCGACCACCACCGCCGTATCGGCCGGCACCATCAATTCGACGGCATCGAGGAAATACCAGGAGGTGGTCGAGTAGGGGAACGAGGCATCGCTGTCCTCGACGCCATGCGAGCCGGCGCCGGGCGCGCTGACGTAGCTCGTCTGCAGCGCCTTGGCATGCCAGGTCATCTTCCCGCTGGTGCCGGCGACGTGGAAGCTGATGGCGAGCTTGCGGCCCGACAGTGCCGCGTCGGGCGTCTTGCCGATGAAGTCGACGCCCACCGGATCGCTATAGGCCATCTTGCCGGGCTCGACCGTGATCTCGCGCTTGCCGTTGAAGGTCACCGGCCGGTTGGTGCCGCGCACCAGCGCGCCGGCGGCGGCCTGCACGCCCAGATGCACGCCGTCGAAGGTCACCGGCTTGGTGCCGAAGGCGTTGGAGAAGCGCAGGCGAAAGCGCGGACCCCGCAGGTCGGGCCGCACGATCATGCGGAAGCTCTGGTCGCTGGCGCCCGTATCGGCCGAGGGGAAGGCGAACTTCATCTCGGGCTGCGCCGTCGGATTTCCCGAGGGATAGGGGCCATGTGCCGAGCCGGCCCAGACGGCGGCCCATTTCTGGGCGGGCGGCTGCGATGCCGTCTGCGCGGCGGCAAGGCCGGGCAAGAGCAGGATAATCAGGGCAAACAGGCGTGCTGGCCGAAACATTGGCATCCCCCGTACGTTCTTTTCTTGCCGCCATCTTCCGTCATGCACGGAACGCGGGCCAGCCTGACGCGTAGATCGTTGGCCTCCTAATTGTTTCAGTCCTATGCTTTTTGGATGACAATAGCCGACGACCCGCCCTATCGCCTCGGCCTCGCCCTGGCCGAGGTTTCCCGCCTCTGGCGCCATGTTCTCGATGCCCGTCTCAAGCCTTTGGGCCTCTCGACCGCCCGCTGGGTGGCCTTGGTCAACCTGTCGGCCCATCCCGAGGGCCTGACCCAGAATGCGCTGGCAATCCGGGTCGGCATCAAGGACTCCACTCTGGTCCGTCAGCTCGACCTGCTGGAAGCCGATGGCTGGGTCGAGCGCCGCGACCAGCCGGGCGACCGCCGGGTCAAGCGCGTGTTCATGACCGACAAGGCGCGGCCCGTGCTCGAATCGATCGCCGCGGTCGGCCGCGACCTACGCCGCGAGCTGACCCAGGATTTGAGCGACGCCGAGATCCGCGCCGGGCTCAATCTGCTCGGCCAT
>JBBRFD010000274.1:0-5101 GCA_038224985.1 Reyranellales bacterium
GCTACGATTGCCGCATGATCGCGCAATACCGCACCTCCGTGCCGCCGATCAATGAGTTCGTCGTGCGCATGAAATCGCTCGAGGGCAAGGACGGCATTCTCTCGGTGTCGCTCAGCCACGGCTTTTCCTTCGCCGATGTCGAGGATGTCGGCACGCGCACGCTGGTCGTGGCCGATGGCGATCTGGCAAAGGCGGAAAAGCTCGCGGAGCAACTCGGCAAGGAACTGTGGGACAACCGCGAGCGCTACGCCACCAAATACCTGTCGATCGACGAGGCCATGGAGCGCGCCGCCTCGCACAACCAGGGCCCGCTGGTGCTGGCCGACCGCGCCGACAATCCCGGCTCGGGCGCACCGGGCGATTCGACCTTCGTGCTGAAGGCGCTGATCGACAAGCAGATCGGGCCGGCGTTGTTCGGCGTCATGTGGGATCCCGCCGCCTTCCGCATCGCCGAGGAAGCAGGCGAAGGCGCGCGCCTCAAGATGCGGCTCGGTGGAAAGTCCGGCATCGTCAGCGGCAATCCGGTCGATATCGACGTCACAGTGAAAAAGATCGCGCGCGGCGTCCGCCAGCCCTATGGACCGATCATGTCGCCGATGGGCGACATGGTGCTGCTGTCGTCCGAGCATGTCGATATCGCCATCTGCACGCTGCGCACCCAGACTTTCCATGCCGATGCCTTCAAGGCGGTCGGCGCCGATCCCGCCGACTACCGCGTCGTCGTCGTTAAATCGGCGCAGCATTTCTATAACGGCTTTGTGGGCTTGGCGAAGGAGATCCTCTACGTCGCCTCGCCCGGCGCTGCCGACCCCGACGTCACGCGACTGCCCTATACCAAGCGCAAGACGCCGTTCTGGCCCAAGGTCGCCGACCCGTGGAAGTGAGCCGCTAAAGCAGCGGCTCCAGCGCCGCCCGCGTGGTCTTGCCTTCGACCACGGGCACGACCTCGAATTCGACGACTTCCTGCCAGTCGGCGATCCAGCGCTGGAAGGTCGTGATGTCGTCGGTTTCCATGAGCTGGAAGCAGCGGCCGAGATCGGCGGTGACGTAGCTCGCCACGAAAGTCAGCCCGTCAGGCAGGCCCCGGCCCTTCTGCAGCTTGCGGTAGACGGCCTTGCCGTCCTGATTCTTCAGCTTCTCGACCACCATGAACAGCATGTTCGTCTCCCATTGAGTTCGTTATTCTAGGCTACCGAATTCCGAGGGGAACGAAATGAAGATCGCCATTGCCGGCGCCGCCGGCCGCATGGGCCAGATGCTGATCCGCCAGATCGGCCTTACCGAGGGCTGCAGCCTCGTCAGTGCCTTCGAGGGACCGGGCAGCAAGGCTGTCGGCAGCGAGACGGCCGGCATCAAGATCGGATCGGATGCCGCCGCCGCCATTGGCGCCGCCCAGGTCGTGATCGACTTCACCGTCCCGGCCGCCACCGTGGCGCATGCGAAGATCGCCGCCGACAAGGGCGTCGCCATGGTGATCGGCACCACCGGCCTCGATCCGCAGCAGACCGCCGCCATCCACGAGGCGGCGAAGAAGGTGCCCATCATGTGGGCGGCAAACATGGCGTTGGGCGTCAATGTCCTGATGGCGCTGGTCGAGAAGACAGCCGCCCTGCTCGATCCGGCCTACGACATCGAGGTGCTGGAGATGCACCATCGCCACAAGATCGACGCGCCGTCCGGCACGGCGCTGGCGCTCGGCCATTCCGCCGCGGCCGGCCGCAAGGTCGAACTCGAGAAGGTCTGGCGCAAGAGCCGCGACGGCCATACCGGCGCGCGGCCGGCCGGCGAGATCGGCTTCGCCACCCTGCGCGGCGGCGAGGAAGTGGGCGTGCACACGGTGTTCTTCGCCGCGGCGGGCGAACGTCTCGAACTCAGCCACCGCTCTTTCAGCCGCGAGGGCTATGCCACGGGCGCCGTACGCGCGGCGCAGTGGCTCGCAGGCAAGAAGCCCGGCCTCTACAACATGAAGGACGTGCTCGGCCTTTAGGCGTCCCTATTCTTCATCCCAGGCGTGATCGTAGCGCTGCGCCCGCATCGCCGCGATCGCCTCGCTCAACTGTCCGGCGACATGATCGCGCTCGTCGGGACTGAGAAAGCGGCCGATCACCGCGCGGTTACCACGCGATATCACGACGAGGCGTTCACCGGCTTCGACGCGCAGCCAATGGGCATCGAGCCGATGCTCCTCGCGTTCACCGTCGGCGGAGATGCGAGCGATGATCAATTCGTGGTCGGTCAGCAATAGCGTCTCGCTACGCCGGGCATCGAGATAGCTGCGCTTGAACAGGAACCACAGCAGCCAGACGTCCAGCCCCATGAAGCCGAAGACCGGCCAGGCGCCGAGGACCAGCATCGGGATGCCGACCAGCAGGTTGGCCGCGATGGCGCCGCGGATCAGCCACTTGAAGCCTTCGGGCGAGAGGCTGCGATGCGGCGACAGCGAGGTCGCGAAATGGATGGCGGGGTTGGGCGTGTCGGCCATGGCGGGATTTTACAGCTTCGGATAGCGTCCCGCCATGGCCCTTATGAAACCCTCTGAAATCACCGTCTTTTTCACGCGCCTGCGCGAGACGATGCCGAAGCCGGAAACCGAGCTGCAATACGAAAACACCTATCATCTGCTGGTCGCCGTGGTGCTCTCGGCACAGGCCACCGATGTCGGCGTGAATCGTGCGACAGGCCCACTGTTCAAATACATTAAGACGCCGACCGAAATGGTGAAGCTGGGCGAGAAGAAGTTGATCGAGCATGTGAAAACGATCGGCCTCTATCGCAACAAGGCCAAGAACGTGATCGCGCTGTCGAAGCTGCTGCTCGAACACCACGGCGGCGAAGTCCCGCATGACCGCGAGGCGCTGGAAGCGCTGCCCGGCGTCGGCCGCAAGACCGCCAATGTCGTGCTCAACGTCGCCTTCGGCGAGGCAACCATCGCCGTCGACACGCATATCTTTCGCGTCGGCAACCGCACGGGTCTGGCGCCGGGCAAGAACCCGCTGGAAGTCGAGTTGAAGCTCTTGAAGCGCGTGCCGGAGGAATTCCGCATGCATGCGCATCACTGGCTGATCCTGCACGGCCGCTACACCTGCAAGGCGCGCAAGCCCGAATGCCCGGGCTGCGTCGTGGCCGATGTCTGCAAGTTCAAGGCGAAGACGACGGTGCTTTAGACGGCCTTGGCGCGCTCCTCGCGCACCCGCCACAGCAGCACAAAACCCAGCACCAGGAAAAACAGCACGCAAGCCATGCCGAGGCGGGTCGAACCGGTCGCGGCGGTGACGATGCCGATGGCCAGCGGCGCCATCCAGGCGGTGGCGCGGCCCGACAGCGCGAACAGGCCATAGAACTCGCCCGACATGCCTTCGGGCGCCAGACGGCCGATCAGGGTGCGGCTGGCGGCCTGCATCGGGCCCATGCAGAAGCCCAGCAGCAGGGCAAAACCCAGCAGCGTCTTTTCCTGCACCGAGCCGAAGAGGCCGCGTGTCGGGCTGATGGGATCGGCGGGAATGATAAAGAGGATCGAGTCGGCTGTGACGCCGACGATGCCCAGCGTGGCCACGATCACGCCGGCGATGGCGATCTGCACCGTGCGCTTGCTGCCGATCGCATCGTCGAGGCGCCCGCCGAGGAAGGCGCCAGGAATGGCGAAGACCGTGAGGATGATGCCGAAGATACCGAGCGTGACGGTGCTCCAGCCGAAGGTCGCCGCCGCATAGACGCCGCCAAAAGCGATGATCGAGGCGAGGCCATCGTTGTAGAGCATGAAGGCGAGAAGATAGGTCAGCCCGTTCTTGAAGTGCCGGATCTTGCGCAGCGTCGACAGCAACGAGGTGCCGCCCTCCTTGGCGGCGGCCCACAGCGGCATCCTGGCGGCGCCTGCCGAATCGGGCGTGAAGAAGAACATCGGCAGCACGAAGACGGCGAGCCACAGTGCCGAGGCGGGGCCGACGAGACGTTCGAGTTCATGGCTCTTGGGATCGAGGCCGAAGAGCGGCGTGTCGCCGGTGCCGAGGCCGAACATCGAGGGCATCGAAATCGCCAGCACGACGAAGAGCGAGATCAGGCCGCCGCAATAGCCCAGCCCCCAGCCGAAGCCGCTCAGCCAGCCCATGCGCTCGGGCTTGCAGATATTAGGCAGCTGCGCGTTGTTGAAGACGATCGACATCTCCGCGCCGACGGTGGCGGCGATCACCGCCCAGCTGATCGGGCCGATGAGATCGGGCCGGTCGGGATAGGCCCACCACAAGGCGCCGCAGCCCGCCGCGAGCAGGAGCTGGAAGGCGAAGATGTACGGTTTACGCCGGCCGCCGGCGTCCGCCATCGCGCCGAGAAAGGGGCTCATCAGCGCGATCAGGATGCCCGAGGCCGATTGCGTAAAGGCCCAGGCGGCCTGGCCCTTCACCGGATCGCCGACCAGCACATTGGCGAAGTAGGGCGCGAAAATGAAAGTGGTGATGATGGTGAAGAAGGGCTGGTTGGCCCAGTCGAACAGCGCCCAGCTGAACTGGCCGAGCTTCGAGGCTTCCTTGTTCACACGAGCTCCACGACCGAATGGGCGCTCGCCGCCGCCGCAAGTCGGCGATCTCGCGTCAACAGGGGCGCGTCCAGTGCCTCCGCCAGCGCGACGTATGCGGCATCATAAGCGCTGATGTTGTTTCGCAATTGCCAGATACGGGGCAAGAGCACGTCGTGCGGATAGCGACGGATGGGAAATTGAACCAGATCGGTAAGTGCCGTGCGACCGCGCTCCGCTTCGATGTCGCCACCAGCGACATATCTCCGAATGACTTGGGCAACTTCGACGTCGAGCAGATGCGGCGCATGCAACGTCTGCCGACTGGCAAAAAGTCGCCGCTCGACAGCCGGTGATGCCGATGTCCGCAGCAAGACTTCGATCAACGCCGAGGCATCGACGACGATCACCGGCGGTCGCGTTCAGCTCGAACCGCCTGCGCCGGCTCAACAGACAAAGTCGCCGCGGAACGCCGCTCCAGACGCGCCCGCAATTCATCGAGGGTTGGACGTTCGGCGACCTCGCGAATCTCGCTCAGCAAGAAGTCCGACAACGACATGCCGGCCAAAGCCGCGCGCGATTTGAGGCGGCGAT
>JBBRFD010000275.1:0-5042 GCA_038224985.1 Reyranellales bacterium
TCGAAGCCGACGGTGGCGCGATAGTACGGAGCAAAATCGAAATCGGTACGCATGTCATCCTCCTGGGAGCGATGGTTGGGTGGCGACCCCCTGACGGGCGGCCGGTCCGGTCGATTCAGGACCCGACGCCGGAAAATTTATTTTAGGACCTTCCATCTTCAAGAGGGTCTCAAAAAATATTTTGAGAAAAAATCCTCCTGTCAGGCCATCGCGGCGGCACCCGGAGAGGATGGGGGGCGGCGGGAGGAGGTCCAAAAAACGAGAGGGACACGCCCCGCGCTGCCGCTCCCGAATCCCGAATCGCGCGCAAAAAAGAGACGCTCTTGCGGAGCCGCCTTTTCCATTCGGTGCCGGCCGAGGCTATTCCATCTTGGCGCCGCTCGCCCGTGCTCGCACGGGCGCTCACGGTGCTGGGATTGACGTCTCAGGCCAGCGGCCCCGCCCGGTTGGCGATTTCGGCGCGCTCGTCGATCTCGATCAGGCCGGCCTTGAGCAGCAGCGGCAGCGCCCGCGCATGGATGTCGCGGCGCGGCGCAGCGACCGCCTGCAGGAAGGCGCCGACCTCGAGCGTGCCGGCGGCCTCGATCGCGGCGCGGATGGCAAGTTGTTCGTCCATCGTCGGCAGCAGCGGATTGCGCGCCGCGAGCAGCGGGTTTTCGAGCAGGCTCTTCCAGGCCGCCGTGTCGAAGCCCGCCACCAGTTTCAGCCGGCTCTTGGCGGTGAAGGTCGTGGTCGCGTAATGCGCGAACAGACGGAACGGATCGGGATGGCTGGGATTGATCGAGGTGCCGGGCTTGCGCGTGCTACGCGGCGTGCCGTTGCGGCGGCGTTCGGCCAACTCGCCCCAGAGCTCGCGGTACTGGCCGTAGACGCGCTTCCATTCGAAGGTCTCGCGCGCCCGTTGCCGGCCGGCGGCCGCCATCTTGGCGCGCCGTTCCGGGTTTGACGCCAGCGTGGCATAGGCATCGGCGGCCTGGCCGATATCGACGGCGACGTTCAGCGCCGCGATCATGATGTAGTTGTCGTAGTTGTCGAGGCCGGTGCTGTGCCGCGCCGCCAGCGGCTCGCCGAGACCGGGCGGCGTCATCAACGTGCGCACGAGGAAGCCATCGACGCCGTCGCGGATGGTCTCGCGATAGCCGTCCCAGTCCGAGGCCACGACCGGCAGGCCGGCCGCCATCGCCTCGACCGGCGAGAGGCCGAAGGTCTCCTGGATATTGTCGACCAGCGAGGTGAAGAAATCGCCGACCGACCAGATATCGGCGCGCACCGCGGGCTCGCGGCCGTCGAGGAAGTGGCACTTCACGCCGGGGCAGAAATCCTTGGCGCCCTGCTTGAAGGCGCGTTCGATGTGGTCGTTGCCGAACCAGCCGACCTGCACGAGATGCAGTTTCAGCCCGGTGCGTTCCGCCGCCCTCTGCAGCGCGCGGTACATCGGATAGGGATTGGCCTTGGCGTGGAAGGAGAGGCGCCCGACGAACAGCGCCACGACATCCTTGTCGCCGATGCCGAGCTTCTTGCGCCAGCGCGCGCGCGCCGCCTGCATCGGTTTGGTGGTGGTGTCGAAATCGGCGGTATGGACACCCAGCGGAATCACCGGCAGCTGCATCGGCGGGCGCGGCGGCCGGGGCGCCCCCCCTCCCATTCCCAGGCGCTCCGCGAGATAGCCGCCGAACTCGCCCAGGATATGGTCGATGGCGCGGCGCACGGCGTGGCTGGTGCAGATGATGGCGTCCCATTCCTCGTAGGGCGCAATGAGATATTGCGTCAGCGCCTTCTGCGCCCCGGCCGAGGACAGGGTGTGGGTGATGCCGGTCAGCGAATAGGCCCGCGTGTTGGCGGACTGGCGGTGCCAGGCTTCCTCGTGCAGCACCGGATCGGGCCGGTAGAGACAGCCGACACGCGCCAGCCCGCCGAGATCGCCGGGGCGCAGGCCCCGATAGGTGCGGGTCTTGGGCGCGCCCATGCGCAGCTGGACCTGCTCGAAGGTCTTCACCCCGGCGGGATCGGTGCCATAGACGGCGAGTTCCGGCGAGGGATCGTACAGCGCCGCGGCCTTGAGGAAGGCCTCGGAGGCGACCTGCCGCCCCATCATCCGCTTGTAGGGGTCGTAATCGGCGGCGCTGTAATAGATGGCGGCACTTTGCGGTTGGGCCGCCATGAGTCTTTCCTTGGTTGCCGCAACTTTGCTTGCCGCCATCGATGCCGGCAAGCGTTTTGGCGGTGCCCGCGTTGCGCGGCGGACTTACCACTGATAGAAAGTCTCCAATAAGAACACGCGCCGGACAACGGCGGAGGGGAAGCGCGACACCGGCAGCGCATACCGGACGGGGGGACGGCCATGGCCACTGAGTCATTCAGGCTTCTGGTGAAAACCAATCGCGCCGCCACCGGCGCCAGCGTGTCGTTTGGCGCGGCACCCGTGGCGCTTCGCCTGCAACCCCTGATGCCGAATATCGAGCGCGCGGGCGGCGCGGCGGGCGGCCTGGCCGCGGCCGCGGCGGCGGCGCCGGTCTGGCATGTCGCCACCGCGACGGCCATCGACGTCAATCCCTGGGACGCCTGCCATGCGCTGCTGCGCGGCGGGCTGGGCGTCGCTGGCGGCGGCGTGACAATGGCCGAGCCCGACCTCGAGCAGGAGTGGCGGTGGCAACCGCCAGGATCGCCGGCGCCCGGCGCGATGGGCATCGCCGCCACCGACCCCTGCACGTCCTCGCCGTCCAATGGCGACGTCTACGCCGTCGGCAATACCGACCTGTGGTTCTCCGACGAAAACCATTCGCAGCTCGAGATGGCGCGCGACAGCGTCGGCGCGCCGGCCAGCGCCGAGCGCATCCGCATCGCCCATCTCGACACGGGATACGATGCCGCCCATTCGAGCCTGCCGAAACATCTGCGCACCGACCTCGCGCGCAATTTCGTCGACGACGACCGGCCCAACGACGCCACCGACCGGCCGACCGGGCCGATCAAGCTCACCTACGGCCACGGCACCGGCACGCTCGGCATCCTGGCCGGCCAGATGCCGGGGCAGCATCCGCTGGGCGGCGCCGCCGAACTCGAGATCGTGCCGATCCGCGTCGCCAATTTCGTCGTGCTGTTCCGCAACAGCGCCATCGCCCGGGCCTTCGACTATGTCCACTCGCTGTGGGACGACCCGGCCAAACGCGTGCATGTCGTGACCATGAGCATGGGCGGCCTCGGTTCGGCTGCCTGGGCCGATGCCGTGAACGCGCTCTACGAGCGCGGCATCTTCGTCGTCACCGCCGCCGGCAACAATTTCGGTAACGTGCCCACGCACCTCACCGTCTATCCCGCCCGCTTCGACCGCGTCATCGCCGCCTGCGGCGTCATGGAAGACGGACGGCCCTATGCCGATCTGCCGGCTCGCAAGATGGCGGGCTGTTACGGACCCGACCGCAAGCACGCGACCGCGCTGGCTGGCTACACGCCCAATGTGCCGTGGCCGAAGCTGGGCTGCCCCGACACCATCGACTTCGATGGCGGCGGCACTTCGGCCGCCACGCCGCAGGTCGCCGCCGCCGCCGCCCTGTGGCTGCAGAAGCACAAGGCCCGGGTCGATGCCTATCCCGAGGGCTGGATGCGCGTCGAGGCGGTGCGCAAGGCGCTGACCGGCAGCGTTCGCCCGCCCACTGCCGGCCAGCGCGACCGCCTCGGCAGGGGCTCGCTGCGCGCCAGCGATGCGCTGGGCCTGGCACCGGCCGCCGCAGCCGCACTTGCCAAAACCTCGCCGGACTCGGCGTCCTTCGCCCTGTTTCGCCTGCTCACTGGACTGGGCATGGCGGCAGCGCCCAGCGACGCCCAGCGCATGCTTGAGCTGGAGATGCTGCAGATCAGCCAGCGTTCGGCGACTGTCGGCGGCGCGTTCGAGGCCTACGACCCCGAGAGCGGCGGTGCCGAGACGCAGGCGCGCCGCGTCAAGGAGGCGGTGCTTGCTCATCCCGGCACCTCGACCAGCCTGAAGAGGGCGCTCGGCGGCAGCGACACCGGGTCCTTTGTCTCCCTGTCGATGCCTCGGGACCAGACGGAGGAGATGAAGAAGTGGGCTCGTGATCCGGTCATCCCGGACCCGGCCACGCGTCGCCTCTGGGTCTATGCTCGCGATCCTTTGCTTGGCACGGACATGAAATCCTACGACTTCAACGAGGTCGAGCTGACGGTGCCATGGGAGAAGCTGGAGCCGGGACCCGTCGGTGACTACCTCGAAGTCGTCGATGTCGATCCTTCGAGCGGCCTGGCCTATGCACCCGTCAACCTCGATCACCCGTTCCTGCTGGCGCAAGGCGGTCTCAAGCCGGCCGAGGGCAGCCCGCAATTCCATCAGCAGATGGTCTACGCCGTGGCGATGAAGACGATCGGCCATTTCGAAAAGGCGCTCGGCCGTATGGCGCAATGGGCGACACGTTTCGAGAAGATAGACGGCAATAAGGACTCGCGCTTCGTGCGACGCCTGCGCATCTACCCCCACGCCTTGCGCGAAGCCAATGCCTATTACAGTCCGCAAAAGCGCGCCTTGCTGTTCGGTTACTTCCGCGCCGCCGCCGACAGCGGCGACAATCTGCCATCAGGTCTCGTGTTCAACTGCCTGTCGCACGATATCATCGCGCACGAGACCACCCACGCCCTGCTCGACGGCCTCCATCCCCGCTACAAGGAGCCCACCGGGCTCGACATGCTGGCTTTCCACGAGGCCTTCGCCGACATCGTGGCCTTGTTTCAGCATTTCACCATGCCCGAGGCGCTGCGCGCGGCAATCCGCAGATCGAGGGGCCATGCCGGCCTGTCCCGGGAGCTGGCCGGCCTCGCGGTTCAGTTCGGCCAGGCCCTCGGCCAGCACGGCGCCCTGCGCGACGCTCTCAAGAGGGAGCCGCAGCGCAGCGACTATACCTCCGCGACGGATCCGCACGACCGTGGCGCCGTTCTGGTCTCGGCCGTCTTCGCGGCCTTCCGGCAGGTCTACGATCGCCGCACCGAAGACCTGTTCCGTCTTGCTACCAATGGAACCGGCGTACTGCCCGAGG
>JBBRFD010000276.1:0-5026 GCA_038224985.1 Reyranellales bacterium
TGATGGCGGGCGTTCTTTCGATGGGCCACGACGCGTTCGACGGCCTCGAAAATCAGCGTCGCAGCAATCGCCTGATGGTCTGGCGCTTGCGCCTGCAACTGATCACGGTCTCGCTGATGCCCCTCTGGTATCTCGCCAGCCGCGGTTGATCGGGGCTCGCGGCTCGCGGTTGGGTACTCAATGGCTGACTCGTGAGCCGTGGGCGTGATGCATGCCGTCTTTTCAAGGAGCGCCAGTATGGCGAGCGTATTGATCGTCGGAGCCAGCAAGGGCATTGAGTTCGAAACGACTAGGCAGGCGCTTGAGGGCGGCACCCCGTGCGGGCTCTGGCCCGCTCGGCAGCCAAGATAGGCTTGGATGATCCAAACTTGAAGAAACTCCAGGGCGACGCGTTGAATCCTCGGGACATCGAAACGGCGCTCGACGGCATGGACGTGATCAAACCGATGGAGGGTGTGAACTGGACGGCGGCGCCGGAGACGACGCCGCCCAAGCCTCGGAAGGCCTGAAGGGGTTCGTAAAGCTGAAGCGCGCGCCGAGCTGCGGAGTGATCGCCAGTAGGCCTCCTAAGCTCGGTCAGCGGCTCCGGCCACCGACTTGAATGAGAGGGTGCGCATTATTCCGTAGCCGTCGCCAAATTCTTCTCAATCAGGGTGGTTGTCGCGATAACTATCGAATGATCGGCGGCATCGGCTAGCCTCTGGGGCAGTGGGTCGCAAACTCCAATTACCGCCGTGCGACAACCAAAGTCTTCAACACGTCGGAGCGCCTGAACAAAATCGGTATCCGCGCTGACCACCACTGCGAAATCGATGTTCTTGACGGCCGCGTGATAAACCAGATCCGCCACAAGTAAGGCGTCAACTCCCTTTTCCTTGTAGTTGCCGTCGCCTTTCAGGATGGCATCCCCGAATACTAGACGAACGCCATCGGTGAACCCCGCATCATGCTGTGCTTGGGCCTTTTTGAATTCTGGCTCGGACGTATAGGCGTATGCTCGAAGGGTCCGCCTAAAGCCATTTAGCGTTTGGGCGAGCCTCAACATGCCACCTTTTGCTAATCGCAGTTTCGCCGCCCTGAGACGATAAAACAGATTGGTGGCGTCGATAAAGATCATAGCCCGCTGGAACGCCTCGGGAGGCGTTGGTGGGGAGTACATCGGCAAAGTTCACCTACGCCGTCAGGGTGTTTCCGCGTCACTATGAGCGGGGCTATGGGTGTTTGCTATCCTGCGGCGCATCCGGGGTCGAAATGTCGTCGCCGGAAACGCGGCCCTCAATTCCGGTCCCGGAAATTAACGCGCTGGCAGGCCAGTCCCTAACCGGGGTCCCTTACGAAATGGGGGCCTCCAAAGCAGGAAGCCCCCAAAACGTTGTCCCGATTGGTCGGAGCGAGAGGATTCGAACCTCCGGCCCCTAGCTCCCGAAGCTAGTGCTCTACCAGGCTGAGCTACGCTCCGTCAGGTGTAACGGGCCTCCGGCCCACTCGGGAGGCGGGGTTATAGCCGCGCCTCCGGGGGGTCGCAAGGCCGGGGGCCAGGGCCGGGAAAGCCCGTGGTCGCAGGCGCCGCCGCTGGCCGCTATAGTTGCAGAAATTCGCGTTTTCGGGGGATTCCATGGCGAAGAAGACCAAGCGGCTCAAGATCGCATTGATCGGCTATGGCGCGATCAGCCAGATGATGTTCGACCTCTTCCGCGCCAAGAAGCCCGCCATCGATATCGTCGGCGTGCTGGTGCGCGCGGGGCGGACCAAGGCTACGCAGAAGGCGGTCGGCCGCAAGGTCGCCGTCGTCGAGGACCTGAAGAGCCTGCTGAAGCTCAAGCCCGATGTCGTGGTCGAGGCGGCCTCGCAACAGGCAGTGCGGGATTATGGGGTGGCGATCCTGGCCAAGGGCATCGACTTCATGGTCATCGCCACCGGCGCGTATGGCGATGCCAGGCTCTACAAGAGCCACGTCAAGGCGGCCGAAAAGAGCGGCGCGCGGCTGCGCCTGCCGTCGGGCGCCATCGCCGGGCTAGATGGGTTGCTGGCCATGCGCCACGACCAGCTCAGCAAGGTGAAATACACCTCGATCAAGCCGCCGCATGCCTGGAGCGGCACGCCGGCCGAGACCGATTTCGACCTGCCCTCGATCAAGGTGCCGACGGTGATCTTCCGCGGCTCGCCGGCCGATGCCGGGCGGCTCTATCCGAAGAACGCCAATCTCGCCGTGACGGTGGCGCTGTGCGGGCTTGGGCTGGAGAAGACCGAGATCGAGCTGGTGGCCGACCCGACGCTGCCGCCCGGCACCAATGCCAGCAAGCTCGAAGCGATCGGCGCGTCGGGCGAGTTGCGGATGGAGCGGCTCGGTCGCGCCATGCCCGACAATCCCAAGACCGGCGTGCTTACGGCGCTGACGATGGCGGACGACCTGATGAAAATAGTGCGGTCGAGCGACTGGTAGCCGATGCGAGCGCGAAGGCGGTGATGCCCAGCGCCAGCGAGACGTAGCGGCCGCGTTGGATGGCCGTCAGCGGCGGCACTTGGGATGAAGAAGAGGAGGGCGGTCGTTGCCGACCGCCCTATCGTTACGTCTTAGCGATTGTGCGGCGGGTGGCCGGAGCGGCCGTGATGGCCGCCCTTGCCGCGATCGCCGCCGCGGTCGAGGACCGCCTTCTGCTCCGGCGTCAGCGAGGCATAGAGCGTGGTGAGCGCGGGCTTGATCGACTGGATGGCCTCGAGGCGGGCCTTCATGGCCTCTTCCTGCATGCCCATGCGGTCGGTCAGCGAGACCGGGCCCTTGAGTTCGGCCGGCAGGGTCGAGCAGCGAGTCTTTTGCTTGGCGCTGGCGTCGTCGGCGGCCTTCTCGAAGGCGGTCCAATTGGCCATCTGCTCGGGCTTGAGGTCGAGCCTGGCCTTCAGGTAGGCGCGGTTGCCAATGCGGCGGGCGACCTGTTCGCTGCACATGTTGCGCGGCGAGAAGACCGGACGCTCGGGCTGCATTCCCGGGCCGGCACCCGGCGGCTGCGCCGGCTGGGCCTGGGCGAGTTCGGGACGGCCTTCCGGGGCGGCACTGGCGCCCGAAAAGAAGGCAAAACCGGCCGCCGCGACGAGCGAGACCGGCAGAACGACGAAAAGCGGACGGATGTTCATGGCTTTATTCCCGAGTGCTGGTTGGCTTACCCTTGGCTTACGGGCCGACCCGGCCAAACGTGCCCGGCCGTCAGGTTAAGTTATGTAAAGTTCCGCCGCTGGCCTGCTATCCACTCGGCAAAGGCCGCCCGCTCGGCCTCGCTCATGTGCAGGCCTTCCTTGGTCCGGCGCCACAGCACATCCTCTGCATCGACCGCCCATTCCTCGCGGATCAGGTAAAGCGCCTCACGCTCGTAGAGGTGGCCGCCGAAATGCCGGCCAAGATCCATCGGCGTCTTCACCCCGTCGAGCAGCTCGTCCAGCCCGGTGCCGTGGCGGCGCGCCAGGATGCGCAATAGGGCGGGCGGCAGGCCGGAGCGCAGCTGGCACACTCCATCGACGAAGCGGTCGAAGGCCTCGCCGAAGGTCGGCGCATCCGCCAGCTCGCCGTCCATCAGCGCCTTGTGCGCCGTCCAGTCGCCGGCCATCGCCGGATAGAAGGGCTTGAGATCGCGCATCGCGTGCTCGGCCAGCTTGCGGTAGGTCGTGATCTTGCCGCCGAAGACCGAAAGCAGCGGCACGGCGCCGTCCTTGGCATCGATCTCGAGGTGATAGTCGCGTGTCACCGCCGAGGGATTGTCGTCGCCGTCGTCGAACAACGGCCGGACGCCGGAATAGGTCCAGACGACATCGGCGGGGGACACCGACTTCACCATGTAATGGTTCACCAGCTCGCAGAGATAGGAGATCTCCTCGGGCGTACAGACCGGCTTCTCGCCTTCCTCGACCTGGATGTCGGTTGTACCGATCAGCGAGAAGTCGCGCTCGTAGGGCACGACGAAGGCGATGCGGTTGTCGCTGTTTTGCAGGATGAAGGCGTGGTCGCCTTCGTGCAGGCGCGGCACGACGATATGGCTGCCCTTGATCAGGCGCACGCGCTTGGTGGTGGCGACATGCGTCTGCTCGTCGAGGAAGCGCTTCACCCAGGGGCCGGTGGCATTGACCAACCCGCGGGCCTGCAACTTCACCGTCGAGCCGCCCGGTGCGGCCAGCTCGATATTCCACAGCTTGCCGTCGTCGCTTCGCCGCGCCGAAAGGCAGCGGTGGCGGGCATAGATTGCCGTGCCCATCTCGCGGGCCGACTTGAGGTTGGTGACGACCATGCGGGCATCGTCGACCCAGGCGTCGGAATAGACGAAGCCCTTGGCGAATTCCGGCTTGAGGCCGGCGGCGTATTTCGAGGTCCTGAAGTCGACGGCTTCTGACTTCGGCAGGGTCATGTGCCAGTCGAGATGGTCGTAGAGAAGGAGCCCGAGCCGCAGCAGCCAGCGCGGCCGCAGATGCGGCTCGTGCGGCAGCACGAAGCGCATCGGCCAGGAGAGATGCGGCGCCTTGGCCAGCAGCACCTCGCGCTCCTGCAGCGCCTCGCGCACCAGCCGGAACTCGTAATGCTCGAGATAGCGCAGCCCGCCATGGATGAGCTTGGTTGAAGAGGAGGAGGTGGCGCTGGCGAAATCGTTCATTTCGCACAGGCCGACCTTCAGGCCTCGACCCGCCGCGTCATAGGCGATTCCTGCCCCGTTGATGCCGCCGCCCACCACGAAGAGGTCGAGGGGGCGATTTTCTAGTCCATTCATGGAGATGACATATAGCGCGCTTGACCCGCTTTCGCTTCGACCGCAAAAGGCCTCATGGGGCTTTTGCTCAAGATCGCGCTGTTCGGCCTGGCCTGCTGGGGCATCTATGTCACGGCGCGCAAATGGTATCGCGTGCTGAGCGGCGAAGCCTTCAAGCCGCCGGCGCAACCGCCGGCCAAGGCGCCGGCGCCTCAACCCCCACCGGCCCCGGTGCCTCCCGTGGCGCGCCGGCCTGTAGAGGACACCCAGACCTGCGGCACCTGCGGGACCTTTTTTAC
>JBBRFD010000277.1:0-4978 GCA_038224985.1 Reyranellales bacterium
CCACGGCTGCAATGTCTCCATCGCCTCGTCCATCCAGCCCGCCATGGCGCGATCTCCCCACATCATTTCCTGCCTGCCAGGGCGGAGGAAAAGCCTACTGCGTCTGCCCCACCCTAACCGGTGACAGGAGATTAACAGGAGGGGATCAGAGCGCCATGATGGGAATGTCCAAGGCCCTCGCGGCCTGAAGCATCCGTTCGTCGAAACTCGCGAGTTCGACCGTCTGCCCTTGACGCCGCAGGAACTCGATAGACGCCAGGTGCAAGGTATCGAGCGTGCGCAAGGGGACAGGGAACGGCTCCAAAGCGCGGGAAAGAACGGGCGGTGCGAGTTCAATCAAGGCGATACGCCCGATGATCGCCTGTGCTTCTTCCGCATGGGAAGTGGCGAGCCGTCTTGCGTGCAGGCGAGTCCAGATTTCGTATTCGAGAAGGCGGCTCGCAATCAGGGGCCGCTCCCAAAGCGTCGCCGGCGGCACGCGATCCTCGGCCAGAAGATGTGCCAGCGCCACGGAAGTATCGAGGTAGATCAACGCTCGTCCCGATCCCGATCCAGTTCGCGCATGATTTCCGTGAACTTCGCCATCGGACGGCGGGGCGGCACGCCGGATGCCGCGAGCGGCGGCGGCGTTACCCATCCCCGGCGCACCGCCTCGGCCAGGAATGCATCGGCCGGGCTCACGCTTCGGCCCTGCGACGGGGGTCGCAACTCCGCGACGACACGGTTGCGATCCGTGACGAGCACGGTTTCACCCGCGCCAACGGCGCGGAGGTATTCGCTCAGTCCGTTTTTCAGGGCCTTGATGCCTACAACACGCATTTTTTAAAAGTAGCTACTTGTAGCTACTTTAACAAGATAATTTGGCAACGAGATCGTGACAACGAAAAAGGGCTCGCTTGCGCGGGCCCTTATCTTTGTTCGAGGTCGGCCGTCAGATCGATGATCTCGTCGCCGGGAAAGACGATGAACCCAGGCGGTGGCGCGATGCGGCGCACGACGACATTGGTCGCGGCGAAGATTTTCTCGTGCGGCACACCGGGAACGCCGGAGCAGGCATCGCCGTGGAAGACGAACTGGTGCCCCGGGCCGCGTGGCTCGAGTGCCGGGATGCGTGTAGCGGTCTGCATGAAGCAATTTCCCACGCGCGCGGCCTCGCTGTAAGCCTCAGACAATGCGCAGGGTGTTTTTTCTGCCGGGTACCGGCGCGTCACCTGAGTTCTGGAAGCTCAATGAAACACGAACGCACTGGGAGATTCCAAAGTAGGACATTGCCCCACAAAAAATAGATGCTTCCAAACAAAAGAAGGGCCTGCTTTCGCAGGCCCTTCCGTCGTTCGAAAAGGAAAGCTCGGATCAGACCGAGTAGTACATCTTGTACTCGATCGGGGCCGGCTGGTGTTCCCAGTTGTAGACCTCTTCCCACTTCAGCTCCATGTAGGAGTCGATCTGGTCGTCGGTGAACACGCCGCCCTTGGTGAGGAAGCTGCGGTCGGCGTCGAGGCAGTTGAGGGCCTCGCGCAGCGAGCCGGCAACGGTCGGGACCTTGGCCAGTTCTTCCGGCGGCAGGTCGTAGAGGTTCTTGTCCATCGGGTCGCCCGGATGGATCTTGTTCTGGATGCCGTCGATGCCGGCCATCAACATCGCCGAGAAGGCGAGGTAGGGGTTGGCCGACGGATCGGGGAAGCGAACCTCGACGCGCTTGCCCTTGGGCGAGCTGGCGTAGGGGATGCGGCACGAGGCCGAGCGGTTGCGCGCCGAATAGGCGAGCAGCACGGGCGCCTCGAAGCCCGGGATGACGCGCTTGTAGGAGTTGGTGCTGGCGTTGCAGAACGCGTTCAGCGCCTTGGCGTGCTTGATGATGCCGCCGATGTAGTAGAGCGCCGTCTCCGAGAGGTCGGCATAGCCCGAACCGGCGAACAGCGGCTTGCCGTCCTTCCAGATCGACTGGTGGCAATGCATGCCCGAGCCGTTGTCGCCGTAGAGCGGCTTGGGCATGAAGGTCAGCGTCTTGCCGTAGCTATGGGCGACGTTGTGCAGGGTGTACTTGTACTTCTGCACGTTGTCGGCGGTCTTCACCAGCGTGTCGAACTTGAAGCCGAGCTCGTTCTGCGCCGGCGCCACCTCGTGATGGTGGATTTCCATGGTCAGGCCCATTTCGGAACACACCGACATCATCTCGGCGCGCAGGTCGTTGTGCGTATCGACCGGCTGCACCGGGAAATAGCCGCCCTTGACGTTGGGGCGATGGGCCATGTTGCCGCCTTCGATCTCGGCATTGCTGTTCCACGGCGACTCGTTCGAGGAGATGCTGAACGAGCTGCCTGACATTTCGACCTTGAAGCGCACGTCGTCGAACACGAAGAATTCGAGTTCGGGACCGAACACGGCGGTGTCGCCGAGGCCGGAGGACTTCATGAAGGCCTCGGCGCGCTTGGCGGTCGAGCGCGGGCAGCGATCGTAGAGCTGGCCGGTCGAAGGCTCGACGACGTCGCAGGTGATGACCAGGGTGGTTTGCGCGGTGAACGGGTCGAGCACGGCGGTCGAGGGATCCGGCATCAGGATCATGTCGGACTCGTTGATGGCCTTCCAGCCGGAGATCGACGAGCCGTCGAACATCACGCCGTCGGCGAAGGTGTCCGCATCCGTGGCCGAGGCCATGCGGGCCGTGTGCTGCCACTTGCCGCGCGGATCGGTGAAGCGGAAGTCGACGAACTTGACGTCCTTCTCCTTGATCATCGCTAGAACCTGTTTGGCGTCCATCTGTCGTACGTCCCTCTTTTGTGTTCACGGCCTTCACCCCGAAGGCCATTTTTCATACGGCGGCGTCGCCGCGCTCGCCAGTGCGAATTCGTACCGCATCCTCGATGCTCGAGACGAATATCTTGCCGTCGCCGATACGCCCCGTTTGGGCCGAGCTGCGGATCGCCTCGACCGCCTTCTCGACCATTTCGTCCTCGATCACGAGTTCGATTTTTACCTTGGGCAGGAAGTCGACGACATACTCGGCGCCACGGTACAGTTCGGTGTGACCCTTCTGGCGCCCGAAACCCTTGGCTTCGATCACCGTGATGCCTTTCAGTCCGATGGTGTTGAGGGCATCCTTCACTTCGTCGAGTTTGAAGGGCTTGATGATGGCTTCGATTTTCTTCATTTCGTACCGACATCCCGAACGCAGGTGCTGGCGCCGCCGGTGAGGCGGGTCGCGCGGTTACGGAGCAGATTCCGTGCCAAAGTTATTTCGTGAATCTGCTGACGAACGACGGGCTGTTTGACTAATTTGTAATCTATTCGATCAAAATACAGGCGGAAAACTGCCTAAAAATGGAACACGCAACATGAAGTCCGCTAATCGGCAGATCTCGTCTCTCGGCACCACGGTCTTCGAGGTCATGTCCGGCCTCGCCCGCCAGCATCAGTCGGTGAACCTGGGCCAGGGCTTTCCCGACGACAAGGGCCCGGAAGCCGTCCGCCGCGCCGCCGCCGACTATCTGGTGGACGGCCACAACCAATATCCGCCGATGATGGGCCTGCCCGAACTGCGCCAGGCGGTGGCGGTCCACAACAAGCGCTTCCATGGCCTCGACGTCGACTGGCAGAGCGAAGTGCTGGTGACCTCGGGCGCCACCGAGGCCCTGGGCGACTGCCTGTTCGGCCTGATCGAGCCAGGCGACGAGGTCGTGCTGATCGAGCCGCTCTACGATTCCTACCTGCCGATCGTGCGCCGGGCAGGGGGCATTCCCAGGCTGGTCCGCCTCGAGCCGCCGACCTGGCGCCTGCCGCGCGAGGAACTAGCGGCGGCCTTCAGCGACAAGACCAAGCTCATCCTGTTCAACACGCCGATGAATCCCTGCTCCAAGGTGTTCGATCGCGAGGAGCTGCAGTTCATCGCCGATCTCTGCCTGCAGCATGACGTGTACGCCGTCTGCGACGAGGTCTACGAGCACATCATCTTCGACGACCGCAAGCACCTGTCGATCATGACGCTGCCCGGCATGCGTGACCGCACCGTGCGCATCGGCTCGGCCGGCAAGACCTTCAGCGTCACGGGATGGAAGGTGGGTTATCTCACTGCAGCACCGGAACTGCTGAAGCCGATCGCCAAGACCCACCAGTTCATGACCTTCACCACGCCGCCCAACCTGCAATGGGGCGCGGCTGCCGGGTTGCGGCTGGAGGACGACTACTACCAGGGCCTATCGTCCGATCTGCAGCGCAAGCGCGACCGGCTGGCCACGGGGCTGGTCGATATCGGTTTCGAGCTATTGCCGACGCACGGCACCTATTTCATCACCACCGACTTCAGGCCGCTTGGCTTCAACGGTACCGACGAGGACTTTTGCCGTCACATCACCGTGGAGGCGGGGGTAACGGCGGTGCCGGTCAGCGCCTTTTACGACGATATCGGCAAGGCGCCCCGCCATCTGGCGCGGTTCTGCTTCTGCAAGCACGACTCCACCCTGGATTCGGCGCTGGAGCGGCTGGAGAAGCATTTCCGGCGCTGAAGCGGGCGCCGACAGGGCGCATTGCCTCTGCATCAATCGTTACAAATCTCGCCGGGTATATTCACCGGGTGTGGGCGTATTCTTCGTTCACTGCATTAGTAATTTTTCATCAATCTATTTTTATTAAGCGAGCCCACCCATGGATGCTTTCGTTGAAACGAGGGCCGGCTTGCGTCCGGCCGACAGCCTCATGCCGTCCAGCGCCGTCAATCTCGGCCTGACAAAACCCGTCCGCATCGACGGCCGCCGCCTGCGCAGCGAGCGCACGCGCCAACTGATCATCGAAGCCTTTCTGCTGCTCCTGCGCGAGCATCCCAACATGCCGACGGCGGTGCAGATCGCCGACCGGGCAGGGTACTCGGTGCGCTCCGTCTTCCAGCGCTTCCCGGATCTCCACTCGCTGCACGTCGCGGCCACCGATTTTGCCCTCGGCAAAGCGCTGGGCATAACGCCGGCCCGCGATCCCGACGGCGACC
>JBBRFD010000278.1:0-4968 GCA_038224985.1 Reyranellales bacterium
GTCGAGCCGGCGGCCAGCGCCGTGCTCTCGGGCGGCACGCATTCGCCGCATCCCATGCAGGGCATCGGCGCCGGCATCATCCCCGACATCCTCGACCGCTCGGTGATCGACGAGATCGTCAAGGTCGAGAATCCCGATGCCTTCAAGACGGCGCGCGATATGGCGGCCCTCGAAGGCATTCCCGTCGGCATTTCCTCGGGTGCCGCGATCTGGGCAGCCCTTTCGGTCGGCGCCCGGCCGGAGAACGCCGGCAAGCGCATCGTCGTGATCGTGCCGTCCTTCGCCGAGCGTTACGTCAGCACGCCGCTCTTCGACGGGCTCTAAGCGCTTATCCCGGATACCACTTCGGCTTCCGCTTCTCGCGGAAGCTGGCGAGGCCTTCGGCCGCTTCGGGCTGCTGACGGGCGCGGGCATGTTCGTCGATCAGGTCGCGCAATTCACCGTCGTCGATGAAGGCGCGGGCCGAGGCAAGCGAACGCAGTTTGGTCGACGTGGTGGCTTGCGGCGCGTTCATCAGCACCGCCTCGATGATTTTGTTGCCCGCTTCGTCCAGACCACCTGTCGGGCAGACTTCATGTACCAGGCCGAGGCGTCGCGCCTCCGAGGCGCCGAAGCGTTCGCCGGTCAGCGCGTAGCGCCGCACCTGGCGCAGGCCGATGGCCTGGCAGAGCTGCGGCAGGATGATGCCGGCCATCAGGCCCCAGCGTGTCTCGCTGATCGAGAAGATCGCGTCCTCGGAAGCGACGACGACATCGCAGGCCGCCGCGATCCCCGTGCCGCCGCCGAAGCAGCCGCCCTGGATCAAGGCCAATGTCGGCACCGGACAGGTGTCGAGCCGGCGGATCGCCTCGGCGGTGAGGCGGCTCACCTTCTCGTTCTCGGCCGGCGATTGGCCCGACACACCGCTGATCCAGGCGAGATCGGCACCGGCCTGGAAGTGCTTGCCGTTGCCGCGCAGCACGACGATGCGCAGCCCGGGTTCGCGGCCCAGCGCATCCATCGCGGCATGCAGGCCGTCGATCAGATCGCCGTTATAGGCATTGTTCACATGGGGCCGGTTCAGCGTGACCGTGGCCACGCCGCGCTTGTCGACCGCCCAAAGGACCTCGCCATTCAAGGTCGGGGCCATCTCAGTCGGCCTTCAGGTAGCTGTCCTTCAGCGAGATTTTCCCCTCTCGCACTTCGTAGAGATCGATGCCGTAGCGGTCGAAGGCCTTGCCGGCGTGATCGATGCCGGTGACGCGGAAGGTGCCGAACAGCTTGTCGCCCGAGCGATGGATCTTGGCCTCGGAGAAGCGCGCTTCCTTATGCGCCCGGCTCTTGTCGGCGAAATAGGCGCGCAGGTCGTCCTTGCCCTTGAGCACGCGGCCGGCCGGCGCGTCGCCGGCATTGAGGCGCCATTCGAAATCGTCGGTCACGCAGGCCGCGATCTCGTCGACATCGGCCTTGTTGAAGCCTTTGCCGAAGCGGCGGAACAGGTCGTCGATGGCGTCGGGCATGCAAATCCTCCGTTTATTGTAGTGCTCACTATATCTCCCGCCCGTCAAACTTCCCACGGCGCCGGCGTGAACTTCTCGACGAGAAAATTGACGAAGGCGCCGACCTTGGACGCGAGATGCCGGCGGTGCGGATAAACCGCGTGGATGGGGATAGGCTGTTCGGCGGCGAAGTCCTGCAGCAGCGAGACCAGCGCGCCACGACGGATGCCGCTGGCCAGCGTCAGCCGCGTCAGGCGCACAATGCCGAGGCCCTGCAACGCCATCTGCATCTGTGCCTCGCCCTCGTCGACGGCGACGCGTCCGCCGACCTCGATCTCGACGATCTTGCCGTCGACGCGGAAGGGCCAGCGGTTGAGGTACCGGCGCTCGCGGTTGATGATGCATTGGTGGCGCGCCAGGTCCTCCGGACGCCGTGGCGTGCCGTGGCGTGCGAGATAGTCGGGCGTGGCGCAGATCAGGCGCACGTCCTCGCCGATCTTGGGCGCCATGAAGCTGGTATCGGCGAGGCGGCCGATGCGGATGGCGATATCGACACCCTCCTCGATCATGTCGACGACGCGATCGGTCGGCATCAGCTCGAGCTGCACCGCCGGGTAGCGCGCCAGGAACTCGGCGATTACCGGCGCCAGCTGATGGGTCGAGAAGGCAAGCGAGGTGGTGACGCGCAGCGGCCCATGCGGCGTGCCGCGCTGGTCGGTCATCTCGCCTTCCAGCGTCTCGATGTCGCTGACGATGCGCCGCGCCGAGGCATAGAAGGCCTCGCCATCGGCGGTGAGATGGATCGCCCGCGTCGTGCGCTGCAGCAGCCGCACACCGAGCCGCGTCTCCAGCCGGGTCACCAGCTTGCTGACAGCCGACGGGGTCAGGCCCAGCGCCGGGGCGGCGGCCGAAAAGCCCCTGGAATCGACCACCCGCACGAAGGCGGCCATTTCGCTCGCATGATCGATCATTGGGCAACTATTGAATAATATTCATCAGTGCTGGTCAATAACGATGGATTAACGCCAAACAGACCATGAATTACCTTGGCTGCACACCCAAGGAGATACCGATGTTTGCCGTTCCCTACCCCACGACCCTCCAGCGTCAGGAATACACCACCCAGGCCCATCGCCTGCGCGCCGCCGTGGTCGCCAGCCTGATCCGTGACATTGCCCGTTGGGTTGCGTCAGCGGCCCGTTAAAACCGGTCATGCAGACGATCTGGGGGCAGTACGCCCGCTACAACCGGCTGGCCAATGAAATGCTCTACGCGGCCTGCGCGGAGCTTTCAGGGGCCGAGTACCGCCGCGACCTCGGCGCCTTCTTCGGCAGCATCCACGGCACGCTCAATCATCTGCTGTTGGGCGACCAAATCTGGATGACGCGCTTCGAAGGCGAGGCGCATGTCTCGACAGGCCTCGACGCCATCCTCTTCGAGAAGTTCGAGGCGCTGCGTCGGGAGCGCGAGGCGATGGACCGCCGCATCGAGGCTTTCTTCCGCGACCTGCCCGCAGGCTTCGCGACGCGCTCCGTGCGCTATATTAACAACGCCGGCGTCGATTCAGAAGATCCGCTCGACGTGATCCTGCCGCACTTCTTCAATCACCAGACCCACCACCGCGCGCAGGTCCACACCCTGCTGTCGCAACTCGGCCGCAAGCCGCCGGTGCTCGACCTGCAACGCGTGCTGCGGCCCAATCCCTGACTACATCCCCGTCTTCGATACCAGCGCCGGCTCGGTGCGGTAGGTGTCGGCGAAGAGGCGCTTCAGGTTGGCGATCTTCGGCAGGTCGTTGAAGACGATGTAGGGCTGGTTCGGGTTCAGCGTCAGGTAGTCCTGGTGATAGGCCTCGGCGGCATAGAACGACTTGCCGCTCTCCAGCGTCGTTACGATCCTGGACTTGTAGACCTTGGCCTGGTCGAGCTGGTCGATATAGGCCGTGGCGAGGCGGGCCTGCTCGGCGGTCTCCGGGAAGACGGTCGAGCGATACTGCGGGCCGACATCGGGGCCCTGGCGGTTGAGCTCCGTCGGATCGTGCGCCACCGAGAAGAAGATCTGCAGCAGGCGGCCATAGGTGATCTTGCGCGGATCGTAGGTGATGCGCACGGCCTCGGCGTGTTTGGTCGAGCCGCGGCTGACCTTGGCATAGTCGGCGGTGCCCTTGTCGCCGCCGGCATAGCCGGAGACGGCGCTGGTCACGCCCTCGACATGCTGGAACACACCCTGCACGCCCCAGAAACAGCCGCCGGCGAAGACGGCCGTGGCCGAGGTGGCTTGCGCCGCCGGTTCATCGACGGCCGGCGGCGGAATGACATGCGCGCTTTCGGCGGCCGAGGGCCAGACGTTGAGGCCGATAAAGCCGGCCACAGCGAGCAGTGCGGCGATACTTAGGATGCGGGAGACGGTCATGCGCCCTCCTTCTCGCTGAACAGCGGCTTCTCGCGCTTGATGCGGAATTCGCTCAAGCCCGTGCAGAGTACGTAGAAAACCGGTGTGAAGATCAGACCGAACAACGTGACGCCCAGCATGCCGGCGAAGACGGCGGTGCCCAGCGACTGGCGCATCTCGGCGCCGGCGCCCTCGCTGATCACCAGCGGCACGACGCCGAGGATGAAGGCGAGCGAGGTCATGAGGATGGGCCGCAGCCGTGTCTTGGCGGCGGTTATGGCTGCGTCGTAGCGATTCATGCCGGCCTCATGCGCCTGCTTGGCGAACTCGACGATCAGGATGGCGTTTTTGGCGGCAAGGCCGACCAGCACGACGAGGCCGATCTCAACCAGGATGTTGCGGTCGAGGCCCCTGATGTTCACGCCGATCATGGCGGCCAGCACGCACATCGGCACGATCAGGATGACGGCCAGCGGCAGCAGCCAGCTCTCGTAGAGGGCAGCCAGCAGTAGAAAGACGAAGACGACGGCCAGGCCAAAAGCCAGGATCGCCGTGTTGCCCGCCAGTTTTTCCTGCAGGGCGATTTCCGTCCATTCGAAGCCGAAGCCCGAGGGCAGCACGTTCTCGGCCAGCTTCTCCACCTTCTCGATGCCCTGGCCCGAGGAGAAGCCGCGCTGCAGGCCCATCTGCACCTCGGCGGCGGGATAGAGATTGTAGCGCGCCACGCGATAGGGGCCGGTGGTGTCCTGGAAGGTCGCGACCGAGCCGATCGGCACCATGTCGCCATTGGCATTGCGCGTCTTGAGGTTGGCCACGTCGCGCAGGGTCAGGCGATAGGGATTGTCGGCCTGCGCGGTGACGCGATAGGTGCGGCCGAGGATATTGAAGTCGTTGACGTAGGCCGAGCCCATGTAGATCGACAGGGTCTGGAAGACCTGGCCGATCGGCACGCCCAACTGCTCGGCCTTGGTGCGATCGATGTCGGCGTAGATCTGCGGCGTTCGCGTGTTGAACAGCGAGAAGGCCTGGGTGAAGCCCGGCGTCTGCATCGCCGAACCTGCCACTGTCCAGGTCGCGGCCTCCAGCGCTGGCAGCCCGC
>JBBRFD010000279.1:0-4955 GCA_038224985.1 Reyranellales bacterium
TCTTGGTGCAGATGTTGAGGACCAGCGAGAACGGCGCGCCCACTTCGATACGGATTGGATCGGGCCGGAAGGCGATCATGTAATGATCGGAGTACACCACCCAGCCGGTGCCGCGTCCCAGATCGAGCGGGCAATCGGCCCAGGCAGGCGCCGCGATCAGGAATCCGAGGATCGCGGCAATGAACTTCACTGCGGCGGCCCGCCAAACAACCGCTCGCCGTTGCGGAAGCCGACCTTCTCGGCCACCTCTTTCGGCAGGTCGGCCAGCCACTGGCGCGACCAGCGGGCATGCTCGGCGATGTAATGCAGGCGCTCGGGCGTGAAGGAATCGGTGCCGACGAGAAAGCGGTCGGGGAATTCGAGGAAGGCCTCGCGCCAGGCCGGCGCCACCTTGCCGTTGGAGGCATGCGAGGTCAGGAAAGCGAGATCGCAATAGAGGTTGGCGTGCTTGCGCAGCATCTCGCGCACCTTCTCCGGCCGCTCGAAGCCGGAATGTGCCCACAGCACGCGGGCCTGCGGGTCCTGCTTGAAATGGCGGTCGACCGCGTCGGAATCGGAATGCGAATGCAGAAACAGGCCGTGCTTCTTGGCCAGCTCGACGACGCCGCGCATATTGGGCAGGTCGGCATCGGCACCGTAGATATGGAACTCGCCGATCGCCACGTATTTGCGCTTGGTCAGCAAGTCTTCGAGGAAAGGCAGCACCGTTGTATCGCGGGGCC
The DNA here is from genome assembly GCA_038224985.1 of Reyranellales bacterium. Lineage (GTDB taxonomy): Bacteria > Pseudomonadota > Alphaproteobacteria > Reyranellales > Reyranellaceae > Reyranella. Next base: position 723 of record JBBRFD010000279.1, read on the forward strand.
AGCTGCCGATCTCGCCGCGCGAGCGATAGGGCCGCAGCTCGGGCACGATCATGCCGGGGGCGAGGTCCTGCAGCATCCTGGTGCCTTCGTTGTTCGAGCTCGACACCATGGCGCGGCGGATATTGGCTTTCTTCAGGATGTCGATGAAATCCTTGGGCGGAACCACCTGCCAGGCGTCGTGGCTGTAATGCAGATGCGCGTCGAAGATCGGCATGTCGTCGGCGCGGGCGGCGCCGGCCGCGACCGTCATCGACAGAACAACGAGAAGAACGCGCATCGGAACTCCCTCTAGCGGCGCGGCTTGGCCGACCAGCCGTAATTGAAGCTAACGGAGATGCGCTCGCCGGAGAAGCGCGCCGGCGGCACCTCGTGGCGCAACCAGCTCTCGAACAGGATCACGTCGCCCGCCTTGGCCGGCAGGCTGACGAAGGGACGCAAGCGCTTGGGCGCATCGGCCCGGCGCGGCGGGGCGGCCATATGCAGGGAAAGCCGCGGGTCCTCGAATTTCAGCGCTCCCGCTCCCCGCGGCACCTCGATGTAATAGGTGCCGCTGATGAACGACGTCGGGTGCAGGTGCAGCGAATGGAGGGTGCCGGCGGGCATGATATTGGCCCAGCAGTCGGTCATGGCCAGGGTCTTGCCCTTGAGATCGTAGTGCAGTCCCTTGGCGAAGGCGGTGACCTGCGGATCGATGGTGCGGCGTAGGCGGTCGAACAGCGAGGAAATCAGGTGCAGGCGGTCGAGCGAACCGTAGGAGGTATAGCCACCTAGATAATGCCGGGCCGACCACTTCCGGCCGGCCGTGTCCGAGGCCGCCAGCGACCGGCATTCGTCGGCCAGCGACTGGTTGAAGCGCTCCCAGCCCGCCCGCTTGAGGGAAGCCTGCAAATATAAGGTCGGGAAAAGGGTGCGGATCGCCATAGCGTGATTATCGGTGAAGCGGCGGGCTCGTGCTATGCTTTCGCATGCTTTCTTCACACCAGATCGAGACCTACCGTCGCGACGGCTACCTGGTCGTTCCGCGCCTGATCGAGGGTGCGCAGCTGGCCGAGCTGCGCGATCTCACCGACCGGATCGTGGCCGAAGCGCGCGGCATTGCCGCCAACGACGAACTCTACGATCTCGAACCGAGCCACAGCCCGACACTGCCGCGCGTGCGCCGGCTGAAGCCTGCCATCTTCAAGCGCTACAGGTTCTTCCACGACCTCGTGCGCGATCCCAAGATCACCTCGATCCTGGCCCAGCTTCTGGGCCCCGGCATCCGCCAGTATGGCGGCAAGCTCAACATGAAGTCGGCGGGATATGGCTCGCCGGTCGAGTGGCACCAGGACTGGGCCTTCTACCCGCATACCAACGACGATGTGCTGGCGACCGGCATCTATCTCGACGATTGCGACATGGCCAATGGTCCGCTGATGGTGGTGCCCGGCTCGCATCACGGTCCGACGCACGACCACCATGCCGACGGCCGCTTCTGCGGCGCCTTCGATCCCATCGCCAGTGGAGTCGATGTCGCCAAGGCCGTGCCTTTGATGGGACCGGCGGGCTCGATGACCATCCATCATTCACGCCTGGTCCATGGCTCCGCGCTCAACACGTCGAACCGCACGCGCCGCCTGCTGCTGCACGAATACACCGCGGCCGACGCCTGGCCGCTGATGGGCGTCGCCGACTTCGACGAATTCAATTCGCGCATGGTGACGGGCGAGCCAGGCGTCGAGCCGCGCATCCGGCCCGCGCCGGTGCGCATGCCGCTGCCGGCGGCGGACCATCAGGGCTCGATCTACGAGAACCAGCGCGGCAGCGGCCGGCGCTTCTTCGAGACCCTCGAGGACCGCGAAACCCGTGCCGGCTGAGCTGGCCCGCCGCGCTCTGCTCCTCGCCGCCTGCGCGGCGCCGCTCACACATGCCCTGGCCGCCGAAGCGCTGAACATCGGCTCGACGCGCGGCATCATCGATTTTTTCATCGGCGACAGCCGCATCTTCCGCACCACCGGCTCGTTCAAGGACTGGAGCGGCAGGCTCGCCGTCGACAATGCCAATGTCCCCGACAGCCGCGTCGATGTGACGGTGCGTACCGACAGCATCGCCATGCTCGACCCGCAGCAGACCTCGATGCTGAAGGACACCGAGTTCTTCGATGTCGCGCGCTTTCCCGAGATGACCTTTCGCAGCTATGCCGTCGAGCGCAGCGGCGAGGCCTCGTTGAACGTGAGGGGCGAAGTCACGTTGCGCGGTATCGCCCGGCCGATGATGCTCCACGTTCTGGTGACCGATCGCCGTCCCGATGCCGCGGCCGGCAGCCGCCACGCCCGCTTCCGTGCCGAGGGAAGCATCAAGCGGTCCGAATTCGGCATGATCAAATACATCGACCTGGTAGGCAACACCGTGGACATCTCCATCCGCGCCGAGGCCTGGCGCTAAGATGAACTCCACCGGCTATCATCCCCTCTCCAAGCTCTTCCACTGGCTGATCGCGCTCGCGGTGCTGGGCATGATCTGTATCGGCTGGTGGATGACCGGCCTGCCGCTCGGCCTGCTCAAGCTCAAGGTCTATGCCTGGCACAAATGGATCGGCCTCAGCGTGCTGGCGCTTACGATGCTGCGCCTGCTGTGGCGCTGGCGCAGCCCGCCGCCGCCCTTGCCCGATACCATCGCGCCTTGGGAACGCAAGCTCGCCCCCGTTGTTCATTGGTCGCTGCTGGCGCTGCTGCTCGCCCTGCCGCTCAGCGGCTGGACCATGAGTTCGGCGGCCGGCGTCGCCGTGGTCTGGTTCGGCGTTGTTCCGATGCCCGATCTCGTACCGCGCGACCCCGACCTGTTCGCCTCCCTGCGCTCGACGCACGATGTGCTGTCGAATCTGCTGGTCCTGACCATCGTCATGCATGTCGGCGCGGTAGTGCGTCACGACGTGTTGCGGCGCGACGGTGTCTTCCGGCGCATGTCGCCATTTTCGAGGTAGAATCAAATGCGCTTTGTCCTCGCGGCCCTCGCCCTCTTCTTCGCAGCGCCCGCCTTCGCCGGCGCCGACGATCCCTGGACGATCGATCCGGCCAAGAGCCGCATCGAGTTCAACGCCAGCCAGGTCGGCAAGCTGATCACCGGCCGCGTGCGGACATGGACCGGCACCATCCTGCTCAACCCCGCCAACCTGGCGGCGGCGAAGATCGACATCCGCATGGACATGAAGAGCGCCTCGGCCAACAGCAAGGACATCGACGACCTGATGCTGGGCAAGGACTTCCTCGACGCCGCCAATATCCCGCAAGCAAGCTTCACCAGCGACAGCGTCGCCTCGAAGGGCGGCGAGCGCTACGAGGCCCGCGGCAAGCTCACGCTGCGCGGCGTCACCAAGGACGTCGCCCTGCCCTTCACCCTGCAGATCCGTGAGGAAGGCGCGGCGGCCACCGCGTCGGCGCTCGGCAAGATCGATATCCGCCGGCTCACCTATGGCGTCGGCCGCAACGAATGGGCCGGCACAAGCCATGTCGCCGACGAAGTCACCATCGAGATCAGCGTCGCGGCAAGCCGGCCAAGATGAACCGCCTGCCGCGCCGGACCCTGTTGCTGGCGGGCGCGTCGCTCGCGGGGATCGGCACGGCCTTTGGTCAAGTCGCCCTGCACGAGGCCTGGCTCGGCACCTGGCGCGGCACCGTCGTCTTCCGCCGGTCCTTGCCGCTCGAGGATATCTATCCGCCACCGGCGCATCCGCATGTCGACTTCGACGACAAGTCGCCCATCCCCTTCGAGATGACGTTGCTGTTGGAGGAAGGCCGGCCGCTGGTGCGCACGCGAATCGATGGCGGACCGATGCAGACATCGCCGGCCGGTGAAGTCTTGCGCTTCGCCCCGCTGTTCGACGGCGCCGCCAATATGTCGAGCGCGCCGGCACGCGGCGCGCCGCAAAGCGCTGCACTGACCCTGCGGCCCGATGCCGTCGGCACGGAGGCGCTTTTCCGCCATGCCAACGGCAGCTTCTGGCGCCGTCACGTTAACCTGCGCTTCTCCGCCGACGGCGGCGACATCATCGTCTGGGTATTCGACGCCGAAGGCACGCGCGCCCGCACCTGGCGCGGCCAAGCCACCAAGGATCGCTAGGTGTGAGCTTTCAATAGGTTGTCCATCCGGCGCTGACCGAGGAAGCTGATGTTGTCGAGACGTCACCTTTCCCTGGGAGAACCGAATGGACATCCATAAGAATGCCCGCCTGACGCCGCTTGGTCGAGAGCGCAT
>JBBRFD010000280.1:0-4903 GCA_038224985.1 Reyranellales bacterium
CCGGTATTCTGAAGCTGCGTCCGTCGCGGCAACGGGATTTCGATGTCGTCAACGCGCCGGTGCCCTCGGCCGACGGCCGGCTGAGCTGGATCATCCATGGCATCGTCGTCGGTACCGGGCGCTCCGACACCTCGCCGGCGCTGCAGGCAGCCGAGGCGCGGCTGCGCTCCATTCTGCAGACCGTGCCCGACGCCATGCTGATCATCGACGGACGCGGGCGCATCGAGTCGATGAGCGCCACGGCAGAGCACCTGTTCGGCTACGATATGGGCGAGGTCGCCGGTCGCAACATCCGAATGTTGATGCCGGCACCTTATCGCGAACAGCATGACGGCTATCTCGAGCGCTACCTGACCACGGGCGAGCGTCACATTATCGGCATCGGCCGCGTGGTCATCGGGCAGCGCAAGGACGGCACGACCTTTCCCATGCATCTCACGGTCGGCGAACTGAAGTTGGCCGACCGGCATTACTTCACCGGCTTTATCCGCGACCTGACCGAGCAGCAGCTCAACGAGAGCCGCCTCCAGGAGCTGCAGTCGGAGGTCACGCATATGTCGCGCTTCACTGCGCTGGGGGAAATGGCCTCGACGCTGGCGCATGAGATCAATCAGCCACTGACGGCGATCACCAACTATCTCAAGGGATGCAGCCGCCTTCTGGAGCACGTCGAAGGCGAGACCACGGCAGTGCTGCGTGAGGCGCTCAACAAGGCAGCCGACCAGGCTCTACGCGCGGGTCATATCATCCGACGGCTGCGCGAGTTCGTCGCGCGCGGCGAAAGCGACCGGCGGGCCGAGGGTCTGCCCAAGCTGATCGAGGATGCCAGCACGCTCGCCCTGTTGGGTGCGAAGGAGAACGCAATCGCCGTCACCTTCCGGCTCGACCCCCGAGCTGACATGGTACTGGCCGATCGCATCCAGATCCAGCAGGTGCTGGTCAACCTCATCCGCAACGCTATCGAGGTCATGATCGAAACGGCCGAGCGTCGCGAACTTGAGATCGCTACCGCGGCGAACGATGGCGGCACTATAGAAATTAGCATTTCGGACACTGGCGCCGGCCTTGCCCCCCATGTTGCAGCCCATCTTTTCCAGCCCTTTATTACCACCAAACCCAAGGGTATGGGTCTCGGGCTCTCTATCTGCCGCACTATCGTCGAGTCGCATGGTGGGCGCATTTGGGTGGATCCGCGGCCGGGCGGCGGTACGATCTTCCGCTTCACTTTGCGCGCCGCGACAGAAGAGGAGCCGACGCTTGGCGGATAATCAGGTTGTTCATGTCGTCGACGATGATGCCGATGTACGTCAGTCACTGGCCTTCCTGCTCAGCACAGCCGGCCATGCTGTGCGCGTCTATGACTCGGCGATCGCTTTTCTCGATGCCGCGGACGAGGCCCAGGAGGGTTGCCTGGTGACCGACATTCGCATGCCCGGCATGGACGGGCTGGAATTGCAGCGGCGCCTGAAGGCGATGGGGTTGGGCCTGCCGGTGATCGTCATCACCGGTCATGGCGACATTCAGCTCGCAGTCGAGGCGATGAAGGCAGGTGCCGTCGACTTCATCGAGAAGCCCTTCAACGACGAGGCCTTGCTCGGCGCAATCGATTTTGCGCTGGCCCGTCAAGTCAAGAACGTCCAGCACGAGGCGCAGATCGCCGGCATCCGCAGCCGCCTCAAAAGTTTGACCGAGCGCGAACAGCAGGTCCTCGGCGGCCTGGTTGCCGGCAAGCCGAACAAGATCATCGCCTACGATCTGGGTATCAGCGCCCGTACGGTCGAGGTCTACCGCGCCAACGTCATGACCAAGATGCAGGCCGACAGCCTCTCCGAACTCGTCCGTATGGTCCTGCTCGAACAAGGCACCGGCTGACTCCCGGACTTGCGGCAGATCAATGAGACGCCACCCTGAGACCGGTAGACATACGCGGTAGGTTCTCAGCGGATCAGGATTGCATTCATGCCCGCCCTGTCAGGTACCGTGCTTGTCGTCGACGACGATGCGGCGGTGCGCAGCGCGCTCAAGTTCGCGCTTGAGGCTGAAGGGCTTAAGGTGCGGGTTTACGATAGCGCGGCGGCGCTGCTCGCCGAAGTGGTACTGCCCCAGCATGGCTGCATGGTCGTCGACTACCACATGCCCGTCATGGATGGGCTGGAGCTGATAGATATCCTGCGCGCCCGTCAGGTCGGCCTGCCGGTCATTCTAGTGACCGAGCGCGTCGGTAAGGATCTTCACCTTCGGGCCGCAAGGTCGGGCGTTTATCGACTGCTGGAAAAGCCCCTGTCCGGATCGGCACTGCTCGACGGAATTAGGGCGATGCTGGAGCAGCGACTCGACGCCGTTTGACAGAGTCCGAGTTGGAGACTGCCATGTCATTCAAGACGATCCTGATCGCCTGCGACGCCGGCAAGGCTGCGACATCCCGAATCACCCTGGCTGCCGAACTCGCTACGCGTAGCGGCGGCCATCTCGTCGGCCTCTATGTTGTTCCGCCACTCCAGGATTTTCTGGTGGTCGCCAATACCAGCTTCGACATGGAATACTTCCGGCGCGAGTGCCTGGCGAAGATCAACGCCGACGGCGCAGCGGCGGCAGCGACGTTCTATGAGCTGACCACCGGCAATCGCTCCACCTCAGAATGGCGCGTCGTCGACTTCGCTCATGACGCCGTCGTTGCGCTGGCGCGCACCGCCGATCTGGTCGTCGTCGGCCAAACCAATTCGGAGGCTCCGATGGTGAATGTTGCCGCCGATTTGCCGGCGTTACTTGCCTTGAACAGCGGCAAGGCGGTGCTCGTAGTGCCTTGGCGCGGCGTGTCAGCCGCGACGGCCAAGACGGTTCTGCTCTGCTGGAAAGAGGGTCGGGAAGCGGCGCGCGCCGCGACGGCAGCGTTGCCGTTCCTCCAGGCGGCGGAGCGGGTGATCATGTTGACGATCGAAGATACGAGCGATTCCGGTGCGCCCGCACTGTCAGGAGCACAAGCTGTGGCGTGGCTGGCGCGGCATGGGGTGAAGGCTACGCTACGGCACCAGAATGGCTGTGATTCGAACGCTGGCCCGCTTATCCTTGCTGCGGCGAGACAGGTTGGTGCAGACCTGATCGTGATGGGAGCCTATGGGCATTCGCGGTTGCGCGAGTTGATGCTGGGCGGCGCCAGTCGCAGCGTGCTGGCGGAGATGTCAGTACCCGTTCTCCTCGCGCATTGAGTGCCGCCGGTTGTAAGTGCGGCGTTAGTATTTGAGATCCTGCTGGACCTGTCACTTAGCAAGTCGAACTGCCATTAGGCACGGTCCACGATGTGGCGACGCCATAGAGCCTTCGCGAATTCGAGAACCACCAGCAGTACCACGCCAGCACCCAAGGTCACGGCGAGGTCGTCGAAATGCAAGGGACCGAAGCGGAAAAGGCCGGCGGCAAAAGGCCAGACCAGTGTGAGAGCGAGCATCGCTGGAACGGTCACGAGGACGACCAGGAGCGAGCGGTTCGACCTCGCCAGAGCGGTCAGCAGCGAGGCGCTGAAGGACCGATTGACGAAAATCAGGCCGACGATCGTCATGATCAGCGAGAAGAAGGCGAGGGCGCGTACTTCGTCCTCGGGCATGCCGCGCCGCAGCGCCACGAGATAGATGATGGCCACCAGCGCGAATGCCAGGGCGCCCTGCAATACGCTCCAGACGATCAGCGTTCGGGAGAACAAGGGGGCGTCGGGTGCCCGCGGCGGCCGGCGCATCACATCGTCTTCCTCCGTCTCGGCTTCGAAGACCAGCGAGCAGACCGGGTCGATCACCATTTCGAGGAAGGCGATATGGACCGGCCCAAACAGGATGGGCAGGCCGAACAGCAGCGGCAGCAGGGACAGTCCGGCGATGGGCACATGAACGGCGACAATGAAGCCCATCGCCTTGCGCAGGTTGTCGTAAATCCGGCGTCCCAGCCGGATCGATGTGACGACCGAGCCGAAATCGTCGTCGAGCAGGACGATCGACGACGCCTCGCGGGCCACGTCGGTGCCGCGTCCACCCATGGCGATACCGATATGCGCGGCTTTGAGCGACGGGGCGTCGTTGACGCCGTCGCCGGTCATGGCGACGACCTCGCCGTCCGCCTTGAGTGCTTCGACAATGCGCAGCTTCTGCCGCGGCATGATGCGGGCGAAGACCGTCACCGAGCGCACGCGAAGGGCGAGCTCGGCGTCGCTCAGCGCCTCGAGTTCCTCTCCGGAAACCAGATCCCGGGCGTCGATACCGGCCTGGCGGGCAATCGCCCCGGCGGTTGCCGGATAGTCGCCGGTGATCATCACCACCCGGATGCCGGCGGCGCGGCACTCACGCACAGCCTGTGGAACGCTCGGCCGCAGCGGATCGGCGAGCCCGACAAGCCCCACGAACCGGAAGTCGAAATCGCGCTGCGTGTCGGGCAAAGCCTCGCTGGCGAGGGCGGCGCGGGCGACACCCAGCACGCGCAGGCCTTCGGACGCCATCGCGTCGACCGACCGCGTCAGCGCCGCCAGCGCCGCATCGTCGAGATGGCAGAGGCCGGCGATCGCTTCCGGCGCGCCTTTGGCGGCAACGACGAGGCCGTTATCGCCGCCACCCGGCTTCCAGACATTGGACATCGCCAGCAACTCGGGGCGAAGCCCGTAGGTCCGCAGCAGCGCCCAATCGGAGCCGTGGACATGTCCGGTTCCCGCGAATCGCGTGCGGCCGAGTTCGTGGAAGGCCTTCTCCATGGGATCGTGGGGATCGAGCGCGCTGGCGAGAAGGCCGAACTCGACGGCGTCGTGGAAGGGTTCCGGAATTTCCGCCGCGGCAGGATCGCCCAGCCGGTGGACCTTGCCATCCTGCAGCCGTAGCTGGGAGACCGACATGCGGTTCTCCGTCAGGGTGCCGGTCTTGTCGGTGCA
>JBBRFD010000281.1:0-4886 GCA_038224985.1 Reyranellales bacterium
GGCAGCGGCAGGTCCGGCAACGGCGGACGTGGGCCCCCTTCGGCGGTGCCTGTTACCGCGGCTTGCCCCCGCAGTTTCGCCACCAGCGCACCCAGCGCGAAGAGGTTGATCATGTTGGAGTGATCGTAGCTCACCAGCACGGCATCGACGCCCGCCGGTTGCGCGCCGTTCAGTCCCTTGAGCTTGGGCACGATCATCGTCGCGCGGAATTTTTGCGCCGCATGATCCGGAATGCCCGCGAGATAGAGCGGCTTCACGGCCCCCCATGCCCAGGGCAGCGCCCCGTCGAAGGTCGCGAGATGGCGCCACACCAGATTGACCACGCGGACGCCCACGACCGCGCGGATGTCGGCGAAGAGCTCGGCGGTCTGACCCGTCGCCGAGGCTTCAGCTATCGCGGGAAATGCCTCGGCCACTCAGCGACCCTTGAACATGGGCTTGCGCTTTTCCATGAACGCCGTCCGGCCCTCGATATAGTCGTCGGAGGCAAAGCACTCCTTCACCAGCGCCGCACAGCGGTCGAGATCCGCCTTGCCGTCGAGCCGGCTCAGTTCCTCGACCGTGCGCTTGGCGGCATGCATCGTGAGCGGCGCGTTCTGGCCGATCAGCTTGCAGTAATTGTCGACATAGGCATCGAGCTCGGCGTCCGGCACCACGCGGTTGATCAGGCCCATCTGCAGCGCTTCCTGCGCGTCGAACATGCGGCCGGTATAGAAGATCTCCTTGGCGTAGGCCGGCCCCACGACGTTCATCAGGGTCTTGATGCCCGCCGCGCGATAGCCGAGGCCGAGCTTGGCCGCCGGAACGGCAAACCTGGAATTCGCCGAGGCGATACGAATGTCGCAGGTCAGCGAAACCGCCAGGCCACCACCGACGCAATAGCCGCGGATGCGGGCGATGGTCGGCTTGGCGCATTTGGTCAGCCGCGCATTGGCGATCTCGCCGATCTCGTCGTAGCGCTTGATCTGCTCGGGCGTGTTGCGTGCCTTCTCGAACTCCGAGATGTCGGCACCCGACACGAAGGCCTTGTCGCCCGCGCCCGTCACGATGACGACCCGGATCGCCGGGTCCTTCTCGAAATCGTCAAGAATGACCGGGATCGCCTCCCACATGTCGGACGAGGTGGCGTTGTGCTTGGCGGGCTTGTTGAAGATGAGCCGGCCGACGGGGCCGTTCTTCTCCGCGATCATGTTGGGGGTCGGGCTGATCATCAGACGATGCCTCGCTTGCGGAAATCGGCAATGGCTGCCGCGTCGTAGCCGGCTTGCTTCAGGATCGCATCGGTGTGCTCGCCCTGCTCCGGCGTCGCCGTCTTCATCTCGAAGGGCGTGCGGCTCATGTTGATGGCCTGGCCGATCAGCTCGATGTCACCCAGCTTGGGCGAGTGCACGGGATGAGCCATCTTCAGGTGCTTGACCTGCGGATCGGCGAACATCTCGTCCATCTTGTAGATCGGGCCCGCCGGCACGCCGGCATCGTTCAGCATCGTCACCAGCTCGGCGCTGCCGTAACCGGTCAGACGCTTGTTGATCTCGGCGTTCAGCGCGTCGCGGTTCTTGCTGCGTGCCTTGTCGCTGCTGAAGCGCTCGTCGGTCATCAGCTCGGGCGCCTTGATGGCGGCGCAGAAGCGCTTGTAAATATGGCCGCCTGACGCTGCGATATTGATGTAGCTGTCCTTGGTCTTGAAGACGCCGGTCGGGATCGAGGTCGGGTGGTTGTTGCCGGCCTGGCCTGGCACTTCCTTGGCAACGGTCCAGCGCGCGGCCTGGAAGTCGCACATCGAGATCATGGCCTGCAGCAACGAACTCGAGATCCACTGGCCCTGGCCGGAGGTCTCGCGCTCGAGCAGCGCGATCAGCACGCCGATGGCGCAATGCAGGCCGGCGCCGACATCGGCCACAGCAATGCCGGCGCGCATCGGGCCCTCGCCCGGCGTGCCGGTGACCATCATCATGCCGCCCATGCCCTGGGCGATCTGGTCGAAGCCGGCGCGCTCGGCATAGGGGCCGTCCTGGCCGAAGCCCGAGATCGAGCCCAGCACGATGCGCGGATTGACCTTCTTCAGGCTCTCGTAGTCGATGCCGAGGCGGAACTTCACGTCGGCGCGGTAGTTCTCGATCACCACGTCAGCCTTCTCGACCAGCTTCATGAAGACCGCCTTGCCGTCGGCCTCCTTTAGATTGAGTGTGATCGAGCGCTTGTTGCGATGCAGGTTCTGGAAGTCCGGCCCATGGCGCGGTCCGCCCATGTCGGCCTCGCCCGCGCCCGGCGGCATCTCGACCTTGATGACGTTGGCACCCCAGTCGGCGAAGTAGCGCACGGCGGTCGGACCGGCGCGCACCCGCGTGAGGTCGAGCACGGTGTATTTGGCGAGCGGTCCTGCGGTCATCGTCTGCACTCTCTCTGGTTACTGCTCGACTCGTACCATGGCGGCGGGATCGATCTCCAGCCAGACGCGCTGTCCCACTTCGAAAAGCGCATTGGGGGCGGTCGACACGCGCAACGGCTTCGCCACCGCCAGCGGCCGGACCTGATAGTCCCAGTATTCCCCGAGATAGGCCCGCGCCGTCACCTCGGCCTCGACAGCGATATTCACGCCGGCCGGCCGGGCCCGGGAGAGTCCGATCGCCTGGGGCCTTAGGGAGTATGTCCCTCTGGCCTGCCCGGGGACCGTAAACCCCGCATCATCCTCGATAAAATTCGTGCGGCCGATGAAGCCGGCGACGAAGCGGCTGCGCGGGCGGCCGTAGAGTACATGCGGCGCGTCGATCTGCTCGATGCGGCCCTTGTTCATGACGACGATGCGGTCGGAGGTGACCATGGCCTCGGCCTGGTCGTGCGTCACATAGACCGTCGTGATCTTGAATTCGTCGTGCAGGCGGCGGATCTCGAAGCGCATTTCCTCGCGCAGGTTGGCGTCGAGGTTGGACAGCGGCTCGTCGAGCAGCAGGATTTCCGGCTCGACGACAATGGCGCGGGCCAGCGCCACGCGCTGCTGCTGACCACCCGACAGCTCCGAGGGATAGCGGTCCTTCAGCGCGCGCATCTGGACGACTTCGAGGATCTTGTCGACGCGGCGGTCGATCTCGCTGCGCGCCAGCTTGCGTACCTCGAGGCCGAAACCGACGTTCTGACCCACCGTCATGTTCGGCCAGATGGCATAGCTCTGGAAGATCATCGACATGCGCCGCTTTTCCGGCGGCACGACGCCGGAAGCCGAGGAGATGACCTGTCCGTCCAGCTCGATGGTGCCGCCCGTCGGTGGCATGAAGCCCGCGATCATGCGCAGCGTCGTGGTCTTGCCGCAGCCGGACGGACCGAGCAGCGAGACCAACTCGCCCTTCTGCATTTCGAGGGAGAAGTCGCTTACGGCCTGGAAGGCGCCGTAGCTCTTGGCGATGTTCTTGAGGACAAGCTTGCTCATGTAATCGTTCGCCTCAGCATGAAGTCTCGTCCCAGGGCCCGCTGGCCAATCCAGAGGAGCGGCAAAGTCAGGAGTTGCAAGAGCAGCGCCAGCGCCGAAAGGTATTCGAGATTACCCTCCTCGCTCATGTCGAAGATCATCACCGCCGCCGTCTTGGTCCCCGGACCATAAAGGAAGATCGCCGCGGACAGCTCACGCGTCGCCGGAATGAAGATCAGCAGCCAGGCGCCCAGCAAGTTTCGTTTGAGCAAGGGCGCCACGACGCGGCGCAGTGCCGTGAGGCGGCTGCCGCCCAGCACGCGCACGGCCTCCTCCATCTCCGGATTGAGGCTGCGCATGGCGGCACTCGAATTGACGTACCCGATGGGCAGGAAGCGCGTTGTGAAGGCCAGGATCAGGATCAGCGAGGTGCCGTAGAGCGACAGCGGCGGCGGTGCATAGGCGGCGTAGAAGCCGATCGCCAGGACGATGCCCGGAATGACGAAGGGCGCCATGCAGAGGAAGCCCAGGACCTCGCCGAAGGGCACCAGCCGGCGGTTGACGATATAGGCGATGCCAAGCGTGATGACGACGGCCGCCGTGGCGCTGGCCGCGCCATAGACCACACTGTTGATCACCGACTGCGCAGCGGTGGCATGCTCGAACAGGATGAAGTGAAAATTCTTCAGCGACAGGTTATCGAGCGCGAAGCCGCGCCCCCAGGCCTTGGCAAAGGAGGCCTGGAACAGAAAGATGTACGGCAGGAACACCGACAGGCTGGCGACGAACATGGCATAGCCGAACATCACCCAGCGCCACCTGCCAAGCTGGATCGGTCGACGCTCGCCGCCTTTGCCGGTGAGCGCCACGAAGCCCTTGCGCCGCGTCATAAGGCGCTGCGCCAGGATCAGCAGGATGGTGATGCCGAGCAGCGGCATGGCGTAGGCCGCCGCCACTTCGACGCGCACGGGATTGCTGAAGAACTGGAAGAGCTGTGTCGTCACCACGTTGAAGCGCGCGGGGATGGCGATCAGCGCCGGTGAGCCGAAGAGCGCGATGGCTTCGAGGAAGCAGATGATCAGCCCACCGACGATCGCCGGCAGTGCCAGCGGCAGGGTCACCTTGCGCATGGTGCGCCAGGTGCCGGCGCCCAGGATATTGGCGGCGTCCTCCATCTCCGACGACACCAGCTCCAGCGCCGCTGTGGTGAAGATGAAAATGTAGGGAAAGGAATAGAGCGCGATGACGACGGCGAGGCCGGTGAAACTGTAGATGTTGAAAGGACCCGATTCGGCGCCCGTCAGGAACACGTAGATGCGGTTGAGCCAGCCGGCATTGGGGCCGGTAAGCAGGATCCAGGCGACGGCGCCGGTATAGGGCGGCGTGATGAACGTCATGATCACCAGCATGCGGGTGAGGCCGCGTCCCGGCATGTCGGTCCGCGCGACGGCCCAGGCCAGCGGAATGGCCAACACACCGGCCA
>JBBRFD010000282.1:0-4873 GCA_038224985.1 Reyranellales bacterium
CGGTACCAGCAGCTGGCTGGGGCCGGTGGTCGGCGCCGTGCTGGTGGGCGGTCTGCAGGAGTACCTGCGGGTCACCATCTCCTCGGCCGTCAACGTGCTGGTCGCGGGCGTATTGATGGTCGTCTTCGTGATCATCGCACCGCAGGGCATCGTTGGCCTGTTCAAGAGGAAACGATGACCGTGCTGCTTCACGTCGAGGGGGTGGGCAAGCGCTTCGGCGGCTTCGTCGCGCTCGAATCGATCGACCTCGAAGTCCAGGACGGAGAGCGCCTCGGCCTGATCGGCCCGAACGGCTCGGGAAAGTCGACGCTGGTGAACTGCATCTGCGGCACCTTGCGTAACGAGACCGGCAGCGTGAGCTTTGCCGGGGAAAAGCTCGACGGCCTGCTGGCGCACCAACGCACGCGCCGCGGCCTGGCGCGCAGCTTCCAGCTGCCGCGCCCCTTCGCCAGCCTGTCGCTGGTCGAGAACCTGCGCATTCCCATCCTCTATGCCGTGAATGCACGCAGCACCGGCGGTCTTGCCGGCGCCGCGATCGATGCACGATGCCGCGACCTGCTGAGCCAGGTCGGCCTGGCGGAAAAGGCGAACCGGCTGCCGCGGGACCTCACCCAGATCGAAATGCGCAAGCTCGAGCTTGCCCGCGCCATGGCCGCGCAGCCGAAGCTTCTGATCGCCGACGAGGCGATGGCCGGATTGTCGCATGGCGAGGTCGACGAAATCATCGCCCTGCTGATCCGGCTGAACGAGCAGGGCGTGACCGTGGTGATGATCGAGCACATCATGCGGGCGGTGATGGAATTCTCCCAGCGTCTCGCCGTCCTGGTGGCGGGGCGGAAGATCGCCGACGGTGCGCCGAAAGATGTCGTGCGCGACCCCGAAGTGGTGAGGGCCTACCTTGGCGAGTAGCCTCACCATAGCCAACATCGACGCCGGCTACGGCGCCGTGAGCGTGCTGCACGACGTATCGCTCCGCGTCGGCACCGGCGAGACGGTGGCGCTGCTCGGCACCAACGGCAACGGCAAGTCGACCCTGATGAAATCCATCATGGGCATCGTGCGGCCCACGGCGGGCAGCATAACGGCCGTGATCGACGACACCGCGCATGAGCTGATCGGGCTCTCGACGGAGGCGATCGTCGACCTCGGCATCGCCTTCGTTCCCGAGGGTCGGCGGCTGTTCCCCCGGCAGACCGTGGAAGAGAACCTGCTGCTCGGCGCCTTCCGGCCGGCGGCGCGCTCGGCGATCCGCCGCAACCTCGATTTCTGCTTCGAGACCTTCCCGGTCCTCAAGGAGCGTGCCCGCCAGCTCGCCGGCAGCATGAGTGGCGGCGAGCAGCAGATGCTGGCACTGGCACGGGCGCTGATGTCGGCACCGCGCATTCTGTTGGTCGACGAGCCATCGGTTGGCCTGGCGCCGCTGCTGGTCCGACGGACGATCGACAAGATCAAGGAGTTGAAGGACGGCTACAACTTGACCGTCCTGATGGCCGAGCAGAACTTCACCCAGGCCATCCGCATCGCCGACCGCGGCTACGTCATCGTGCACGGCCAGATCGCCTTCGCCGGGGAATCGGCGGAGGCGCTGAACAACAATGAACTCATCCGCGAGTTCTATCTCGGCACGTAACCTACTTGGTCGGCGCGTAGGGATAGATGAGGTTGCCGGTCTTGTATTTGGTCGGCCACAGGATCACTTCGGTCTTGGGATCCTTGAACTGGTCGACGCCATTGCCCGAGATGCCCTGGAACTGCACGGCCATGACCTGCGCCGTTGCCCATTCGCCTTCGGCGTTGAAGTTCACATCGCCGACCACGGTCTTGAAGGTGCTCTTGCGCATGTATTCGGCGAGCTTCTCGTCGTTGGTGCCGCCGGTCGCCTTGACCGCCTGTTCGATCAGCTGCATGCGTGCATAGGCAAAAGGCGGCAGGTAGTAGCCCAGCAGGTCGACGCCGGCAGCCGCCGATCTCGTCTGGTACTTCTTCACGAAGTCGCGGCCCTCGTCCGAAGCGAAGCCTGCCCACGGCAGCCAGAAGTCGTAGACCAAGATGCCGTTGAGCAGCGGCCCAAGCTGCGTCTTGATCGCCGTTGCCTGCAGGCCGACCATGCCACCGCCATAGATCTTGGGCTTGAAGCCGATTTCATGGCTCGCCCGGATGATGCCGACCGAGTCGGCCGGATAGGAACAGGCGAGGAAGATGTCGGGGTTGGTGGCGGCTATGGCGCGCACGATCGGCGTATAGTCGGACGTCGTCGGCGGATAGGTCTTGTCGTAGACGATCTTCAGTCCCAGCCGCTTGATCACGGCACGCGCGCCGTCCATGGCGTTTCGCGGGAACTCGGCGTCGGCGCCGCACATGGCCACGGTCAGCGGCTTGGGGGTCTGCGCCGCCGCCACCTCGAAGAAGCCCTCAGCGAACGACTCCTTGGGTCGCGGTCCGCCGGTTGGCGTCATCGAGAAATAACGCTTGTAGTTGAACTCGCCGTTCACCGCGAGGCCGAGCAGCGCAAAGAACGTCCGGTCATGCTGCATGACGATCGGCATCGCCGGCGCGACCATGTTGGTGGCGTAGCTGCTGGCGATGATGTCGACCTTGTCGACATCGAGGAGCTTCGTATAGAGACCGGGGATGTTCGAGGGATTGGATGCGTCGTCATAATAGACGAGCTTTACAGGCCGCCCGAGCAGACCGCCCCTCGCGTTGACGTCCTCTTCCCATATCTGCGAGGCGAGCAGCGCCGCCTTGCCGTTGGGCGCCAGCGGCCCGGTAAGGTTCATACTGAAGCCGATGGTGAACGGCTTGGCCTGGGCGTTGGACGTGCCGGCGATACCGGTAGCGGCGCCGGCGACTGCCAGCTTGCCGAAAGTGCGACGCTGGATGGGCATGATGTCACTCCCCTGATTTATCGTTTGAACGATCTTGATTAATTGTCGCTATCTTGCCGCGCCCCTGCAGCCTTGTCACGCTGAGGGGACGGATTTGGCGGAGTTGAAATGAAGTTCGGATTGTTCGGCGGCGCGCGGACTGGCCAGGGTGACGGCTCGGATGACGGCTCCGGCGACAGCCACGCCTATGGCGATTTCATCGCCTATGTGACGGAAGCCGAACGCCTCGGTTTTCGCAGCCTCTTCCTCGTGGAGCACCATTTCACCGGCGTCGGCCAGCTTTCCGCGTCGCTGACCCTGCTGGCCTATCTTGCCGCTCGCACCCGCAGCATTCGGCTCGGCACCGCCGTGGTCGTGCTGCCCTGGCACAATCCGGTGCTTCTGGCCGAGCAGGCCGCCACGGTCGACCTGTTGTCCGGCGGGCGGCTCGATTTCGGCATCGGCAAGGGCTACCGCGCGCCCGAGTTTGCCGGTTTCCATATCCCCATGGCCGAAGCGACCGAGCGCTTCGACGAGGCGATCGAGGTGATCCGCAAGGCGTGGACCAGCCCTGGCCGCTTCTCCCACCACGGCGCGCGCTGGCGCTTCGACGATATCGTCGTCGAGCCGCGACCTTTGCAGACCCCGCATCCACCGCTGTGGCTGGCCGCCGGCAGCGCCGACTCCATCCGCCGCGCTGCCCGCGAGGGCTACAACCTGCTGCTCGACCAGCTCGGCTCGGTCGATCTCACCATCGAGCGCGTGGCGCTCTTTCGCGAGGAGTGCCGGCGGATCGGCCGGGCCTACGATCCCGCGATGATCGGCGCCACGCGCGCCCTGCAGATCGTGCACGACGACAGCGAACGCCAGGCGGCCTACGAGACCCGTACCCGCGTCGTCGACCGGATCGGCGACCTGGCGCGCGGCGGCGGCACGCTGGTGCCCGCCGAACGTGACGATGCTCCCCTGCTCGGCACGCCGGCCGAGATCGTCTCTCGTATCCGCAGGCTGCAGGCAGGTGGTATAGAGAACATCCTGCTGGTCGATCCGGCGGCCACTGTGGCGTCGCTACGGACCTTCGCTGGCGAGATCATGCCCGCTTTCGCCGTCTGAGGGTTCCAGAGCTGCCGGGGGAGGCCCGAAAACCGTCCACTTCCGCCCTTGTGCCGGGGGGCCTGACTCCTGATATAACCGCCTCGAGGGGCCGGTGTGGGCGGAGCAGTCGCCAACCCGGTCAGATCCGGAAGGAAGCAGCCGTAACGAATTCGCTTCGGGTCATGCTGGTCTCTCACCCTTGAAGCCTCGCGGGCGCCGCCGCCAGGAACAGGGCTGCCCGGGCGCGACGACCGCCGGGGCTTAAAAGGGCCGTGGCGCATTACGGGTCAGGTCATTGCCATGCCGGACGGCGCCAAAGGCAAGGGGGAGACAGCCCTCCCCTACCGGGTTCTCGCCCGCAAGTACCGCCCCACCGATTTCACGACTCTGGTCGGCCAGGAAGCCATGGTGCGCACCCTGCGCAACGCCATCGCCACCGGCCGCATCGCCCATGCTTTCATGCTCACCGGCGTGCGCGGTGTCGGCAAGACCACGACCGCGCGCATCATCGCCCGGGCGCTGAACTGCGTCGGACCGGACGGAAAAGGCGGCCCGACGGTCGATCCCTGTGGCGTCTGCGACAACTGCAAGGCCATCACCGAGGACCGCCATGTCGACGTGATCGAGATGGACGCGGCCTCGCGCACCGGCATCGACGACGTGCGCGAGCTGATCGAGGGCGTGCGCTACCGTCCGGTTTCGGCGCGCTACAAGGTCTACATCATCGACGAAGTGCACATGCTGTCGGAGAAGGCCTTCAACGCGCTCCTCAAGACGCTGGAAGAGCCGCCGCCGCATGTGAAGTTCCTCTTCGCCACCACTGAGATCCGCAAGGTGCCGGTGACGGTGCTGAGCCGCTGCCAGCGCTTCGACCTCAAGCGCGTGCCGCAGGACGTGCTGATCGCGCATTT
>JBBRFD010000283.1:0-4843 GCA_038224985.1 Reyranellales bacterium
ACGATCCACTGACCGTCCCGCGCATCTGAGTTCCTCCCGCTGCCGTCCGTGTCTCGGCGGCTCACTTCGGCCCGGCGGGTTTTCCCGCCGGGCCATTTTCTTTGTGGGTCTTGCCCGGCGGTTTGACGGCGGAGCGGCGAAACGCCAGTCTGCGAAGACATGCCCAGAGAGGCACCCGAGAGGCCGGAGGAAGCGTTATGAAAATGGTGTCCGCCATCATCAAGCCGTTCAAGCTCGACGAAGTGCGTGACGCGTTGACCGGCGTCGGCGTTTCGGGCCTGACCGTGAGCGAGGTCAAGGGCTTCGGCCGGCAGAAGGGTCAGACCGAGATTTATCGCGGGGCCGAGTATCTCGTGAGCTTCCTGCCCAAGGTGAAGATCGAGATCGTCGTCGACGACAGCCAGGTCGAGCGCGCCATCGAGGCGATCCAGAAGGCCGCCCATACCGGCAAGATCGGCGACGGCAAGATTTTCGTCACCCCGGTCGAGCAGGCGCTGCGCATCCGCACCGGCGAATCGGGCTCCAACGCGCTATAGCCGCTGCGTCCTGGCCGCTTGTCCCGCCCCACTTATCCAGCGGGGCGGGCACTACGCACGCCACACCGGGTGCGTTAGTATTGACGGGCCATAACCGTAAAAAATAAGACGACACGGGGGAAAACCATGCTCAAGGCGATTGCGCGGTTCGGTGCGCCGATGGCGCTTGCGTGTGTCATCGCCAGCGGCGCGCTCGCTGCCGACGCCAAGGCCAAGATAGACTCGGGTGACACCGCGTGGCTGCTGGTTGCCACGGCGCTGGTCCTGATGATGAACATCCCGGGGCTGGCGCTTTTCTATTGCGGCATGGTGCGCAAGAAGAACGTGCTGGCCACCGCCGCGCAGGCCTTCGCCGTCGCCGCCCTCGTCACCGTGCTGTGGTTCGCCGTCGGCTATACCTTGGCCTTCACCGATGGCGGCGCCCTCAACCATGTGATCGGCTCGCTCTCGCGCTCCTTCGGCTCGGGCATGCTGGGCCAGGCTCATACGCTGGCGCCGACGGTGCCGGAAAATGTCTTCCTGATGTACCAGGCGACCTTCGCCATCATCACGCCCGCCATCATCGCCGGCGCCTTCGCCGAGCGCATGAAGTTCTCGGCCATGCTGTGGTTCATGGCGCTGTGGCTGCTCTTCGTCTATGTGCCGGTGGCGCATTGGGTGTGGGGCGGCGGCTTCCTCGGCACCGCTGGCGTGCTCGATTTCGCCGGCGGTCTCGTGGTCCATCTCAATGCCGGTATCGCCGGCCTCGTCTGCGCCCTCGTGCTGGGCAAGCGCCAGGGCTACGGCCAGGAATACATGGCGCCGCACAATCTCGTGCTGACGCTGATCGGCACTTCGCTGCTCTGGGTCGGCTGGTTCGGCTTCAACGCCGGCTCGGCCTTGAGTTCGGGCGAGCTGGCCGGCAGCGCCATGCTCAACACCCATATCTCGGCCGCCATGGCGGCGCTGGTCTGGATGGCGATCGAATGGGCGCGCAGCGGCAAGCCCTCGGTGCTGGGCATTCTCTCCGGCGCGGTGGCGGGGCTGGGCACCATCACGCCGGCGGCCGGTTACGTCGAGCCCTGGGCGGCACTGGTCATCGGCGTCTCGGCCGGCGCGGTCTGCTACTGGGCCTCGGTGATCCTGAAGAACAAGCTGGGCTACGACGACTCGCTCGACGTCTTCGGCGTCCACGGCGTCGGTGGCATCCTGGGCACGATCCTGGTCGGCGTCTTCGCCACCCGCGTCATCAACGACGTCAACAAGGGCGGGGCCGTGGGCTTCATCGACGGCAATGGCGGCCAGATCCTGACCCAGCTCTACGGCGTCGTGGTCATCGGCGTGTTCTGCGCCGCCGCCACCTGGGCCATCCTCAAGATCGTCGATGCCATGGTCGGCCTGCGCGTCACCCGCGACGAGGAAACCGAGGGCCTCGACACCGCCCTCCATGGCGAGAGGGTGCAATAGGTAGTGGCCGCCGGCAGCGGCGGCCCCTAACCTCGGTCCTATCTTAAGAAAATGCCCTATTCCCTTGTTGTTAATGGGTAATTTGTTTCATAGAATAGGCTAATACTTGCCCCGGCCGGGATTGCCCCGCCGGCGCTTTTTGCTTTGCGATGGTTCTGGATGTTCAATCCGCGCCTTACCGAGACATTGACCGATTTTCCGTTCGCGCGGCTGAACACTCTTCTCGCCCCGATCACGCCGCCGGCCCATCTGTCGATGATCAACATGTCGGTCGGCGAGCCGCAGGGCGCGATGCCCGCCTTCGCCCGCCAGATCGTCAACGACGAGATCGACGGCTGGAACAAGTATCCGCCCAACCAGGGCCTGCCCGACCTCAACCTGGCGATCTGCGAGTGGCTGACCCGGCGCTACGAGCTGCCGGCGGGCCTCCTCGACCCCAACCAGCATGTCCATCCGACGGCGGGCAGCAAGGAAGGCGTCTACGTCATCTCGACGGTCTGCACGCCGCAGCAGAAGGGTGGCGGCAAGCCGGTCGTGGCGCTGCCCAATCCGTTCTACCAGGCCTATCTCGGCGGCGCCGTGCTCTCGGGCGCCGAGCCGCTGCTGGTCAATGCCGGCGTCGACAACGGCTACCTGCCGCAGTTCGACAAGATCGACGAGGCGACGTGGCAGCGGATGTCGGTCGTCTATCTCTGCTCGCCGGCCAATCCCCAGGGCGCCATCGCCAGCCTGGAGTACATCCAGAAGCTGCTGCGCCTCTGTCGCAAGCACGACACCGTGCTGGCCGTCGATGAATGCTACGCCGAGATCTATACCGGCGAGGCGCCGCCGGGCGCGCTGCAGGCAGCACTGGCCATCGACGAGACCGGCGGTAAGGACCCGTTCAAAAATCTCGCGGTCTTCCATTCGCTGTCGAAGCGCTCCAACGCGGCGGGCCTGCGTTCCGGCTTCATGGCCGGGGACCCGAAACTGGTGGCCATGGTGCTGCGTTGGCGCAGTTATGGCGGCCCGCAGATCCCCTTCGCCGTGCAGAAGGCCTCGGCCGCCCTGTGGCGCGAGGAGACCCATCCGCTCGAGACGCGCGAGTGGTACCGCAGGAATTTCCGCGTCGCCGAACAGATCCTGCACAACCGCTTCGGCTATTTCACGCCGGGCGGCGGCTTCTTCCTGTGGCTCGATGTCGGCGACGGCGAGGAAGCCACGCTCAAGCTGTGGCGCGAGGCGCATGTGAAGGTGTTGCCGGGCAGCTATGCCTGCCGTGAGACCGGCGGCGTCAACACCGCGCACCAGTACATCCGCGTCGCGCTGGTGCACGACGAGAAGACGACCCGCGACGGTCTTTCACGCCTGGCGTCGGTGTTATGATGAGGGTGCTCTGAGACAATGGCCATGATGAGCGACACGCTCTCGCGCAAGACGGCGATCCTGCCGGAGGGCGGGCGCGACTTCCTGCGCCGCCGCCTGATGGAGCTGGTCGGCGCGGCGACGGCGGGCAGCGGCACGCTGCTGCTGGCGGCGCTCTTCACCTATACGCCGACCGATCCGTCGATGAACCATGCCACCGCGCAGGTGGCGCACAATCTCGGCGGTGGGCCGGGCGCCTATATCGCCGACTTGCTGCTGCAGACTTTTGGCCTCGGCATCTTCCTCGTGCCCATCGCCATGATCACCTGGGGCGTGCGCATGGTGCGCACGCATTTCCTCGGCTTCTTCGGCCTGCGCCTGTCGCTGCTGCTGCTGGCGCTGCTGCTGATGAGCGTGGCCTGCGTCGGCATCGGCAATGTCGGCGATGCCGCGACCCATGCCGGCGCTGGCGGCCTCGTTGGCCTGGCCCTGGTTGGCCGGTTGCGCGAGCTGGTGTTGACCCATTCGAGTGGCGGTGGCCTCGCCCTGATCGAGCCGGCTTGTGCAGCGCTCGCTTTCATCGCCATGGCGCCGGCGCTGGGCATGAACCGCACCGACCTGCCGTTGATCTTCCGCATCCTGCGCGCGCCCTTCCTCTGGTTCATGTGGATGATGCGCGCCGCCGTCGGCCTGTGGCGCGGCAAGCCGCAGAGCTTCGACGAGCAGGCCGACCTGCCGGGCCCCTCGATCGGCTATGCCGAGATCCCGGGCGAGATCGACGCGCTGCATTATCCCACGACCTTCGAGCAGATTCCCGAGGCCGGCGCGCCGTTGCCGCCGCGCGATTCGCTGCTGGTCGACGCGCCGCATTCGCCGATCGCCCCGCTCGCCACCGAGATCCCGCCGTCGCCGTCGCCGCTGCACCCAGCCGCCCCGGTGCTGCAGGCCGAGCGGCATCTGGTCGAACCCGCGCGCGACTCGACGCTGCTCAACCGCATTCTCAGCCGCTTCCGCGCGCCTGCTGCGGACGACGATCGCAGCCACGATCGCAGCCACGAGCGCAGCCACGAGCGCATCGAGCCCGGCTTCGCGCCACAGCCCGCCACGGCACCTGTGCCGGCGCCTGCCGCTGAGGAGCCGGAGCAGATCGAGGCCGCGGCGGAAGACGAGACTGACGTCGAGGCCGAGGACGAAAATCCCTTCACGCCCGACGCGGCGCTGATCGACGATCCGGCACCGCTGGCCGTCGCCGGCGCCGCCGTCGGCATCGCCGGTGGACCGAAGATCATTCCGCGCAAGGCCGGCACGCCGGCGCAGGGCAAGCGCGCCCGCAAGGCCGGGCAGCGCGAGCTCGATCTCGGGCAGGGCGAGTACCATCTGCCGCCGCTCGATATCCTGTCGCAACCGCCGCGCGTCGCCGCCGAGGTCAAGATCGACGAAAGCGCGCTGGAGCA
The DNA here is from genome assembly GCA_038224985.1 of Reyranellales bacterium. Classification (GTDB taxonomy): domain Bacteria; phylum Pseudomonadota; class Alphaproteobacteria; order Reyranellales; family Reyranellaceae; genus Reyranella. Next base: position 4,781 of record JBBRFD010000283.1, read on the forward strand.
GAACGCCCGCCTGCTGGAGACCGTGCTCGACGACTTTGGCGTCAAGGGTCAGATCGTCAAGGT
>JBBRFD010000284.1:0-4835 GCA_038224985.1 Reyranellales bacterium
CGAGCCATGGCGGCCCTACTTCACCAGCTCGGCTGCCCGCACCTGACGTGCCACGCGATCGAGCACCGAATTGACGAAAGTCGGCTCGCCCTTGTCGTAGAAGGCATGCGCGATCTCGACGTATTCGTTGATCGACACGCGGGCCGGCACGTCCTTGCGATTGGTCAGCTCGTAGACGCCGGCCAGCAGGATCGCCCGCACCAGCCGGTCGACGCGCGCCCAGGTCCATTCCGCGGCCAGAGCCTCGGTGATGGTCTTCTGGAATTCCTCGGCGCCGGCGACCGCGCCGACGACGATCTCGCTGAAAAATGGCTTGTCGGCATCCTTGCGCATGCCCGCTTCACCGGTCTCACCCGTGCGCACGGTGATGAACTGCTCGACGATGACGGCCGGGCTGTCCTGGCCTTCCTGCCACTGATACAGCGCCTGCACGGCGGCGAGCCGCGCGGCATGGCGCCGGCTGGGAATGGGCCGTCCGGTGTCTGTCACTGTTTCTTCCAACGTTTACCCAAAGCCACCATAGCGAGACAGGCATGGGCCGCATCGCCGCCCTTGTCGCCGCGATCCAGCGCCGCGCGGGTCCATGCCTGTTCTTCGGTGTTCACGGTCAGGATGCCGTAGCCAATGGCGAGCTTGTCGCGTACCGAGAGGTCCATCAGTCCGCGTGCGCTCTCGCCGCAGACGTAGTCGTAATGCGTGGTCTCGCCGCGGATGACGCACCCCAAGGCGACGAAGCCATCGTAACGCCCCGCTGTGTTGGCGGCCGCGAGGGCGACCACGCCGGGGATCTCGAAGGCGCCGGGAACGCCCGCCCGCTCTACGACGCATTTGTACTTGGCCAATTCGCGCTCGGCGCCGGCGGCCAGGGTATCGGCGATGTCGGTATAAAAGCGCGCTTCGACGATGAGGATGCGCGCGCCATCGATGCCGTCGAGCGCCGGCCGCGCCGACTGGTTTTCCGTCCGCGTCGACATGCTCTAGTCCGAATCGCCGCCCGGCACCGGCCGGCGGCCGCTGATGGTGAGGCCGAAGCCCTCGAGGCCGACCACGCTTTTCTTGCTGTTGGTCAGCAGCACCATCTCCTTGACGCCGAGATCGATCAGGATCTGGGCACCGACGCCATAGTCGCGCAACTCGCCGCTGCCCTGCTCGTCGGCCTCGCCGCTGCGTCGGCGCTGCTCGGAAAGCATGACGGTGACCGGCTCGCGAATCAGCACGATGACGCCGCGGCCTTCTTCGGAAATCTCGCGCATCGAGGCCTCGATCTCGCCGCCGCGCCCACCGGTACGCTGGCCCAGCGCGTCGGTGAACAGGTTCACGGCATGCATGCGCACCAGCACCGGGCCGCCCGCCGCCGGATCGCCCTTCACCAGGGCGACGTGCTGAGCCATCGTCACCTTGTTCACATAGATGACGCAGCGAAACTCGCCGCCATAGGTGCTGTCGAGCTTGGTTTCGCTGAGGCGCTTGACGATCGAGTCGTAGCGCCGACGATAGGCGATCAGGTCCGCGATGGTGCCGATCTTGAGGCCATGGCGCTGGGCGAAGGTGATGAGGTCGTTGCGACGGGCCATGGTGCCGTCGTCGTGCATGATCTCGCAGATCACGCCGGCCGGCGTCAGGCCGGCGAGGCGGGCGAGATCGACCGCCGATTCGGTATGGCCGGTGCGCTCCAGCACGCCGCCGTCGCGGGCGACCAGCGGAAAGACATGACCCGGCGTCACCAGGTCCTGCGGCCCACAGGAGGGGTCGATGGCCACGGCGACGGTGCGGGCGCGGTCGGCGGCGGAGATGCCGGTGGTCACGCCCTCGCGCGCCTCGATCGAGACGGTGAAGGCGGTCTGGTGGCGCGTGCCGTTGTTCTGCGCCATCAGCGGCAAGCCGAGTTGCTCGACGCGCTCGCGCGTCAGCGCGAGGCAGATCAAGCCGCGGGCATGCTTGGCCATGAAGTTGATGGCCTCGGGCGTGGCCCATTGGGCAGGAATGACGAGATCGCCCTCGTTCTCGCGGTCCTCGTCGTCGACCAGGATGAACATCCGGCCTTTGCGGGCTTCCTCGATGATGTCCTCGGCGGCTGCCTTCACTTCGCCGAAGGTGATCCGCCAGGCGTCTTTTTCGAGTGCGCTCATGATTTGGGGTACTCCAACAGTCGCGCAACGTAACGCGCGAGCATATCCACCTCAAGGTTGACCCGCTGCCCCGGTTTGGCCTTTCCGAGGGTGGTTACCGCCTGGGTATGGGAAATAATGTTGATGCCGAAGCGCTTGCCGGTCACTTCGTTGACCGTCAGCGAAATGCCGTCGATGGCCACCGAGCCCTTGGCGGCGATGAACCGCGCCAGATCGTCCGGCGCCTCGAAAACGAAGCGCACGCTGCCGCCTTCCGGCGTCATCGAGACCACTTTCCCCACGCCGTCGACATGGCCATAGACCAGGTGGCCGCCCAGCTCGTCGCCCAGCTTGAGAGACAGTTCGAGGTTGATGCGGCTGCCGACGGTCCAGTCACCCAGATGCGTCTTGGCCAGGCTCTCACCCGAGACTTCAACGGCGAACCAGTTTCCCTCGCCGCTCGACCCCTTCTCAATGACCGTCAGGCAGCAGCCCGAGCAAGCGATCGAGGCGCCAATAGCGACCGGTGTCATGTCGTGCTTCGTGCGCACGACAAAGCGGCGGTCGCCTGCCCCGCTTCCGGCTTGGCCGCCCGGCTTCATTTCGGCGATCTCGCCGACATCGGTCACGATACCCGTGAACATTCCCCGTCCTTACGTCCGCCGCCGCCAGGTTTCCACGGTGTCGCCGGCCAATTCCCGTACCGAAACCAGCCTGAACCGTGGCGCGAAATCCAGCCGGCTGACCGCCATGTCCCCTATCGCAGAGCGACCGTCGTTGCCCAGCGCCAGGCCTGCGCGATAACAGCTCACGCGATCGACCAGGCTGGCCTTGAGGAAGGCCGCGCCGACCGCGCCACCGCCCTCGATCAGCACCCGTGTCAGCCCACGCGCGCCCAGCGCCTTGGCCGCCACATGGACGTCGACGCGGCCGGCACTTTCGGCGGCCACCTCGACGATTTCCACGCCCTGCTCCTCAAGCATGTGCCGTGCCGCCAGCGGAGCGGCTGGCGTGCAGATCAGCCAGACCGGCGTATCGCGGGCACTTTTCGCCAGCTTCGAGGTCGGTGACAATCGCGCCTTCGAATCGAGCACGATGCGCAACGGTGAATGCGCGGCGAGCCCGGGCAGCCTGCAGGTCAATTCCGGATCGTCGGCGGCTGCCGTCGCCGAGCCGATCAGGATGGCGTCATGCGTGGCCCGCAAGTGCTGGCCATCGGCCCGCGCGGCCTCGCCGGTGATCCACTTGCTCTCGCCGGAGCTAGTGGCGATGCGGCCATCCAGCGACGTCGCGGTTTTCAGATGAAACAGCGGCCGGCCATCGCGGACACGCATCAGGAAGCCGGCGTTGAGTTCCGTCGCCTCGGCGCCCAGCACGCCCGCTTCAACTACGACACCCGCCGTCCTGAGCTTGGCGTGGCCGGCTCCCTTCACGCGCGGATCAGGATCCTCGAGAGCCGACACGACCTTGGCGACACCCGCCTCGATCAGCGCACCGGCGCAGGGCGGCGTCTTGCCGAAATGCGAGCACGGCTCCAACGTCACATAAACCGTGGCGCCCTTGATCGAACCACCGGCGCTGGCGATGGCGTCCGTCTCGGCATGCGGGCGGCCACCGTCCTGGGTGCGGCCACGTCCGAGTACGACGCCGTCGCGCACGATCACGCAACCGACCGCCGGGTTGGGCCACACGCGGCCGAGCGAGCGGCGCGCCAAAGCAAGCGCCGCACGCATCATGGCCATCAGTCCTTGATGGAGGTGTCGGCGAGGTCGGAGATGAACTCCTCGAAGTCCTTGGCCTCGCGGAAGTTGCGATAGACCGAGGCGAACCGCACATAGGCCACCGGATCGAGCGCGCGCAGCGCGTCCATCACCAGTTCGCCGATCTGCGTCGAGGGGATCTCGCTCTCGCCGGAGCTTTCGAGCCGTCGCACGATGCCGTTCACGACGCGCTCGACGCGCTCGGGATCGACGGGCCGCTTGCGGCAAGCGACCGAGATCGAACGCGCGAGCTTGTCGCGGTCGAACTGGGCACGCTGGCCGTTCTTCTTGACCACGGTGAGCTCGCGCAGCTGCACGCGCTCGAAGGTGGTGAAGCGCGAGCCGCAGGACGGGCAATAGCGCCGCCGCCGGATCGCCGAATTGTCGTCGGTCGGCCGCGAGTCCTTAACTTGAGTATCCTCGTGACCGCAGAATGGGCAGCGCATCTAGTCCCCCTGGCTTTTTGTCGTAGCGCCTTGCCGGCGTCAGTCTTTGTAGATCGGGAAGCGGGCACAGAGCGCGCGGACCTTGTCGCGCACCTGGGCCTCGACCTGGGCGTCGCCGCCCGGGCCGTTCTTGGCGATACCGTCGAGCACATCGGCGATCAGGCCGCCGATCTGGCGGAACTCGGCGACGCCGAAGCCGCGCGTGGTTCCGGCCGGCGAACCGAGGCGAATGCCGGAGGTGACGGTGTACTTCTCGGGATCGCCCGGAATGCTGTTCTTGTTGGTCGTGATGCCGGCGCGGTCGAGCACCTTCTCGGCGATATTGCCCGTTGCCTTCTTCGGCCGCAGATCGACCAGCATGACGTGGCTGTCGGTGCCGCCCGAGATGATGGCGAGCCCCCGATCCGTCAGCGCTGCCGCAAGCGCGCGGGCATTGTCGATGACGTTCTGGGCGTAGATCTTGAAGTCGGGCCTGAGTGCCTCGCCGAAGGCGACCGCCTTGCCGGCGATGATGTGCATCA
>JBBRFD010000285.1:0-4751 GCA_038224985.1 Reyranellales bacterium
AAGCTGCAGCACGAACTGGCCGAGACCTGGCCGCAACCGCGCGCGGGTTTCCAGCTCCCCGTGCTTCGCTGCGGCAATGTGCTGGTCCTGCTGCAGCCCGATCGCGGCGCGTTGGCCGAGCGCAAGTCGGGCTATCACGACATGTCTTGCCCGCCGACCCATGCCTATGTCGCGCTCTATGCCTGGCTGCGCGAGACGGAAAAGATCGACGCGCTGATCCATCTCGGCACGCATGGCACGTTGGAGTGGCTGCCCGGCAAGGCGCTGGCGCTGTCGGAGACCTGCTGGCCCGAGGCGGTGTTGGGGCCGGTGCCGGTGCTCTATCCCTTCATCGTCAACAATCCGGGCGAGGCGGTGCAGGCCAAACGACGCCTCGCCGCCGTTACCATCGGTCACCTGACGCCGCCGCTCAGTGCCGCCGGCCTGCACGGTGCGTTGGGCGAGTTGGAAGGTCTGGTCGAGGAATATGCCGCCGCCGATGGCCTCGACCGCCGCCGCCTGCGCTTCCTCGAGGACGAGATCGTCGAGCGCGCCTGGAGCAGCGGCCTTGCCGCCGATTGCGGGTTGGAGAAGGGCGAGCCCAACCAGTCGGCCATCTCCAAGCTCGACGCCCAGCTTTGCGACATCAAGGAGCTGAGCATCCGCGATGGCCTGCATGTCTTCGGACAGTCGCCGGACGAAGAGGCCGTACAGGCATTGGTCGCCGCCGACTGTACTGCCGAAAGCGTGCGCGCCTCGGCCGGCTGCGAGCGCGCCGCCTTGATCGCCGCCCTCGACGGCCGTCGCGTGGCGCCCGGTCCAGCCGGCGCGCCGACGCGCGGCCGCGCCGATGTCCTGCCGACGGGCCGCAACCTGACCTCGATCGATCCGCGCTCGATTCCCACGCGTACCGCCGCCGTTATCGGCGCACGCGCCGCCGACGAGGTCGTACGCCGCTACCTGCAGGACCACGGCGACTACCCGCGCGCGCTGGTGATCGATCTTTGGGCTTCGGCCTCGCTGCGCACCGGCGGCGACGATCTCGCGCAGGCCCTGGCCTATCTTGGCGTGCAGCCGACATGGGACAAGGCGTCGAGCCGCCTCACCGGCATCGAGATCCTGCCCACCGCTGTGCTGAGCCGCCCACGCATCGATGTCACACTGCGCATCTCCGGCCTGTTCCGCGACATCTTCGAAACGCAGATCACGCTCTTCGACATGGCCGTGCGCCGCGTGGCCGAACTCGACGAGGAGGCCGCCGACAATCCTCTGGCCGAGGCGCGGCGACGCGGTGAAGACCTGTCGCGCGTCTTCGGTGGCGCGCCCGGCAGCTATGGCGCGCAGGCCGCCGACTTGGCGCTCGACGGCAAATGGAAGACACGGGCCGATCTGGGCGAGGCCTATCTCGCCTCGGTGACGCATGCCTATGGCGGCGCCGACTTGGTCCAGGAAGCGGGCAAGGATTTCCGCAAGCAGGTCTCGACGGCCGATGTGCTTGTGCATCCGCAGGACGACCGCGAACGCGACCTGCTCGATGGCGACGGCGTGGCCGATTTCGCCGGCGGTTTCGCTGCAGCGGCGGCGCTGCTCGGCAATACGCCGGAACTCTATCACCTCGACACCAGCCAACCCTCGGCGCCCAAGGCGCGGCGCGTGGCGGAGGAGGTGGCGCGCGTCGTGCGCGGGCGGCTGACCAATCCACGCTGGATCGCCGGGATGCTGGAGCACGGCCATCGCGGGGTTGCGGAAATTGCGCAAACCGTCGATGCCCTTTACGCATTTTCCGCAACAGCCGAGCTGGTGCCGGGGCCCCTGTTCGACGCGACCTACGACGCACTTATTGCCGACGAGGCGGTTTTGGCGGCAATGAAGGCGCGTAACCCCGCGGCCGTCGCCGCCCTGGCCGCTCGGCTGGGCGATGCCTTGGCACGCGGGCTCTGGGTGACGCGGCGCAATGCCGTCGACGAGGAACTTTCAGCGGTGATGAAGGCCGGATCATGAGTTTGGCCGCAGCGATTGAGGTAAAGGGCTGGTGCCCCGGCGCCCTGCAGCCGATGCAGAGCGGCGACGGGCTGATCGCGCGCGTGCGCCCGTGGTGCGGCGCCTTCACGCCGGACGAGGCGCGGGCGCTGGCCGACATCGCCGAGACCCTGGGCAATGGCCATATCGACCTGACGCGCCGCGCCAACCTGCAGATCCGTGGCTTGCGAGAGCAGGATGTGCCAACGCTGCATGCAGCGCTGCGCCGGTATGGGCTGGTCGACCGCGATCCCGCGACCGAGGCCGGGCGCAACATCATGGTTGGCCCTCTGGCCGGCCTCGACCCCGCCGAGGCCTTCGATGTCCGGCCCATCGCGCGCGAACTGGTGGACTTGCTTGCCTCCGATCCAGCGCTGCACGCGCTGCCGGCCAAGTTCGGCTTTCTGGTCGATGGCGGCGGCATTCTTTCCCTTGCCAGCGAACACGCCGACATCTCCTTGTCGGCCGATGGCGCGCAAATGGTCGTGTGCGCAGGTGACGAGGTGATAGGCACTGCATCACCCGGGAAGGCCGCTTCTCTCGCGGTCAAGGCGGCCCGCAGCCTCGTCGGCGCACCTCGCGCCGGCAATCGCGTGAATCAGCAAACGCCTCGACGTCTCTTGGGCGTTCTTGCCTTGGGCGAGGGCCGCTTTGCTGTCGGCGTCGCCGCAGCTTTCGGTCGCCTCGAAGCCCATCAATTGCGCGGCTTTGCCACGATGTGTTCCGGCGACATCCGGCTGTCGCCTTGGCGTACTCTTTATGTAGAAGCGCTCGATGACAGGGACGCGGCCGGGTTGGTCGAAGCAGCGCACGACATGGGATTCGTCGTCGATGCCGCCGATCCGATTCTGCGGGTCGATGCCTGTCCCGGCGCGCCGGCCTGCCGGTCGAGCAGTGTCGATACGCGCGGTCTGGCGACGCAATTGGCGGCCGGGGCGTTTGCGGGTTCGATCCATGTCTCGGGCTGCGCCAAGGGCTGTGCTCGTTCAGCGTCCGCCGATCTGGTGCTCGTGGGAGAGCAGGGGCGCTATGGCGTCGTTCGCAGCGGGACGGCGCGCGATGTGCCCGAGCGTTTCGTCACGGCGGGGGAGGCTCTTCATGTCTGACCGCGCCTATATCCGCGACGGCGCGGAGATCTACCGCCAGTCCTTCGGCATCATCCGCGCCGAAGCCGACCTCTCGCGCTTCAGCCCGGCCGAAGAGAAGGTCGCCGTTCGCGTCATCCATGCCTGCGGCATGGTCGAGATCGCCCGCGAGATCGTCATGTCGCCGGGCTTCACCGACAATGCGCGCTGGGCGCTGATCGGTGGCGCACCGATCCTCTGTGATTCGAAGATGGTCGCCAACGGCATCACCAAAGCGCGGTTGCCGGCGGGCAATGAGATCGTCTGCACCCTCGACCATCCGTCGCTGCCTGAACTCGCCCGCAAGATGGGCAATACGCGCAGCGCCGCCCAGCTCGAACTATGGCGCGACAAGATGGCGGGCGCCGTCGTCGCCATCGGCAATGCGCCGACGGCGTTGTTCCATCTTCTCGACATGCTCGATGCAGGGGCGCCCCGGCCCGCCGCCATCATCGGGCTGCCCGTCGGCTTCGTCGGCGCGCGCGAGTCGAAGGACGCGCTGGCCGCCGATGGCCGCGTACCCTTCCTGATCGTGCGCGGCCGCAAGGGCGGCAGTGCCATGGCGGTGGCTGCCGTCAATGCCCTGGCGAGCGAAGCGGAATGACCAGTCTCGACGCCATCGCCGGCACGGCGCAGAGTGGCACGCTCTACGGCATCGGCGTAGGGCCGGGTGACGTGCGTTATCTGACGCTGCGTGCGGCGGGTCTCGTCGGCAGCGTCGATGTCGTGGCCTTCTTTGCCAAGAAGGGCCAGAAAGGCAACGCGCGCCGCATTGTCGAGCAGCTGATGACGGCGGGCCGTGTCGAGATGCGTCTCGAATATCCCGTGACCGATGAAATTCCGGCCGAGCATCCCGATTACGAACGCCAGATCGCCGACTTCTATATAAAGAGCGCCGATGATCTCGCCGGCCTGCTGCGGCAGGGCAAGTCGGTTGGGCTGCTGTCCGAGGGCGATCCGTTCTTCTACGGCTCCTTCATGCATATGTGGCGCCGTCTTGAGGACGATTTCCCGGTCGAGGTCGTGCCAGGTGTCACCGGCATGTCGGGCTGCTGGACGCGGGCCAATGTGCCGATCACCTGGGGCAATGACACACTCTCGGTACTGCCGGGCACACTCGAAGAAAGCCAGCTCACCCTCCGCCTGCGCAACACCGACGCCGCCGTGATCATGAAAGTCGGCCGCCATCTCGGCAAGGTGCGTCGTGCCGTCGAGGCCGCCGGTCTTCTCGAACGGGCGCTCTATGTCGAGCGCGGGACGATGGAAAACGAACGCATCCTGCCGCTGGCCGAGTGCGGCGAGTCGGCCGGCGCGTATTTCGCCATGGTGCTGATCCCCGGCCAGGGGCGGCGGCTGTGAGCGGCTCTCTCGTGATCGTCGGTACCGGTCCCGGCAAGGCGGAGCTGATGACGCCGGCGACCAGCACCGTGCTGGCTCGAGCGACCGATCTCGTGGGCTACGGACCCTATCTCGACCGCGTGCCAGCGGGCGCCGGTCAGTGCCGTCACGCCTCGGACAACCGCGTCGAACTCGACCGCGCGCGCCATGCCTTGTCCCTCGCGGCAGCGGGCAAGCAGGTCGTTGTCGTCTCCGGCGGAGATCCCGGCGTCTTCGCCATGGCTTCGGCAA
>JBBRFD010000286.1:0-4750 GCA_038224985.1 Reyranellales bacterium
GCCGAAGGCGATGCCCAGCACGGGCGCCAGCAGGGCGAGCGGCAGGCCGGTCACGATCCAGTGAGCGGCGCATTTGGCCAGCGCCGCCAGCTCGAGCGGCCACGGCGCCAGCAGCAACAGGTCGAGGCTGCCATCCTCGTAGTCGGTGGCGAAGAGCCGTTCGAGCGACAGCATCGCGGCGAAGACGGCGGCACACCACAGGACGCCGGCGGCGATGCGCGCCAGCAGATTGCTCTCGGGGCCAATGCCGAGCGGGAAGAGCGCCGTCGCCACCGTGAAGAAGGCCAGCACCACGGCGACATCGCCCGGCCGCCGCCAGATCAGCCGCAGGTCGCGCGCCATCAGCGAGACGAAGCGGTTCATATTCCCAGTTCCAGCGAACGGGCGCCGTCGATGTCGAGGGCGGCATGCGTGGCGGCGATGACGAGACCACCCTTGGCGAGGTGGCTCTTGAGCACCGAACGCAGCGCTTCCTGCGCCCGCGCATCGAGCGCGTTCAAGGGTTCGTCGAGCAGCCAGACCTTGGCCTTGCTCAAGACGGCACGCGCCAGCGCTGCACGGCGGCGCTGGCCGACCGAGAGGGCGCGCGCCGGACGATCGCTGAGGTCGCTGAGTTCGAAGGCGGTGAGCGCTTCCTCGATACGCTGAGACGATGGTGCAGCGCCACTCTGCAAGGCTTCGGCGGCGGCGAGGTTTTCGGCCAGCGTGAGGTCGCCCTTGAGACCGTCGCTATGGCCGAGCCAGGCGATGCGGCCGCGCCAGGCTTCGCGGTCGGCGGCGACACTGTGGCCTTGCCAGCGGATCTCACCTGAATCGCTCGGCACCAGCAGGGCGAGCGCGCGCAGGAGCGTGGTCTTGCCCGAGCCGTTGCGGCCGACCAGGGCCAGCAGGGCGCCGGCGTCGAGCCGGAAGGACAGGTGTTCGAACACACGCCGGCCGCCGCGACGGACGGTCAGGTCTTCGATGGAAAGAACGGCGGCTCCCATGGGCGTGGTCGTAGCACGCCGGCAAAGAAAAAGGCCGCCCCCTCGGGGGGAGAATGAGGGGACGGCCTGAACGCCTCCGAAGAGGCTAGAGCGTGGCCTTTGGGGGGAACCACGCTCGGGGGAGATACCTACACAACATGGAAACGCCCGGTGTCCGTCGCTAGACGCAATTGGGGCATTAGTGTGATTTCTAGCGCCGCTCGCGGCGCTAGGGCGGGCGGCAGCGCCTTCTGAGGCGCGAGAGCCTGCACCGTGCAGAAAAGATATGAATTCAAAGGGTTGGGCAGAAGAGTTCTTGTCTATCTGCACGGTTCGGACCCTTACGCTTAGGCGCGACTGCGCCTAAGCGTAAGGGTCCGCTGCATCCCGCATTCCGTCGCCCATGAACTGATAGGCGAGAATGACCAGGATCACCGGCACAACGGGCAGCATCAGCCACCAGTTCACGGCGACGACATTGATGTCAGTCGCTTCGTTCAACAACACGCCCCAAGAAGTAATAGGCGGACGCAGTCCCAAGCCGAGGAACGACAGCGCCGTCTCGGCCAGAATCATCGATGGGATCGACAGCGTCGCCGAGGCGATGAGGTGGCTCATGAACCCGGGCAGCAGGTGGCGGCCGATGATGCGCTTGGGCTTGGCCCCCATGAGCTGGGCGGCCAGCGCATAGTCTTCCTCGCGGAGCGACAGCAGCTTCGAGCGCACGGCGCGGCCGAGGCTCGGCCAGTCGAGCAAGGCGAGAATGAGCGTGATGCCGAAGTAGATCAGCAGCGGCGACCAGGTCACCGGCAGCGCCGCCGAGAGCGCCAGCCACAAGGGCAGATGCGGGAAGCTCTTCAGGATCTCGGTGATGCGCTGCACGACGCTGTCGATCCAACCGCCGTAATAGCCGGCGAGGCCGCCGAGAATCAGGGCGAGCGAGAAGGACAGGGTGATGCCGATCAGTCCGATGGTGAGTGAGATGCGCGCGGCATAAACGATGCGGCTGAACATGTCGCGGCCCAGCCGATCGGTGCCGAGCAGGAAGAAGGTGCCGTCGGTCGCCCCGTCCTTTGGCGGACAGACGAAGTGAAAGCTGCCCTCAATCAGGCCCCAGAATTCATAGCTCTCGCCACGGCAGAAGAAGCGCAGGTTCTGCGGCTTGGTCGGGTCCTCGGTATAGACGCGCTGCAGCGTGTCCTGGTCGCGCTCCATCTTGAGGCCATAGACGAAGGGTCCGCGGAAGCTGCCCTCGTGGAACAGATGCACGGCCTGCGGCGGCGCGAAGATCGCCCGGTGACGCGAGTGCAGGTCGTAGGGTGCGATGAATTCGCTGATGACGGTCGTGAAGTACATCACCAGCAGGAAGGCGGCGGAAACCACGGCCGGCTTGTGGCGGCGGAAACGCCACCACATCAGCTTCCACTGGCCGGCCATGTAGTAGCGTTCCTGGTCGGCGGTCAGCCGCTCGGAAACGTAGGGGTCCCACTTCTCCTGGCTGACGAAGTGCGCGGTCGGGGCGCGCTTGGAGGCGTTCGCAGGGGGGGCGGTCGAGGGAATGTCGGTCATGGCGCCCTCACTTCTCGACCTTGCCTTCGAGGCGGATGCGCGGATCGAGGGCAGCCAGCGCCAGGTCCGAGATCAGCATGCCGATCACGGTGAGCGTCGCCACGAACATCAGGAAGGTGGCGGCGAGATTGACGTCCTGGGTTTTGAGCGCCCCCAGCAGCATCGGGCCGGTGGTCGGCAGCGACAGCACCACCGAGACGATGACGGAGCCCGAAATGACGTCGGGCAGCAAGCCGCCGATATCGGCGACGAAGGGATTGAGCGCGTGGCGCAGCGGATACTTGATCAGCAGCTTCATCGGCGGCAGGCCCTTGGCGCGGCCGGTCACGACGTATTGCTTCTGCAGCTCGTCGAGCAGGTTGGCGCGCAGGCGGCGGATCATGCCGGCGGTGCCCGACATGCCGATGACGATCACCGGAATGATGAGATGCTGCGACACCGACACGAACTTGGCCCAACTGAAGGGCTTGTCGATGTACTCGGGATCCATCAACCCGCCGATCGACAGGCCGAAATAAACCTTGCCCATGTAGAGCATCACGATGGCCAGCAGGAAGTTCGGCACCGCGAGGCCGATGAAGCCGATGAACGAGGCGACATAGTCGCCGACCTGATACTGGTGCGTCGCGGCATAGACGCCGATGACGAAAGACACGATCCAGATGAAGGCGATGGTGCACGATTCCATGATCAGGGTGAGCCCCATGCGCTCGCCGATCAGGTCGGCCACCGGCACTGTGTCCTGGCACGACAGGCCGAAATCCCAGCGCAGCACGCCGCTCGCCCAATTGAGGTAGCGGTGCCACAGCGGCTGGTCGAGGCCGTAGAGGGCGCGCAACTCCTCGGCGCGCTTCAGCGCATCGGCGTCGCCGCGCGACAGCAGCTCGTCGATCTGCGAGGTCACACAATCGCCGGGCGGCAGGTCGATGATGATGTAGACGAGGATGCTGATGATGATGAGCGTCGGGATCATCAGCAGCACGCGGCGGGCGATATAGCGCAGCATGGCTCAGAGACCTCCAGAGGCTGCGCGCACGAAATGGCCGGGGGCGGCCTCGATCCAGTCGAGCGGCTTGTCGCCGGTATCGGTGAAGGGGGCGGGCCAGGCCGCCGGAATCGAGGCCTTGCCCTCCATCAGCGCGCGCAGGTCGAGGCGCTTGGTGGGGTCGGGCTCGGGCACGGCCGAAAGCAGCGCCTGGGTATAGGGATGCAGGGGATTGCGGAACAACTCTCCCGAGGGTGCCAGTTCAACGAGGCGGCCGGCGCACATCACGGCGATGCGGTCGGCGATGTAAGCGACCACCGCGAGATTGTGGCTGATAAAAAGATAGGTGAGGCCGAGCTGGCTCTGCAGATCCTTCAGCAGATTGAGGATCTGCGCCTGGATCGAGACGTCGAGCGCCGAGACCGGCTCGTCGCATATCACCATGTCGGGACGCAAGGCGAGCGAGCGGGCGATGCCGATGCGCTGGCGCTGACCGCCGGAGAAGGAATGCGGGTAGCGGTTGAGGAAGCGGCGGTCGAGGCCGACCATTTCCAAGAGCTCGCTCACCATCTCGCGGCGGTAGGACTCGTCGCCGATGCCGTGGATGACCAGCGGTTCGACCAGAATGTCGTAGACCGTCATGCGTGGATTGAGCGAGCCGAAGGGGTCCTGGAAGATGAACTGCAGCTTGGTGCGGAAGCGGTCGAGATCGTTGCCCTGCAGGGCCAGCACGTCGATCTTCTTGCCCCAGTCGTCGAAAACGATGCCGCCGCCCGCCGCCTTGAGCGCCGGATCGGCCGAAATGGCGCGCATCAGGATCTTGCTGAGCGTGGTCTTGCCGCAGCCCGACTCGCCCACGAGGCCGAGGCACTCACCGCGGCGCACGTCGAAGCTCACGTCGTTGACCGCCTTGACCTGGCGCGCCGTGCCGCCGCCCATCATCGATTCGAGGAAGTTGTCGGCCTTGCGGATCGTATAGGTCTTGAAGAGATGCTTGACCTCGAGCACCGGCGCCTTGGGATCGAAGTCCGGCGTCGGCTTGACCGCGGCCTTCTCCTTCAGCAGATGGCCGGTCGCCGCGGTGATCTCGCGGATCGGCACCAGCCGCTCGCCCGGCGCCATGTCGAAGCGCGGCACGGCATGGAGCAGCGCCTTGAGGTAGGGATGCTGCGGATCGCGGAAGATGTCGCGCAAATCGCCCGATTCGACCACCTGGCCACGATACATCACG
>JBBRFD010000287.1:0-4702 GCA_038224985.1 Reyranellales bacterium
ATGAACCGCTTCCTGACGCCGATGACCGATCTGATCCTCGGCCGGCAGGGTACGATCGACAAATACATGGGCGACGCCATCATGGCGTTCTGGAATGCACCACTGGCCCTCGACGGCCACGCCCGGCGCGCCTGCGAGACGGCACTGGCCATGCAGGCGCGGTTGCGCGAGCTCAACGTCGAATGGAAGGCCGAAAGCGAGACGGCGGGTCGCAAGCACATCCCGGTCAATATCGGCGTCGGCCTCAATACCGGACCCGTCGTGGTCGGCAACTTCGGTTCGACGCAGCGCTTCACTTATTCCTGCCTCGGCGACGACGTGAACCTTGCCTCGAGGCTCGAAGGCCAGTGCAAGGGCTATGCGGTCGGCGTCATCATCGGCGAGAAGACGCGCCTGCAGGTGCCCGACATGGCCGTGGTCGAGCTTGATATGATCAAGGTCAAAGGCAAGACCGAGCCGGAGCGCATGTTCGCGCTGGTGGGCGATGCCGCGCTGGCGGCGCAACCGGCTTTCCGCGAGCTGACGGAGTTGCAGGCGACGTTCTTCCTGGCCTATCGAACAGGCGCCTTCGCCGAGGCGCTGGCCATGTTCGACAGACTGGAGGCGGCTGCCGCCGCGGTGGGCTGGCAGCAAGGGTATTACGCGATGATGCGCGAGCGGGTCGACGGCCTGATCGACGAGTCGCCGACGGATTGGACGGGCATTTATGTTGCCAAGGACAAGTGACGCGCTGGCCCGCATCGAGGCACTGGTCTGCCGCGATGTCGGCCGCAAGACGCAGGGATTGATCGATGCCACGCGGGGCGAGCTGGCAACTGCCGCGGCGGCGCTGGCGGATGCCTCGTCGGTCGGGTTGATCACGGGCTTCTTCGTGCCGAGGGGCGAGGTCGCCGCGCCAGAAACCGATGGTCCGGTCGGCACGGCTTTGCTAGCAGCGGCGCTCGCAGCCTGCGGCCTGAAGGTGCGAATCGCCGTCGACACACCTTGTGCGGAAGCCGTGCGCATCGCCGTGGCGACGGCGGGGGAGAAGTCCGTCGTCGTAGATGAGATTTCCGACCTTGCGGGAATTGCGACTGCGATCGAGACGTGGCGCAAGGCGGGTGTCGATCATGCCGTCTCCATCGAACGCTGCGGACGCAGCGCCGACGGCAAGCCCCGCAACATGCGTGGCGCCGATGTCTCGCCTTGGACGCTGCCGCTCGACGATCTGTTCACCGGCGGCGCCTGGATACGCCTGGCGGTGGGCGATGGCGGCAACGAGATCGGCATGGGCAAGCTCGCGCGTGCCCTGATTGCCGAGACCGTGCCCAATGGCGCGGCCATCGCCAGCGCCACCACCTGCGATCACCTTGTTGTCGCTGGCGTCTCCAATTGGGGCGCCTATGGCCTGATGGCCGCACTCGCTGTGCTGAAGCAGGGCTGGCGCGCGCCGATCCTGCGGTTCCTGTCGGCGGAACGCGACCTCGCCGTGACGCGCGCCATCGTCGAGCAGGCGGGCGCGGTGGATGGCGTGACGGCGCGGGCCGAGCCTACGGTCGATGGCCTCGGTGCCGATGTGCATGGCGCAGTGGTGGAAGACCTGCGCCGCATTGCGGGCGAGGACACGGCGGACTAGTTTGCGCCGCCATGGAAAATCCTTACGCACCGACTCACCCCGAGATCCGCGACGCCATCCGTCAGCTCTGCCTCAAGTTCGAGGGCAGTTACTGGCGCGAACTCGACCGCGTTCGCGGCTATCCCACCGAATTCGTCAAGGCGCTGACCGAGGCCGGCTGGCTTGCGACGCTCATTCCTGAGGAATACGGCGGCGCCGGTCTTGGTATTTCGGCGGCGGCGGCCGTGCTGGAGGAGGTGCAGCGCGCCGGCTGCAATGGTGCTGCCTGCCATGCCCAGATGTACATCATGGGCACGCTGCTGCGGCACGGCAGCGCTGAACAGAAGCAGCGCTACCTGCCCAAGATCGCCAGCGGCGAATTGCGGCTGCAGGCCTTTGGCGTCACCGAGCCCAGCAGCGGCACCGATACGCTGTCGCTGCGCACCACGGCGGTGAAAAAGGACAACAGCACCTATGTCGTGAACGGCCAGAAGGTCTGGACCAGCCGTGCCGAGCATTCCGACCTGATGTTGTTGCTCGCTCGTACCACGCCCAAGGAAGAAACCAAGAAGCGCACCGAAGGCCTCTCGGTCTTCCTGGTCGACATGCGCGAGAACCTGAAAAAGGGCCTCACCATCCGGCCGATCCGCACGATGATGAACCACAACAGCACCGAAGTGTTCTTCGACAATATGGAAGTGCCGGCCGAGAACCTGATCGGCGAAGAGGGGATGGGCTTTCGCTACATTCTGGGTGGCATGAACGCCGAGCGCGTGTTGATCGCCGCCGAAACAATCGGCGATTCGCGCTGGTTCATCGAGAAGGCCACCGAATATGCCAAGGAGCGCAAGCTGTTCGGCCGCCCGATCGGCCAGAACCAGGGCGTGCAGTATCCCATCGCACGCGCCTATGCCCAGACCGAGGCGGCCGACCTGATGGTGCGCAAGGCCGCAGCCCTTTACGAAGCGGGCCTGCCCTGCGGCGCGGAAGCAAATATGGCCAAGATGCTGGGCTCGGAAGCGGCTTGGGCGGCGGCCGATATGTGCGTGCAGACGTATGGCGGCTTCGGCTTCGCCGAGGAATACGACATCGAGCGCAAGTTCCGCGAGACGCGGCTCTACATGGTGGCGCCGATCTCGACCAACATGATCCTGAACTTCATTGCCGAACACGTTCTCGGCCTGCCGCGCTCGTATTGACGGCAATGGAGCCGCTGCAATCGGCCTATGCGTTCGATTGCGTCTTCCTGTTCCCGGCCGGCGACCGGCCGATCGGCCGCTGCCTGACGCTGGGCGCCGAATTCGCCCGGCCCGAGGTCGATTTTCTGGCCGAGCAGCTTCCGGCGGACGGCGTGCTCTACGACGTCGGCGCCAATATCGGTACGGTCTCGATTCCCGTCGCCAAGCGCCGGCCCAAGGCGCGGCTTTTTGCCTTCGAGGCGCAGGAGGCGATCCACCGGCTGCTTCAGCGCAACGTGGCGCTGAACGACCTGGCGAATGTCACGACCTTCGCCTGGGCGCTGGGCGAACGAGACGGCACGATCGATTTTCCCGCGCCGGTGCTCGGCAGTCCGACGAATTTCGCCGCCATCGGGCGCGATGCGCAGACGGCGGCGACCGCGGCCGTGCCGATGCACCGGCTCGACTCGCTCGACCTGCCGCCGCCCGATCTCCTCAAGATCGACGTCGAGGGGTTCGATCTCGAGGTGGTGCAAGGCGGGTTGGAGGTGATCCGTCGGCATCAGCCCGTGGTGTTCTACGAGGCCCTGAAGCCGGCCAAGACGGCGATCCTCAACGCCACCATGCTGGCTGAAGGCTATCGCCTGTTCTGGTTCTATGCGCCCTATGTTACGCCGGGCAATCCACGCGGCATGAAGGTG
Source organism: Reyranellales bacterium (assembly GCA_038224985.1). GTDB lineage: Bacteria > Pseudomonadota > Alphaproteobacteria > Reyranellales > Reyranellaceae > Reyranella. The sequence continues at coordinate 3,474 of JBBRFD010000287.1, forward strand.
CGCGCGTGGCCGCAAGGCGACATGAACGTGCTGGCAGTGCCGGAGGGCATCGATCCCGTCTGGGAACTGCCCGCGGTACTGAAAGTCGATGAAAAGCCGGGCGGTCGTGCGCACGAGCACACCTACCTCAACCGTTACGGCTACACCCTCTAGCCGCCGAGGAAGTAGCCTTTCGCGGCGGCAAAGATCGCCATGATGGCGGCGTGGCCGACCATCAGCAGGAATACCGTCCAGATCGCGGTGAACAGCGTGAACAGCCAGCCCAGCATGGCCATGATGCCGTCGCCCTCGATCTGCGCCATGCAGAAGAACAGGATTGCCCAGGCTGGCAGGAAATTGTCGAAGGGAATCGGCAGGGCAAGCAGCAGCACGAGCGCGGCCCAGGCGAACTGCATCGCCTGGCGTGGCAGGCCGCTGACCCACCAGTCGTGGCGCGGATGCACGGCATTTTCCAGTCGCTCGATGTATCGGCCGAAGCGACCGAGGAATGCCTGCAGCTTGCCGCGTGGCAGACCGCGGCAACCGATGAAGCGTGGCAGGGAGGGCGCGGGTTTACCCATGAAGAGCTGTGCCAGCAGAATTAGGATCGGCACGCCGGTTACGGTCGAGAGCCAGGGAATGCCGGTCGGCAGGCCGTTGGGAAAGGCCAGTGCGGCGACCGCGAAGGCGTATGAGCGGCCTTCGAGCCCGACCAGGAACTCGTCCAGCGTCAGGACCGACTCGGGCGGCCCCGCAGACAGCCGCTCCAGTGTCGAGAGGAGCGTGCCGCTCTCGCTCATCCGGCGCGGGCCATCACGCGGCGGGCCAGCACGAGATGCGGCCGGTCGAGCATCTTGCCGTCGAGCGTCAGCACGCCCGACCCGGGATTGTTTTCGAAGGTGGCGATGACGCGCGTCGCCCAGTCGAGCTCCAGTGCCGTCGGCGTGAAGACTTCGTGGATGATGGCCACCTGATCGGGATGAATGGCGATCTTGCCGCCATAGCCCATACGCTTGGCGTCCTGAGATTCGGCCCGCAGGCCATCGATATTCCTGATGTCGGGATAGACCGTGTCGAAAGCCGTGACGCCGGCCGCGACCGAGGCCATCAGGTTGACGGTGCGGGCCATCTTGAAGGTCTCGTCATAGACACCGGGCGAGGGCCCCTTTGCGAGGGCTCCGAGATCGGCCAGCAAATCCTCGCCGCCCCATGAATGGCCGATCAGGCGGGGATGCTTGGCCGGCGCTGCG
>JBBRFD010000288.1:0-4568 GCA_038224985.1 Reyranellales bacterium
GCTCAGCTCGGCATTGGCGACCGAATCCTGGATCTGCTGACGCTGGGCGCGATGCTGCGGCCGGTTCAGCAGAAGGAGCATGGGAACGAAGGCGATCAGGCCGATGGCGATGGCGTTCGAGGTAGGGCTGCCTTCGACGACCAGGCCGATGCCAAGCAGGGACAACGACAGGATGGCGAAGGCGGCGAAGGAGCGGGGGGAGTAGATGCGGCCCGGGGTGATCTCGGCGGCGACGCCCAGTATGGCGCAGACGGCGAGGCGGGGTTCGATCGGCGGCAGGGTGACCAGCATGCCGCCACCGGCGCCATAGGACATGCCGATGAAGGCGACGCAGATGAAGTAGCGGCGGTTGACCGCGGCGATGGGCAGGGCCTGGGGATCGCGCCGATAGGCGTTCGACAGGGAAACGATGAATATCGAGGCGATGGCGTGGACGAGGAAGGGGAAGACGATCATCCACCATGGTGCCTCGCCGCCGTAGAGCAGCCAGAAAACCGGCCAGAGAGACAAGGAAATGACCCGGAGAGCCGCATTGCTGCGCTGCATCCGGTCAGCCAGTCCGCGCTCAACAGCGTCCTCGGCAGCTTCCTCAATCGGTCGAGATTCGAGCCCCATAGAACACACTTAGTATGAAAGCGATGTCGCGGGCATGTCGTGGCGGGTGGCTTCTGTGTCGTCTGTGTCGTGGGAAGTTCATTTGGGCGTTAATGTCCCCACATTCCACAATCTAAGGGCTTGAATCGACGTGAACAGACCTAGAACTTGTGTCAAGAAACGAATGTGAATCAGTGGGTTAGTTATCCCATTGCCTTTTGGAACAAAGAGGGTACATTCGGTTCACCCACTGCGGACTTATCCGCATTGCTGCTCCCGACAGGGGCATGGGATACCGAGGAGACAGGCAATGGCTGCAGTTCTGAAAGTGGTCGAAAAAGAAGGCATGGAAAACAAGAACAAGGCGCTCGACGCCGCCCTCGCACAGATCGAGCGCGCCTTCGGCAAGGGCTCGATCATGAAGCTCGGCCAGCGCGAGCATGTCGAAATCGAATCGATCTCGACCGGCTCGCTGGGCCTCGACGTTGCCCTCGGCATCGGCGGCCTGCCCAAGGGCCGCATCGTCGAGATCTACGGCCCGGAAAGCTCGGGCAAGACCACGCTCGCCCTGCATGTCGTGGCCGAGTCCCAGAAGAAGGGCGGCGCCTGCGCCTTCATCGACGCCGAACACGCGCTCGATCCGGGTTACGCCAAGAAGCTGGGCGTCGACATCCAGAATCTGCTGATCTCGCAGCCTGACGCCGGTGAGCAGGCGCTCGAGATTGCCGACACGCTGGTGCGCTCCGGCGCCATCGACGTGCTGGTCATCGATTCCGTCGCAGCCCTCGTGCCGCGTGCCGAGCTCGAGGGCGAAATGGGCGACTCGCTGCCCGGCCTGCAGGCCCGCCTGATGAGCCAGGCGCTGCGCAAGCTCACCGCCTCGATTTCGAAGTCCAACACCCTGGTCATCTTCATCAACCAGATCCGCATGAAGATCGGCGTCATGTTCGGCAGCCCGGAGACCACGACCGGCGGCAATGCGCTCAAGTTCTACGCCTCGGTCCGTCTCGACATCCGCCGCATCGGCGCCATCAAGAACGGCGAGGACGTGATCGGCAACCAGACCCGCGTCAAGGTCGTGAAGAACAAGGTGGCGCCGCCGTTCAAGGTCGTCGAATTCGACATCCTTTACGGCGAAGGCGTGTCCAAGGTGGGCGAACTGGTCGATCTCGGCGACAAGGCCGGCGTCGTCGAGAAGTCGGGCTCCTGGTACTCCTACGATGGCAAGCGCATCGGCCAGGGCCGCGAGAACGCCAAGCAGTTCTTGCGCGACAATCCCGAGACCGCCAACGCCATCGAGCAGAAGATCCGCGCCAATGCTGGCATCGTCGCCAATGCCCTGATGACCGGCGAGAAGGAAGAAGAGGACGACGAGGAATAATCGTCGTCCCGGTCTTTCTTCAAGCGACTCTTAACATTCACATCTGAAACGTCGGCCCGGGTTCCCTGTCTCCGGTCCTACCGGGCGGTGCTGCATCCCCACGGGCAGCACCGCCCAATTTTTTGAGCCTCTACGGGCCAGCGCTATTGCCCGAGCCCTTTGAGAAACCGCTGTAACCACTCCATCCCCGTCCGCCGCGCCAGCTTCCGCGGCCGCGTTTTGGCCCACTCCGTCAACATCGCCAGCGGAAACCATCGCCCGTCGTCCTCTTCCAATCCGCGTGCCGCCGCCGAGAATTTCGGTACCGGCACCGGCGTCACGCCTTCCTGCGTCTCGCCCGCGCATAACGCGGCGGGCGACGTCACCAGATACTCGCGGCAGACCAGCGGCCGGTCGGGATGGATCGAGCAACTCTCGTCCTCGAGGAACGGGCAGGGAATGCGGAGCGCGAAATAGCCGACCGACATTTCGCGGTCGCTGCGGCCGGCCGGTGCGGTCAGTCCGGCGGCCTCGATCGCGGCTCCGGCATCGCCGAAACGCCTGCGGATCGCGGCGCGGCGTTCGCCCGGCATGGCCTCGATCAGACCGAGCAATCGCTCCCCTTCGATGGTGGAAATGGGTACCAACTGCCGGCAGCAGGCGCCGCAACCCTTCCGGCAGGAAATGACGAGGCCGGCGTCGAGGCTCTTGCGCTCGGCCGCGTCGACCACGGCGTTCACCAAGCCCTGCAACGCCGGTAGCACCTCGGTGGCCGGAACGGGCTTGTCCGGCACGCCGATCTCATGGGCAATGCGCAACTCGCCCATGGTCAGGCGCAGGGTGGCAGTGGCCAAGGCCGCCATGTTACAAGCCCCGCATGCAAAGCGTCAGCGACATCCGCCGTACATTCCTAGAGTACTTCCGCAAGAACGACCACGAGATCGTCGAGTCGAGCCCGCTGGTTCCGCGGAACGACCCGACCCTCATGTTCACCAATGCCGGAATGGTGCCGTTCAAGAACGTCTTCACCGGGCTCGAGCAGCGTCCCTATGTGCGCGCCTCGACTTCGCAGAAATGCGTCCGCGCTGGCGGCAAGCATAACGACCTGGAGAACGTGGGCTACACCGCCCGCCACCACACCTTCTTCGAGATGCTGGGCAATTTCTCGTTCGGCGACTACTTCAAGGAACGGGCGATCGAGCTTGCCTGGAACCTGCTGATCAAGGACTACGGCCTCGACAAGAGTCGCCTGCTGGTCACGGTCTATCACACCGACGACGAGGCGGCGGCGCACTGGAAGAAGATCGCCGGCCTGTCCGACGACCGCATCATCCGCATTCCGACCTCGGACAATTTCTGGGCGATGGGCGAGACCGGCCCCTGTGGGCCCTGCACCGAGATCTTCTTCGATCACGGCGAGGGCATTCCGGGCGGCCCGCCGGGCAGCGCCGACCAGGACGGCGACCGCTTCATCGAGATCTGGAACCTGGTGTTCATGCAGTATGAGCAGCAGACCAGGGAAACGCGGGTGCCGCTGCCCAAGCCGTCGATCGATACCGGCATGGGGCTGGAGCGCCTGGCCGCCGTCCTGCAGGGCAAGCACAACAACTACGACATCGACCTGTTCCGTGCGCTGATCGAGGCGGTGGCGCACGAGACCGGCGTCAACCCGGATGGCCCGCAGGCGGCTTCGCACAAGGTCATCGCCGACCACCTGCGCGCGACGTCCTTCCTGATCGCCGACGGCGTGCTGCCGTCGAACGAGGGCCGCGGCTATGTGCTGCGCCGCATCATGCGCCGCGCCATGCGTCATGCGCATATTCTCGGCGCGGCCGACCCTATGGTCTGGAAGCTGGTGCCGGCGCTGGTCAAGGAGATGGGCGATGCCTATCCCGAGCTGGTGCGCGCCCAGGCGCTGATCGCCGAGACGCTGAAGCTCGAGGAGACGCGCTTCAAGCGCACGCTGGGCACCGGCCTCAAGCTGCTCGACGACGAGACGAAGAACCTCACCGCCGGCGGCACGCTCAGGGGCGATGTCGCCTTCAAGCTCTACGACACCTTCGGCTTCCCGCTCGATCTCACGCAGGACGTGCTGCGGGCGCGCGACATCACCGTCGACAATGCCGGCTTCGACAAGGCGATGGACGAGCAGCGTGCCAAGGCGCGCGCCGCCTGGGCCGGTTCGGGCGATGCCGCATCGGAGGCGATCTGGTTCGACGTGCGCCAGAAGAAGGGCGCGACGGAGTTCCTCGGCTACGATACCGACCGCGCCGAGGGCCAGATCACCTCGATCATCGTCGACGGCAAGGAAGTGTCCTCGCTCAAAGCAGGACAAAAGGGCTGGCTGCTGGTCAACCAGACGCCGTTCTACGGCGAGTCGGGCGGCCAGATGGGCGACGCCGGCCGCTTCGTCGGCGGCCATGGCGAGGCCGCGATCGCCGACACGCAAAAGATGCTGGGCGCGCTGCATTCCCATGAGGCCACGGTCGAGACGGGCGAGATCAAGGTCGGCGACGACGTGGTGATGACGGTCGACGCGATCCGCCGCGCCCAGCTGCGCGCCCACCATTCGGCAACGCATCTGCTGCATGAGGCGCTGCGCCGCCATCTCGGC
>JBBRFD010000289.1:0-4506 GCA_038224985.1 Reyranellales bacterium
GGGTGGCCGAGCGGTTTAAGGCACCGGTCTTGAAAACCGGCGTGCGTGCAAGCGCACCGTGGGTTCGAATCCCACCCCCTCCGCCAGCGAGTCTCGCGAACTATTCTCCAAGCGAGACTGCATCAGTAGATCGGCCGAAATCCCGGGCAATTGACGCTCAGAACCGACCCAGATCAGACCTATTTCAGCGCATTATTTGCGACGTCTCCTACCATTTGGCGGCTTTTCTCCAGCCTCTGATTGTCGAGTGGTCGGTCGCGATATTAGCCACGCAACATCAATAGCTACTGGAAGCGTATCGTCGTCACGGTCGGCGAGAGGATCGGCAAGTCGCACCTCACCTACGCGCAGGGTGCCTCGGTCGAGCTGGTTGCCATGACGACGATTGGGGCGGCCGGCATCATCGGTCTGCCCGTCAGCACCACGCACATCCTGTCGTCGGGTATCGCCGGCACGATGTTCGCCAACCAGTCGGGCCTGCAGAAGGACACACTGCGTAACATCCTGCTGGCCTGGGTGTTGACGCTGCCGGCCTGTGTGCTGCAGGGCTCCACCCTGTTCGCCGGGAGCCTGTTCATCATCGCGCGCCTGCCCTAGCGAACAGCGCGGACGAGGCCGGCAGCGCGATCGGCCGGCCTCGATATTACTTAAGGCGACCTTGAGGCCCGGCCCACTTCAGGCCGCTTTGCGGCCCGGGTAGTCGGCGTCGAGCACGAACGGGAACGGCCCGGCAAAATTGCCGATGGCGACGGTATGCGTGACCAGCCCGGCCTCCGGCGTCCACAGGTGCAGATGAAAGCCCGGCGGCTCCATGCTGAAGCTCGCGGGATCGCCCTGTTCCGCCAGATCGAGCGTCACTTGATGGGCCGTGCTGGGCGCCACCGAGCCGATGGTGCCGGCCCAACGCGTCGTGATTGGCCGATGGTGATGACCACAGACCACGCGCTCGACATTGGGATACTTCGCCACCAGCGACGCCATGGCGTCGCCATTGCGGCAGTTGATGTTGTCCATATCGACCAGACCGGTGCGGAACGGCGGATGGTGCATGAAGATTAGCGTCGGCGTCTGCGGCGCCTCGGCCAGCCGGTCCGCCAGCCAGGCCAGCCGCGCCGCGCACATTTCGCCGTGACCGTGGCCCGGCACGACGGTGTCGAGACCGATCAGCCGCAGTGGCCGGTCTTCGGCGGTGTAATGCAGGAAGCCATCATTGTTGTTGAGATAGCCGTCCGCGGCGAATTCGACATACATCTCGGCCCGCCGGTCGTGATTGCCGGGCACGAGATAGACCGGCATCGACAGTGGGGCGAGGAGATCGCGCAGCACTTCGTATTCCTCGGCGAGTCCGCAATCCGTGAGATCGCCGGTCGCGATCACGAGGTCGGGCTTGCGTGACAGCCCTTCGAGGGCGGCAACGGCCGCCCTCAGCATGGTGTTGGTATCGACCCGGCCATAGGCGATCTTGCCCGGCGGCCGGATGTGAAGGTCGGTGATCTGGGCGACGATCATGGTCCTTCCCCTACGGCAGCTTGAGCGCGGTTTGATCGACATACGGCCGCATCAGCTCGTCGGCCTTCTTCTGGGCATTCTTCACGGCCATGTCGGCCTTGACCTTGCCGTTCATCATCGCCTGGATCTCGTCCTCCAGTGCCTTGCGCACCGCCACGGTCTGGTAGGTGGCGAACCACGGCTTGGCGAAGGGCAGCTGGTCGAGCGCCACCTTGGCGTCGGGGTTCTTGGCGATGAACTCCTTCATCTCGGCCATGGTGTAGGAGGATTTGCGCGGCGCGAAGTAACCGGTGAAGCGGCTCCAGGCGCCCAGGGTCTCGGGCGTCGACAGCCACTTGATGAACTTCCAGGCCGCCTGCTTGCTGGCGTCGCTCTGTCCGTTGAACATCACCAGCGACGCGCCCCCAATCGGCACCGCGTTGCGCACGTTCTTCGGCACGAAGCCCACGTCATAAGCCGACTTCATGTTCTCGCGGATGAACGACAGCGAACCGGTCGACAGCAACACCATCGAGGCCTTGCCGGCGAAGAACTGGGTCGACACGCCGCCCGCCTCTGTGACGCCCTGCGGCATTACCTTGTGCTTGAAGATCAGGTCCTCGACGAAGCGCGCCGCGCCCAGCATCGAGGGCGTGTCGTAATAAACTTCGCCGGCGTACTCCTCGTTGAAGTAGCGGCCGCCGTTCGACAGGGAGAAGGCCTCCATCAGCCAGCCGAGATAGTCATAGCCGGCCGGCATCAGAAAGCCGTGGCGCTCGACCTTGTCGCCATCGCGCTTGGTGAGTTTCTTTGCCGCATCGGCCAACTCGGCCCAGGTGCGCGGCGGCTTGGCCGGATCGAGGCCCGCTTCCTTGAAATGGTCGACGTTGTAGTAAAGCAGCGGTGTCGAATTGTGGAACGGCACGCCGCAGAGTTCGCCGTCGACCACGGCATTGGCGTGTAGCGCCGGCCAGAAGTCGGCGAGATAGGCATCGCGCGTCGTCCCGTCGGCCTTGAGAAACGGATCGAGCGAGAGGATGTCGCCGGCCAACTTCAGATCGACGGTGAAATTGGCGCTCATCAGTACGACCGCGGGCGGCTTGCCGGCCTTGGCAGCGGCCTGCGCCTTGAGCTTGGTGTCGTCGTAGCCGCCGGTATAAACGGCAGTCACTTCGACATCCTTCTGGCTGTCGTTGTAGACCTTGGTCAGGCGCGTCATCTCGCGCGCCAGTTTCCCTTCGACGGGCACGGGGAAAAAGAATTCGATGTTGGTCTGCGCGACCGCAGGAAGGGCGAAAGCGGCAAGCGATACCGCGAACGCGCCGACCTTGATACGAGAGATTACTGACATGGTTAGGCCTCCTAGCCTTTCACTCCGCTGAACACGAAACTGTCGATGAAGCGCCTCTGGAAAGCGACGAACGCCACGGCGAGCGGCGCCACCACCAGCAGGGTACCGGCGGCGAGGACGCCCCATTCCTTGCCGCCCTCAGCGCCGCGCGTGAACGCAGCGAGGCCGATGGTGAGCGTGTGATTGCCGGGCGCGTTGATCACCATCAGCGGCCAAAGGAACTCGTTCCAATGGGCAGTCACGGAGACGATGGCGAAGGCAACGACACCGGGCTGCGCCATCGGCAACAGCACATACCAGATGATGGCCCACCACGGCGCGCCGTCGATCGCGGCGGCTTCCTCGAAATCGCGCGGCAGGGCGAGGAAGGTCTGGCGCATCAGGAAGGTGCCGAAGGCCGAGGCGAAGTAAGGCGCCAGGACGCCGGGCAGCGTGTCGTAGAGGCCGAGATCCACGACGGTGCGCAGGTTGGGCACGATCAGCGCCGGCGGCACCAGCATGAGCTGCAGCAGGAAGGCGTAGAACAGGACATTGCGTCCGGGAAACCGCAGCCGCGCGAAGGCGTAGCCGGCAAGGCTGACGGTGACACACTGAACAAGTAGCACGCCCGTCACGACGATGAAGGTGTTGAGGTAATAAAGCCCGAAGGTCCCGCTCTCCAAGGCGTTGCGGAAATTCTCCAGCGTCGGCGAGGCATCGGGGACCAGTGAGGCCATATGGGCGCTGCCGGCGCCCTCCGGCCGAAAAGCCGCGACGAGGGTCCAGAGGAACGGCGTCGCCCAAAGGAAACCGACGGCGACCAGCAGCGCAGCGCCGATGGCCGGCCATAGCTGGCGTCGTCTAGGCCGCACCGCGCCCTCGCTCCATGATCCGCATCGAGCCCAGCGAGACGGCGAGCAGCACGGCGACGCTGATCAGCGTCGCGGCGGCGGCCTTGCCGTATTCGAAATTCTCGTGCGCCGCCTGGAATATGTAATAGAGCAGCAGGTTGGTGGCGTTCGATGGCCCGCCATGCGTCAGCACGATGATGTGGTCGACGCTGGTCAGCAAGTTGATCAGCGCGATCACCACGACGAAGCTGGTGGTCGGCATCAGCGCCGGCAGGATGACGTAGCGTAGGCGCTGCCAGGCATTGGCTCTGTCGATCAGCGCCGCCTCGATCGTATCCCGCGGAATGTTCTGCAGGCCGGCGATATAGAAGAGCATGTAGTAGCCGGCATTTTTCCACACGGTGAGCGCGATTACCGACCACAGCGCTACGTCCGAATCGCCCAGCCAGTTCGGGCCGCTGAGACCGATCTTGGCGAGGTAATAGTCGAGCAGGCCGATGCCCGGCAGAAAGATGAAGAAGAACAGAGAGGCCGCGGCGACCAGCGGTACCAGCGACGGGAAGAAGAACACCGTTCGCAGGACCGCGGACAGTCGCGACGAGCGCTGAACGACCAGCGCGAAGGCCAGTGCCAACGCCAGGGTGGGGATCAGTGTGCCGATCGAGTAGACGAGGTTGTTCAACGCGGCCTGCCGGAAGGCCGGATCGCCCAGCACCCTGGCGAAGTTGCCGAGGCCGACGAAGCTCGCGGTCGCGGCGCCCGTGCCGTGCGGCTTGTCGTAGAGGGACTCTACTGCAACGCGCAGGATCGGCAGGTAAGTAAAGAGGGCGAGAAACA
>JBBRFD010000290.1:0-4476 GCA_038224985.1 Reyranellales bacterium
CGTCGAAAAACGCCTGAACTGCTGTCGCCAGATTCGCCGCCACCAGATCCATCGTCACTTCATCTGGTTGGTCAACAGCGCCGCCGCACCACCCTGCTTCTTGCCGTAGTCGAGGGCGGCCTGTCGGCCACCGGCGGCATAGGCGGCGACGGCGCCGAGCAGACGCTTCAACTCTTCAGGACTGGAGCGATCGAACTTGCAATGCGCGCCCCGGGTCAGCTTGGCGATCTGCGGGAAGAGCCGGGAAGCGGTCTTGTCGTTGCCTTCCTGGAAGACGAAGACGGGCAGGCCCAGCAAGCCGAGCTGCCCCGCTTCGTGGCCCACGGCGTCGACATCTTCCTCGCAGCAGTCGCCAACGAAAACCACGGCATCGAGCCGGCTCTCGCGGCGCTGCTCGCCGGCATAGCGCAGCAGCCGCGCAATCTGCGTGCGGCCCGCGAGGCAGCGCACCGAACTCATCAGCCGCGCCAGCTCGCGGCCATCGGAGGTCCAGCGGCTGACTTTGAATTCCTCGAAGCCGCGATAGAAGGCCAGCCGCACGTCGAGCCCACCCAGCGCATCGGCGGCGACGAACATCTCGCCCTGCAGCGAACAGGCATGATCCCAGGTCGGCTCGCGGCTCGCCGTCGCATCCATGGCGAAGAGGAGCCGCCCGCGTGCCTTGCCCGTCCGCGTCGAGGGCAAGCGCTCAACTTCGCGCACGAAGGCATCGACCGCGCTGTCGCCCTTCGCATCTGCAGTAATCGGAACGTCCTTGCGCACGCCGCTCATACTTTGACCCCTATCCAACTGTTGAATATGGTGCAGCCTGCGGCCCGCCGCCACAAAAGCAAAAAATGCCTGGAAACGCTCCCCCTCTTGTCCATGTAGCCAAGCCGTCCTTCGCGACACTGGCTCTGCGCGTCTTCTTCCCCTTCGCGCTCGCCTATTTCCTGTCCTACATCTTCCGTGGCGTTAATGCGGTCATTTTTCCGTATCTCGAACGCGATATCGGCATCACCGCAGGCGATCTCGGCCTTCTGACCTCGGCCTTCTTCCTCTTCTTCGCCTGCTGCCAGCCGGTACTGGGCGTCATGCTCGACCGCTACGGACCGCGCCGGGTGCAGGTGGCCCTGCTGGTCATGGCCGCCGCCGGATCGGCTTTGTTCGGGCTCTCCAGCTCGCTGCCTGAACTGATCGTGGCGCGGGTCCTGATCGGCCTCGGCTTCGCGGGTGGCCTGATGGCCGCCATCAAAACCATCACGCTGTGGTTCCCGCCCGAGCGCTGGGGCCTGATGACCGGCTTCCACATGACGGCCGGCGGCATCGGCTCGATGGCCGCGACACTGCCGATCCAGTGGTCGCTCTCCGTCGTCACTTGGCAGGGCCTGTTCTTCTGGCTTTCCGGCATCTGCCTGGCCACAGCGGCGCTCCTCTTCACCGCCGTGCCGGAACGCGGCGTGGCAAAGTCGCCGGGCACGCTGCGCGAGCAGTTCCGCGTCACCGGCATCGTCCTGACCGACGGTTTCTACTGGCGCATCCAGCCACTGCTCTCGGTCCAGCAATTGGCCTTCATCGGCTGCATCACGTTGTGGATCGGCCCGTGGCTGCGCGATGTCGGCGGCATTACCGATACGGCCGCCCGGGCCGATATCCAGCTCTACACAACCGCCGTCATGACGGTGGGTTTCGCTTTTTCCGGCGTCATCGCCGGCTGGTTCCGCCGCATCGGGGTCAGCAACTTCGCCTCGGCCGGCATCATGAGCGTGCTCTTTGCGCTGGATTGCGGCTGGCTCGCCTTCGCGCCGCCGGCCGATCCGCTGATCCCCTGGCTGCTCTTCGGTTTCCTCGGTGCCTGCCCGATCCAGTATATGCCGGTCATGGTGGGGTCCTTCCCGCAGACCTATGCCGGCCGTGCCAGCACCAGCAGCAATCTCGTGGTCTTCAGCGTGATCTTCGGCGGCCAATGGGCGATGGGCAAAGTCATCGATCTGTGGCCACGCACGGCAACGGGCTATTCGCCCGAAGGCTACACCTGGTCGTTCGGTGCACTGTTCATCCTGCAGGTCGCTGGTCTTGTGTGGCTGGCGCTGTCGCAGGCACGTCCGATGGCGGAGAAGACGGCAGCGGCGGCGGCAGATTGAGCGCCGCCACGAGGTCGCGCACCTCCTGGCGGGCGGCGACGTGGCTCATCGTCATCGACGGACCGGTCTTTCCGCGCTTGAGATCGAGCAGCGTCAGGCCATTCAGGAAAAGCTCGCGATAGATCACGCGCTCGCTGAGCCCCGGCGCCACGCGGAAGCCCACCCGCTTGGCCAGTGCCTCCAGCACTTCGCCCATGTCGCGCTTGTTGCGCGCCGCCAGGGACGACAGGCGATTGCGCGTCACGATCCAGTCGACAGGCCGTCCGCCCTGGATGGCGCGGACCTGGCGCTGCTTCCACACCGCCTCGGCATAGATCGAGGGCCGCACGATCTTCAGCGTGTCGGGATCCACGCGCGCCAGCAGGTCGAGGTCGATGAAGCTGTCGTTGAGCGGCGTCAGAAGCGTGTCGGCCCAGGTATGGGCCAGCCGCGACAGATGCGTGTCGCTGCCCGGCGTGTCGATGACGACGAAATCGGCCGAGAGCAGTGGCGGCTCCAGTGCCGCCTCGAAGCGCGCCACCTCGTCGGCTTCCGCCTCGTTACGGTCGACCAGCGTGGAGATCGTGACGGCGGCATGGGTCGGCATCCGCAGCTCGACACCTGAACGCCTGAAATAGGCGGCGCGATTCTCAAGATAGCGGCTGAGCGTGCCCTGCCGCGCATCGAGATCGAGCGTGGCGACGCGCGCGCCCTCGGCCAGCAGCGACACGACGATGTGCATGGCCGTCGTCGACTTGCCCGAACCGCCCTTTTCGTTGCCGATGACCAGCACATGGGCGCGACCGGGAATCCGCTCCGCCTGGCGCTGGACGATGTTGGGATGGGCGCTGGGATTGGCCGCCGGTCTGAAGGAACCTGTCACGCCAGTTTGCGGATCCAGACGGCGGTGTCGTGGAACACCGCGCCGCCATTGGGCCAGCCGGGATCGGCCGAGGTCACGGCATTGATGCCGATGCCGGTCTCGAAGTTGCGGTTGGGCCAGATGCCCTCGACCACGACGACACCCTTCTGCTGGCCGGCCATGGCCTTGGCGTTGACGATGGTCTTGCCGCGCTCGTTGCCGAGCTCGACGCGGTCGCCATCGCTGAGGCCCATGGCCGCGCAATCCTCGGGGTTCATCATTGCGGTCGGTCGCACTTCGCGTTTCTGCGAACTCGGCGTCTCGGTGAAGGTCGAATTGAGGAAGGTGCGCGCCGGCGCCGCCACAAGGCGGAACGGCTTTTCAGCCGTCGCATTGTCGATCACGTCGAAATGGTCAGGCAGCACGGGCATTTCCGCACCGCGCGGGCCATAAGCCTTCCAGTCCGGCTTGAAGCGGAACTTCTTGTCGGGCCAGGCGAAGCCGTCGAGGAAATGCGAGGTCTCGAAGCCCAGGTGGAAATCCTGGCCGCCCTTCTCCCAGTTGGTCTGGGCGTCCCACATGCCGGAGGTCTTCAGCGTCTCGTCCATGATCTCCCACGGCGTCATGTCGAAGCCGCGATGCCGGGCGCCGAGGCGCTTGGCCAGTTCGGAGATTACATAATGGTTCTCGCGCGTCTCGCCCGGCGCCTCGATCACGGCCTTGGTCACCTGGAAATAGGTATGGCCGCTGGCGGTATAGAAATCGTCGTGCTCGAGGAACATGGTCGCCGGCAGCACGATATCGGCATAGGCCGCCGTCTCGGTCATGAACTGCTCGTGCACGCAGACGAACAGATCCTCTCGCTTGAAACCCTTGTGCACCAGTTCGAGTTCCGGGCAGACCATCGCCGGGTTGGTGTTCTGGATCAGCATGGCGGTGACCGGCGGGCCGCCCTTCAGCGCCGCCGCATCGCCGGTCAGAATCGGGCCCAGCCGCGACTGGTCGAGTTCGCGGAGCGACGTATCGACCATGTCGAGGCCTTCGATCAGATCCTTCTTGATTGGATACATGCCGGTATGGCCGTAGAGCGCGCCGCCACCCTTGTACTGCCAGGCGCCGGTCACCGCCGGCAGGCAGGTCACGGCGTGCATGTTCGCGGCACCGTTGCGGCTGCGGCTGAAACCGTGATGGCAACGAATGAAGGCTGCCTTGCTTCGGCCGTACAAGCGGGCGAATTCGACGATCTGCTCGACTGGCAGGCCGGTGATCTTGGACGCCCATTCCGGCGTGCGGGTCGCTACATGGGCCGCCAGATCGTCCGGCGCGTCGGTGTATTTGCGCAGGTAATCCCAATCGGCAAAACCTTCCTTGAACAGCACGTGCATGACGCCGACCGCCAGCGCGCCGTCGGTGCCGGGCCGTACCGCGAGGTGCATGTCGGCCTGTTCGGCGGTACCCGTGCGATAGGGATCGACCACGACCAGCTTGGCGCCGCGCTTCTTCGCCTTCATG
>JBBRFD010000291.1:0-4438 GCA_038224985.1 Reyranellales bacterium
AGGTCCGGGCGTCGAGGCCGGCCGCCGTCAGCACGGCCACCAGCTCGCCGAGTTCATTCAGGTTGCGGCCATCGACCCACATCGCCTTGTAGATGGCCGGGTGGTAGCGGTCGAAGCTGCCGTCGATCTGTGCCGCCACGGCGCCGCGCATCAGGTTGAGCGTATTGATCGGGAAATGGGGGTTGCGGGCGAAGGGCACGCCGTAATGCCGGGCCCACATCGGCATGTCAGAGGCTGCCCATTTCGACTTGGGCTCGAAACCGGCCGGCGAGACATTGCCAGTAGCCTTGAAGACGCCGCCCAGCAGCATCGGCTTGCGCTCCAGCGCCGCGCCGGAGCGTTGGGCGATGGCCTCGACCTGGGTGTCGGCGAGGTAGCTGTAGGGGCTTCCGTAGTCGAAGAAAAATTCCAGTGTGCGAGCCATGTTCCTCGTCTTTCCTTGTCGCAAGCCTGCGCTGCTTCTAGCGTGGCGACAAGAAAAGAAGATTTAGGGACGAAATGCATGGACCGCGTTGCGGGCAAGGTTGTGCTGGTCACGGGCGCCGGGTCGGGCATCGGCCGCGCCACGGCTGAATTGTTGGTCGCCGAAGGCGCCAGCGTGATCGTGAGCGACATCAACCGGACCGGCGGGCTGGAGACGGTGCAGCAGATCGGTGCCAAGTCCCGGTTTCTGCCGCACGACACCGCGCAGGAAGCCGACTGGCAGCGCGTCATCGCCGATATTCTCGAACATGAAGGCCGGCTCGACGGTCTCGTCAACAATGCCGGCATCTCCGGGCCGTTCCCCTCGCGCTTCGAGAACGAGACGGTCGAGCAGTGGCAGCGCATCCTGTCGGTCAACGTCCAGGGCGTCTTCCTCGGCTGCAAGCATGCGGTGCCAGCGATGCGCGCAACAGGCGGCGGCGCCATCGTCAACCTGTCGTCGCTCGCGGCCTTTCTCGGCACGCCCGATCTGGCGGCCTATGGCGCCAGCAAGGGCGCGGTACGGCAGTTCACCAAGACGGTGGCGATGGACTGCGCCCGCAAGGGCTACAAGGTGCGCTGCAATTCGGTGCATCCCGGCATCATCATGACGCCGATGGGCGAGCAGGTGGTCCCGGGCGACAAGGCCAAGGAACGCATGCGGCGGCATATCCCGCTCGGCGAATTCGGCGCGCCGCAGGATATCGCCTACGGTATTCTCTATCTGATTTCCGATGAATCCCGCTTCGTCACCGGCACCGAGCTGGTGATTGACGGCGGCATGAACGCAATTTGATCGAGGGAGATGGGCAATGCATCAAGCAGACCAGGTGTCCTATATCGAACGCATGCTCCACATGGCGCGCGCCAATGCGCGCGACGACGGGCAGGTCAGCACGACCTCGGTCGAGGATTATTTCGACCCCGTCCGCTTCGAGCGCGAGAAGGCCATCCTGTTCCGCAAGTATCCCGTCGTCGTCGGCTTCTCCGCGCAGCTGCGCAAGCCCGGCGACTTCATCGCCAACAACGACACCGGCCAGGCGATCCTGGTGGCCCGCGGCATGGACGGCAAGCTGCGTGCCTTCCTCAACGTCTGCCGGCATCGCAGCGCCACGGTCGAGTTGAAGCCCTGTGGCGCCAACAAGCGCGCCTTCGTTTGCCCCTATCATGGCTGGAGCTACGACCTCACCGGTAAGCTGATCGGTATCACCGACGGCGCCTGGTTCGGCGAGGTCGACCGCGCGGCGCTCGGCCTGAAGCAGCTCGCGGTCGCCGAGCATTGCGGCATGATCTTCGTCGTTCCGACGGCGCTCGCGCCCGGCGAAAGCGGCGACATCGACATGACCGGCTATTTCGGCTCGGTGAAGGACGATCTCGCCGGCTGGGACATGACGGGTTGGGAAGTGCAGAGCACCACGCCGCTGCGCCCGCGCATGAACTGGAAACTGGTGATCGACACCTTCCTCGAACTCTATCACTTCCGTTACCTGCACGGCGCCAGCGTGGCGCCGCTCTTCCTCGACAACATCACCGCCTATGAGCGGCGCGCGCAGCACTCGCGCTTCGCCGTCTGCAAGCCGTCGCTGCTGGAAGTCGAAAATCAGCCGCGCGAGCAATGGCGCCTGCGCGATCACGCGGTCGTGCTCTATAATCTTTTTCCCAACACGGTGCTGGCCTATACCGCCGATCATTGTGGCGTCTTCACCAGCTACCCGATCTCACCCGACGAGGCGCTGATCAATGTCTCGGTGCTGGTCGATCCGGTGGAGCGCGCCAAGAAACCCGAGAGCTACTGGAAGACCAACCAGGACCTCATCCTGGCGGCGCTGGACGAGGACTTCACCGTCGGCTCGAGCTCGCAGGCCAATTTCAGGAGCGGTGCCAATCGGGTGCAGACCTTCGGCAAGTTCGAGAAGGCGCTGGGGTGGTATCACGCGGAGATCAACGACGCGCTGGCGGCGGCGGCTGAGTAGAGCCGCCGATCCTTGTTTTTTCTGGACCGAGCGGGCTCTCGCGCTTGATTACAAGCGCTGCCGCCCGCCGGCGCCTGTGAAGGCGCCTATTTCAGCGTTACCTGATGCGTGATCTTATCGCCGTCGCTGACGGTGAGCAGGCGGAAGCCCATCATCTTCAAGAGGTCGAAAAACGTCGCCTCCTCGGCCACGGTCTTTTCCTGGAAGAACGAAGACAGCCGCGCCATGGTCGTCATGTTGGCGAGCACGGCGCGCACGCGGTAGATCGTGCTCATCTCTCCCGCCTGCAGGCCGACGACGATCATGTGGTCGGACTGGCCGCCTTTGGTGAACACGGCGTAGGGAACGCGATAGGCCGACTGCAGCGTGCCCTGGGCGACGATGGTGGTGAACATGATGCGCTGCGCCTTGTCGATATTGGGCAGGTTTTGCATGCTCGATTCGAAGGTCTCAGTCGTGGTCGGCGCCGGATAATAGTAGCCGACATAGCGGTCGGCCGATGCGGGCGCGGCCTGTGCGGGCGCGGCCGGTGCTGGCGCGGCGGGCGCCGCCGCGGTTTGGGCCAGAGCCGGAGCTGCGGACAAGGCGAGTGCCGCTGCCAGAGAGAGTGCGAATTTCCGTACCATCGTGTGTCTCCGCCGATATGAGCTAGAAAAGGGTATAGCCGCCGTCGATGACGAAGTCGCGTCCGGTCGTGTAGCCGGTGGCGCCACTCGCGAGATAGACGGCGATCGGGCCGAAATCCGCGCCGGTGCCCCAGCGCCGGTCGGGGATGCGCGGCAGGACATTGCCGGCGAATTTCGGATTTGCCACGGCATTGGCCGTCATCTCGGTCTCGATCCAGCCCGGCAGGATGGAATTCACGGTGATCTTGTAGCGCGCCAGCTCGACGGCCAGGGCACGGACGAAGGCGGTGACGCCGCCCTTGCTGGCGCCGTAGTGGCTGGAGCGGGCGGCGCCCTCGATGGCCGCCGTCGAGGCCATGGCGACCAGCGAACCGCCCTTGCCGCGGGCCACCATGAGCTTGGCGGCGGCGCGGAAGGTGAAGAACACGCCGTCGAGATTGACCCGCTGCACGCGCTTCCATTCCTCAGTCGTCATCTCGAGGATCGCGCCCTTGCCGCGGCCCGAGACGCCGGCATTGGCGACGCAATTGTCGATATGACCCATGACCTTGATCGTCTCGGCGAAACCGGCCTCGACCTGGGCCTCGTCGCCGACATCGACGATCTGGCTATGGACCTTGCGGCCATGGCGCTTGAGCTGCTCGGCGGCCTTGGCGTTCTTGGCGGGGTTGGTGCCCCAGATGCAGACATCGGCGCCTGCCTCAGCCATGGCGTCGGCCATGCCGAGACCAATGCCGCCATTGCCGCCGGTGACCAAGGCCACCTTGCCCGTAAGATCGAAGCCCTTATAGGCCATTGCGCGCTCCCCACCGTTTCTTGGCAAAACAAAACCGGGCGGGATCAAACCCCGCCCGGTTGGAAGCGTCAATGTAGGGAACGTCAGTCGAGCTTGTCGGTTTCGACCAGCACGATCTCGGAATCCTCGCTGGCCTTCAGCGTGATCTCGGCCTCGTCAACCACGGCCACGCCGTCGCGCGCATTGGCGATGACCTGGCCGCTGGCGCCCAGCACCTCGATCTTGCCCTTGGCCGGCACGAGATAGGCCGGTTTGCCGTCGAGCTTCTGGCGGATGGTCTCGCCCGCCTTCAGCTTGCCGGCGTAGAGCGCGCCGTCGGCATAAAGCGGGATCGCGCCTTCATGGCCGCGGCCGGAAGCCAGCGCCGCCAGCCTGCCGTCGCGGGCATCGGCCGGAAAGTTGACGGTCTCCCAGCGTGCCGGCACGCCCTGCTTGTTGGGCATGATCCAGATCTGGAAGAGCTCGGTCTCCTCGCTCTCCTTGTTGTACTCGGCGTGCTGGATGCCGTTGCCCGCGCTCATGACCTGGATCTGGCCGGCTTCGGTGCGGCCCTGGTTGCCCTTGTTGTCCTGGTGGGTGAT
>JBBRFD010000292.1:0-4356 GCA_038224985.1 Reyranellales bacterium
GCCGCGCTGCCACGAGACCGGCCATTCCCGCCCCGACCACGACGATGCGCTGGCCTTTGCCGGCACCCATGGACCACGAGCCGGTCACACGGGTTCCGATTCTCGCACCAATTCCGGCAGCTCTTTCATGTCGGTGAACAGGAAGCCGCCTGCCTTGGCCAGCGCCACCCGATCGGCATAGGGCGCGGCGGCATAGGCCAGCGCCCGCATGCCGGCCGACGTCGCCGCCTGCACGCCGGGAACGGAGTCCTCGACGACCACGCAGTCGAAAGGCTGCACGTTCATGCCGATGGCAGCATGCAGGAAGAGATCGGGAAACGGCTTGCCGCGCGCGACCTGCGCGGCGCTGAAGATGCGGCCCTCGAAGAAATCCCACAGCCCGGTGAGGCCCAGCGTAAAGCGCATCTTCTCCAACCCACCCGAACTCGCCACGCAAGTCTCGATGCCGGCGGTCTTCAGCGCCTGCGCTGCATCCTTCACGCCGGCGACGGCCTGCAGCGGCGCATCACGGAAGCCCTGGTAGGTGACAGCCTGCATGGTCTCGAGGAAGTTGCCTGGCAACTCGCGCCCGATCTCGCCCTCGACGATCTCGACGCAGGATTTCAGCGAACGGCCCATCAGCCGGCGCATCGTCTCCTCGACGCTCCAGTCGAGGCCCTGCTGTTTCAGCGCGCGGGCAAAGCTCTGGTTGGCGATCGGCTCGCTGTCGACCAGCACGCCGTCGCAATCGAAGATAACCAGCATCGTCAGTGCGGCACTTCGATCAGAAAGGCTTGTCGCCAGCGACGGTGACGCGGTTGCCGCTGCGGGTATGCGGCCAGTAATCCCACATGGCGCGATGCTGGACGCAGCGGTTGTCCCAGAAGGCGATAGAATTGGCCTGCCAGCGGAAGCGGCACTGGAACAGCGGGTTTTCCATGTGCTGGTAGAGATAGGCGAGGATGCCGTCGCTCTCGTCGCGCGGCACGCCGATCAGCCCGCGCGTGAATCCGCGGTTCACATAGAGCGCCTTCTTGCCGGTCACCGGATGGGTGCGCACCACCGGATGCGTGGCGCGCGGATACTGCTCCTTCTCCGCCACGCCGAAATTCTTGTAGAGGCCGCGATAGACCGACTCACCGTCATGGATGGCGGTCATGCCTTCGAGATAGGTCTTCATGCGGTCCGACAGCGACTCGTAGGCGGCATACATCGAGGCAAACAGCGTGTCGCCGCCCTTGGGCGGGCAGGTCTTGATATAGAGGATACTGCCCATCGGCGGCTCGACGTCGCAGCTCACATCGGTGTGCCAGCCCTCGCCATTGGCACGCGGCGAGTCCTTGTCGGCATGGATCACCATGACTTCCGGCCGGCCGGCCTCGGTCGGCGCGGCGGGATGGATATGCAGGTCGCCGAACATCCGGCCGAAGGCCACGTGCTGGTCGAAGTCGATGTGCTGGTCGCGGAAGAAGATGACGCAATTCTCGGCCAGCGCGCGATGGACCTCGTCCTGCTGGCGGTTGCTCAGCGGCTTGCTGAGATCGATGCCGGCGATCTCGGCGCCGATGATCGGCGTCAGCTTGTCGACGGTGATGGTCTCGTAGGGCGCGCTGTCGTCGCTGTTGTGACGATAGCGGGGGCCGGCGTTACCGCGCAGGGATCCTTGCATGGCTGTCTCCTACTCCACCTTGATATTGGCACGTCGGATGATGCCGCCCCAGCGTTCCTTCTCGGAGCGCGTGAAGGCGGCGAATTCATCGGGACTGAGAAGCCGGGGCACGCCACCGATATTGGCCAGCCGGGCCAGCACTTCCGGCAGGGCTGCGACCCGGGCGATATCGTCATGGATGCCCTGGACGATCGCTCGCGGCGTGCCCTTGGGCACGTAGAAGCCGGTCCAGGTCGTCAGCAGCACATCGGGAAAGCCGGCCTCGGCCGCCGTCGGCAGGTCGGGAACCGCAGCGTAGCGCTCAGAGTCGGTGACGAAGAGGCCTTTCAGCGCGCCCCGGTCGATGGCGACCTTGGCATTGACCGTGTCGATCATCATGAAGGTCAGCAGCCCGCTCTGCAGGTCGGGAATGGCCTGCGGGTTGCTCTTGTAGCCGACATACACAGCCTCGACGCCGGCCGAGAGCTTGTAGAGCTCCGAGGCCACGCGCGCCGGCAGTGCGCCCGCTCCATAATTGTGCTTGCCCGGCTCTGCCCTGAGCCTGGCCGTCAACTCGGCCGCCGTATTGATCGGGCTGTTGCGGTCGACCAGCAGCACGAAGGGCGAGGTGCCCATGCGCGTGACCGCCTCGAAGCTCTCGACCGGATCGTAGGGCAGCTTGTCGTAGATCGCCGGATTGACCGCCTGGGTCATGGCCGAGGTAGCGAAGATGGTGAGCCCGTCGGGCCTCGCCCGCGCCACTGTCTCTGCGGCCGGGATGCCGTTGCCGCCACCCTTGTTGTCGATCACCACCGGCTGGCCCCACAGCGCCGACAGCCGTTCGGCATAGACGCGCGCGCTGATGTCGGTGGCGGCACCGGCGGGAAACGGCACGACCATGGTGACGCGGCCGGACGGCCATGCCGGCACGGACGACTGCGCGCGCGCCACCGAGGGCGCGGTCAGGGCCGAAGCAGCAAACATGAAATACCGGCGTCGCATCTTTCCTCGCTTCATTGCCGAGACTATAGCGTGGACAAAGACTGTGGGGGAAACATGACAAACTTCGATGCCATCGCCACGCAAACCGTGCGCACGGCGGGCCATCTCGAGCCCGCCTTCGTCCATGCCGCCGATATCGAGATTGCCCGGCGCAAGCTGGCGGGGCGCAAGAAGCCGCCAAATATCCTGATTTTCCTGATGGACGATGTCGGCTGGGGCGATTTCGGCTGCTATGGCGGAGGTGTGGCCGTGGGCGCCCCCACCCCCAATTTCGACCGGCTGGCCCGCACCGGCCTGCAGCTCACCTCCTGCTATTCCGAGCCCTCCTGCTCGCCTTCGCGCGCCACGCTGATGACCGGTCGCGTGCCCAACCGCCACGGCCTGCACCGACCGCCGATGTATGGCGAACCGGGTGGGCTACAGGGCGAGCTGACGCTGCCGATGCTGCTGGGCGAGGCCGGCTATACGACGCAGGCGGTGGGCAAGTGGCATCTCGGCGAGAATGTCGAGAGCCAGCCGCAGAATGTCGGCTTCGATGACTTCTACGGCTTCCTCTCGGTGTCGGACATGTACACCGAATGGCGCGACCCGCATTTCTTCCCCGAGATCGTCTATTCGGAGGCCCGCACCGAGTGGGTGAAAAATATGCCCTTCAACCGCTGCTTCGTGCGCGCCAAGAAGGGCCAGGAGCTGGTCAACGTCGAGGAGGTGACGATTCCTGTACTCTCCGAACTCGACGAGAAATGGTGCAACTACTCGCGCGACTTCATCAAGGCCCAGGCAACGAGTGACAAGCCGTGGCTGCTCTATCACTGCACGCGCGGCGCCCATTTCGACAATTACCCGCACGAGAAATTCCTCGGCAAGTCGCCGGCCAAGCATCCCTACAAGGACACGCTGATCGAGCTCGACGACATCATGGGCCGGCTGGTGCAGTCGCTGAAGGACAGCGGCCAGCTCGAAGACACGCTGATCTTCATCTCCTCGGACAACGGTCCGCATATGGAGACCTGGCCGGATGCGGCCTTCACGCCCTTCCGCTGCGCCAAGGGCTCGACCTGGGAAGGTGGCGTGCGCGTGCCCGGCATCTTTAACTGGCCGGGCACCATCGAGCCCGGCCGTCAGAGCGACGGATTGTTCGACTTCAACGACATCCTGCCGACCGCGCTCGCTCTTGCCGGCGCGTCGGACAAGCTGCCGAGCGACCGCTACATCGACGGCGTCGACCAGACCACCTTCCTGCTGGCGCCCGACGGGCTCACCAACCGCAAGTATCACCACTATTGGCTATCGCAGACCTTCTCCGGCCTGCGCTGCGGCGAGTACAAGATGGTGCTGTCGGCGACCAGCGACAACGCCACCGACGCCTTCGGCACCGGCGGCTTCACCGGCGTGCTCGAGCGCTTCGCATATCCGCGGCTCTACAATCTTTATCTCGACCCGAAAGAGCAGCACAATTACCTGACGCGCAAGCTGGCCTATGTCGAAGCCTTCCAGCTCGGCATGCGCAACCACCTCGCCACCTTCAAGAAATACCCGGCCAAGAAGGTCATGGGCATCAAGGTGGCGGACAAGCGGACGGACTGATACCAACCGTCAGAACTAATGACTCGGATGTGAATCGGCATTGAGATGAGGATGTGATTCCCTGGAGCGATGGTATCGCGAGGGAGCCTCTTCATGGCATTGGCGATTACGCGTAGCGACCTATCGGCCGACGATCTACG
>JBBRFD010000293.1:0-4229 GCA_038224985.1 Reyranellales bacterium
TAGATCGTCGGCCGATAGGTCGCTACGCGTAATCGCCAATGCCATGAAGAGGCTCCCTCGCGATACCATCGCTCCAGGGAATCACATCCTCATCTCAATGCCGATTCACATCCGAGTCATTAGTTCTGACGGTTGGTATTATACTTGAGTCGAAACGACTCTAAGGCTGCTTACTGGAATCGCCCGATGCCCAACCCGCCGATGGGCACGTTGGTCGAGCCGGTGGCCACGAGTTCGGCCATCATGGCGCCGGTGCCCGGCCCGAGCTGGAAGCCATGCGTTGAAAAGCCGAATTGGTGATAGACGCCTTCCGAGGTCGAGCTGGGACCGACCACCGGGATCGCGTCCGGCATCATGGCCTCGATGCCCGCCCAGGCGCGCACGATGGTGGCGGCGCGCATCGCCGGGAAGAGTTCCCACACCGTTCGCGCGCTCATGGCGAGCTTGCTCCAGTCGATCACGGTCTGGTTGTTGTCGCGATACGGCACTGCCAGATAGCCGCCACCGATCACGACGGTGCCATTGCCGAGCTGTTTGAAGGAGAGCTTGCGGCCGCGCAGGATGACGACGGGCTGGATGAAGGCCGCCAACCTGCTGGTCACCATGAGCATGGGTGCCACGACTTCGAGCGGCACCGGCTCGCCCAATTGGGCCGCGATCCGATCGGCCCAGGCGCCGGCGGCGTTGACCACCTTGGGCGCCTCGAAGGAGCCAGCGCTGGTCTCGACGCGCCAGACACTTCCATAGCGCGCGAGGCCAGTGACGGTGACGCCTTCCAGCACCTCCGCGCCCTTCTCGACTGCCCGCCGGCGGAAAGCCTGCGTCGTGCGGAAGGGATCGGCGGCACCGTCGCGCCGCGAGACCACGCCGCCCGGGCAATGATCGGCCACTGCCGGCACCAGTCGTTTCAGCTCGTCGCGACCGATCACCTCCTCATGCGTGTAGCCGCGCAGCCGCAGGTCGTCGACGCGCTCACGGAAACTCGCCAGCTCGGCCTCGTTCTCGGCCACCAAAACGGTGCCGTGGCTCTCGAAGCCGCAATCGTCGCCGACCAGGTCCTCGATCTGCTCCCATAGTCCCATGGAAGAAATCGACAGCGGTATCTCGGCGATATGGCGCGCGAGCTGGCGCACGCCGCCGGCATTGACGCCCGAGGCATGGCGGCCGGCATAGTCCTTCTCGATCAGGATCGTCCTAACGCCGCGCATCGCCAGATGCAGGGCCGTCGAACAGCCATGGATGCCGCCGCCGATGACGATGACATCGGCGGTACGCATCAGCGCTCGACTGCCTTGCGCTCGGCTTCGCTGATCGGCAGCGAGGCCAGCTCGGCCAGAGTGATCGGCTTCACCGGTGGGCGCAGGCGGTAGTAGCCGACGCTTTCCGGCGCCACGCCCCGCACCTCGGCGATCAGCTCGGTGACCGTGAGGCCGCACATGCGGCCCTGGCAGGGGCCCATGCCGCAGCGCAGGAAGGCCTTCATCTGGTTGGGACCCTGGCAGCCCAGCGCCGTCGTGTCGCGCACCTGCTGGGCCGTCACTTCCTCGCAACGGCAGACGATGGTGTCGCCCAGCGGCCGGCGGTACTGCGGCGCCGGCATGAACAACAGATCGAGGAAGGCGCGGCCGCGTTGCTCGCGGCGCAGCTTGCGCCGGACGTCGGCTTCCTGCGGCAACGAGGCCAGGGCTTCGGGTTTCAGTGCCTTGACCGCGGCAAGGCCGGCCAGGCGTCCGCGTTCGACCGCCGCCGTGGCGCCACCGATGCCTTCGCCATCACCGGCCACGGCGATGCCCTCGACGAGGCTGTTGCCGCGTCCATCGACCGCCATCACCCAGCACTGCTGGCGCTCGTCCCAGCTCGGCGCGATGCCGGCGGCCAGCGGCAGGTTGAGATTGGGCACGACACCGTGATGCAGCAGGAGCTGATCGACCGGCAGGCGCTGCTCGTGGCCACCGGCGCGGCCAAAGACGACTTCCCGCACCTTGTCGTCGCCCACCGCCTCGATCCAGTCGATGCGGATCACCTTCACCGCGCGCTTCACCTCGCGCACCAGCGACAGGCCCTTGGCGAAATAGGGCGAGAACAGGAAGTTCAACGCATGGGGCCAGGCCTTGTGCCAGTTGCCGTGCGGCTGGGTGTCGAGGATGGCGTCGATCTTGCCGCCTGCCCGCAGGATCTGTGCCGCCAGCAGCCACAGCAGCGGCCCGCAGCCTGCAATCACCGTATTGCCGTCGGGCAGCAGTCCCTGCGCCTTGAGCAGGGTCTGCGCGCCGCCGGCGCTCATCACGCCGGGCAGAGTCCAGCCGGGAATCGGAAACGGCCGCTCCAGCGCACCGGTGGCGATGATGACATGCCGGGCATCGATCACGCGGGCCGCGCCGCCCATCGAGATGCCGACCTCGCGCGACGGGTTGAGGCTCCAGACCGTGGCGCCGTTGACGATCAATGCGCCGCTCGCTTTGGCTTCCTCGACAAGCGCCGCGCCGGCCCAATAGTCCTCGCCGAGAATCGCGCGGTCGGCGACCGGCGTCGAGGTGATGGCGCGATAGATCTGGCCGCCGGGGCCAGGATTCTCGTCGAACACCACGGTCGACAATCCGGCGCGTGCGGCAACCGCCGCCGCTGCAAGCCCCGCCGGCCCCGCGCCAACAATAGCGACGTCGTAGTTTGCCGCGAGATCGGCGGCCTTCATCGTCCGGCCTCGCGTCGGCCGAGCTGCGTCTCGACCTGCATGCCCTCGCGTACGGGAATCAGGCAGGCTTGCCGGCTGCCGACGCCATCGATGGTCACCAGGCATTCGAAGCAGACACCCATCAGGCAATAGGGCGCCCGCGTGCTCATGGTCACCGGCGTTGTGCGGCAATGCGGAATGCCGGCGGCCATCAATGCCGCCGCGACCGTGTCGCCCTGGCGCGCATCGATGGTTTTGCCATCGACGGTAAGGGCGACAGACGCGCCCGAGTCAGACAGCCGCTTGAACATGGAACCTCCGCGCGCTGAAGGGCGCGACCAGATCGGGATCGAGGGCACCGCGGGCGATCATCGGCGCCACGGTGAGCGCGTGATTGGCCGCCAGCGTGACGCCGGAATGGCAGCACAGCACGAAGGCACCGGGCTGCGTCGGCGATTCGTCGTAGATCGGGAAGCCGTCCCTGGTCATGACGCGGATGGCGCTCCAGGTGCGCACGACATTGACGTTGGCCAGCAGCGGGAACAGCCGAACCGCGCGTTCGGCCTCGGTCGCAGCCACGCCCAGCGTCAGCCCGGTGGGATCGGTGCTCTCTTCCTTGGAATCGCCGATCATCACCGTGCCCTCGTCGGTCTGGCGCAGCGTGACAAACGGATGCTTGAGGAAGGGCCGCAGCCGCTCGGTGACGACGATCTGGCCACGCTCGGGCTTCATCGGCGCCTCGAGCCCGACCATCGGCGCCAGCTTCATATTGGCGTTGCCCGCCGCCAGCGCGACCTTGCCCGCACGCACCACGCCCTGCGTCGTGTGCAAGTGAAACTCACCGCCACCATGCGTGATGTCCTCGACCACATGGTTGGGCTTGTAGTCGACGCCCCGGGCATTGATCGCCGTGTGCAGCGTGCGGAACAGGCGCAACGAATTGACGTGGCCGTCGAGCGGGCAATAGCTGCCGCCCACGACCTCCGGTCCGATGTCGGGCAGCATCCTGGCGACCTGGCTGCGGTCGAGGATCTCGGTCTTGTAGTCGACGATGCCGGGTTGGTTATGCAGGCGCTTGAGGTTGTTGGCGCGAACCTCCAGCTCCTTCTCCGACAGGCAGAGATGGAAACCGCCCGGCCGCTGGAAGGCGACGTCGAGGCCGGTCTCTTCCTTCAAGGTTTCGGCGAAACCGCCCCAGGCATTGGAGGAGCGGATCGTCCAGCCGGCATAGTCGGCCAGGCCAAGACCTTTGCTCTGCACCCAGACTAGCGCGAAGTTGCCGCGCGAGGCGCGCACCGCGCGGTCGCCCTCGTCGAGCACGACAACCCGGCAGCCTTCGCGCGCCAGCCCCCAGGCGGTGGCGATGCCGACCAGGCCGCCACCGACGACGGCGACATCGTATTCGCTAGCGGCCATCGCCGCTCCTTCCCACCAGCAGGCGTTCGAGGCCATAGGCGCGGTCGAGCACGATCAACGCCGCGACAGTGATGGCAATCACGCAGGCCGAAACCGAGGTCACCAGCGGATCGATATTGTCCTGGATGTAGAGGAACATGCG
>JBBRFD010000294.1:0-4207 GCA_038224985.1 Reyranellales bacterium
CAGCGCGCGCAGGTCGTCGGGATGCACGCCCGCCGCCTCGCACTTGGTGCGATAGGGCGCCTGATGGGCATAGGCATGCGCCAGCACCTGCTTGAGGCGCGCGAGCTGCAGGCCGCGCAGCGCGTCGAGGGAGATCGCCGTCTCGGGAAAAAGCGTGCTCATGGCCAGAGTCTTATTTCCTCGGCGCCTCGAAGACAAAGCGCCGATACGCATATCCCAGCCCCATCAACGCCGCGCCGAGGCCGAGGAACGACAGCACCCGCAGGAGGCCCTGCAGGCCGGCCATGTCGATCAGGAAGACCTTGGCCACGACGATGCAGACCATGATCATGCCGGCATGGCGCAACGGTGCTGCTTGCCGCACGAAGCCCAGCGCCAGCAGCGCCACGCCGAAGAGCAGCCAAACGATGGAATAGGCGTAGAGCTCGATGCCATCGGCATCGAAGCCGCCGCGCTCGAACTTCGGATCGAACCAGTGGCGAACCTCGAAGGAGACATAAGCGAAGGCGAGTATCAGCGCGAGCGCCGCCGCCGCCTGCCCCACGCGCCTATCGACCTCGACGCCTTCGACCCAGTGCCGCGCCAAAGCGGCCATCGCGGCTGGCACGGCATAGGCAAGGAAGAGCCCGTTGAAGATCGGCAGGCCGCCAAGGTCGGCTCCTCCGAACACGGGATTGGCGATCAGCGTCTGCACCACCAGCGCCACAGCCGCCGCCAGCGCGCCGACGATGCGCCACGCCCAGAGCGCCACGATGTGATGCCGCGTCCGCGCTATCCACAGCGCGCCCAGGGCAAAGGCGCCCCAGATCAGGACATAGAAGGCGCGTTCCATGAAGGCCGTTTCCGGCGCATCCATGCTGTCGCGCTGGAAGACGCTGCGCACTTCCAGTGTCACCAGCACGAAGGCCAACAACGCAATCGTCGCCTCGACCGCCACGACAAGCCTGTCGTTGCGCACCACGCGGAGATAGCGCGCGCCGACGACGAGCGCGGCGATGGAGAGGCCATAGCCCCAGAGGATCCAGTTGAAGATCGGCGCGACCGTCAGGGGGTATTTCAGCACCTCGGGATTGAGCACGAAGCGCACGACCACGACGGCGAGCAGCGGCCAGCAGAGCTGCCGCATCGCCACCAGCTCGAGCTTCCAGGCGATGACGGCGACGGCGGCGAGTTCGGCGGCATAAGCCACCGTGATCCACTCGCGACTGAGCTCCATCGGAATGGCCGCGGCGATGAAGAACGAGATGCCGGCCGCCAGGAATCCCAGCGCCTCGGTCGTCCCCACCATTTGACCGCGCCAATGCGACAGCCGCTCGGCCGCGATCAGGAACGGAATGCCGAGGCCAACGCTGATCAGGCCCCAGGGCACGCCCGTGACCGTACCGCGCAGCACCCACCAGCAGATCAGGAAATGCGTCAGCGCCGCCGAGATCGAGAGCGCGGCCCAAAAGCCCGGCCGGCCGGCGTTCCACAGCAACGCGAAGGCGGCACCAGCATAGAGCCCGCCGAAGACGATGGTCATGGTGGCGAAGCGGCCAGTATCGAAAGTCATCCCGCCGGTGCGCGAGGCCCCCCACCACAGCGCCAGCGTCGCCAGCGACAGGGCGAGCGCCAGCACGGCGGCGTACTGGAAGCGCGGCGACAGACGAGCCAGCGCATAGGCGCCGAGACCGTGCAGCGCCAAGGCAAACCAGCCCGATGTCTGGATGCCGCGATCCTCGACCACCAGCGCCAGCAGGGCGACGCCCGTGACGGCCATCGCCGCCCAGACCTGGGCCACGACCTGTTGCGAGGGGTTCTCCTCGCGCGAACGGTGCCAGGTCGCCCAGACGAAGAGCCCGGCGACGGCAACCAGGAACGCCCCGACCCAATGCAGCTCGAACGGCCCATTGATATGATGCCGGTAGGGCAGCAACGCCATCCAGGCGCCGACCCAGAGTGCCGAGCCCGCCAGCACGCCCCAGCCCAGCGGCCACCAGCCGCGATGGCGGATCACCGCCAACGTGCCGGCCGAGACCGCCAGCAGATAGCCGAACAGCACCGGCGTATTGGGTTCCTCACTGCCGATCAGTGCCGGGCTGGCGAAGCCACCGACGAAGGCCAGTGCCGCGACGAAGATGCCGTGACGCAACGAAATGGCGATGGCGACGGACGTGAGTGCTGCAGCGGCAACGCCCGCCATCGGCCGCGAGACCATGCCGTAGAGCGACACCGCCGCGAACAGCGAGCCGTAGAGTGCTGCGATGCCGGCAGCGGCCAGCCCCTGTGAAATTCGGTCGTCGCGCGTGCGCATCCACTCGGCGCCCGCGATCAGGCCGGCACCGAACAGCGCCGCCAGGATGACCCGCACCTCCGGCGAGAGGTAGCCCTCCTCGATCGAGTAGCGCACGAGGAAGAGGGCCGAGAGTGCGAGCGTAATGGCGCCGATCCAGATGAAGGCCTTGGCGCCCAGCCGCTGTTCCCAACCGGCCTTGGGCGATTCGACCTGGAAGCTCGGCGCAGCTGGCACGGGAATCGGCTCGTTGACGAATTCCGGCGGCAGGGTTTCAAGAGGCGCCGACACCGTCTCGACGACCGGCGACGCCACCGGTGCGGGTTCCGGTTCGGCAACGAAGGGCGGCGGCAAGGCCGGCTCGGCTGCGGCGGCAACGGCCGTTCCGGTGCCGATCTGCCGGCGCAACTGCGCGACCTCGCTGGCGAGCTTCGCATTCTGCTCGCGCAAGCCCGAAGTCCGGACCAGCGCCATGATCGCCAGAATCGGCGTGCCCAAAGCCCAGGCAATGGCCAGCAAGATGAAAAGGATCTCGTCCACGATCGCCCCGGGCTCTCAGACCGCCAGCGCGCCCCTACTCCGCGGCGACGCGGACGGCCGAGGCGAAGGCCGCGCGGTTGTCCTTGGCGACGATGCCGCGCTTCACCACTATGCGGTGGTTCTCCTTGCGGGCGGCGCGCTTGATGTCGGCGAGCGCGTCGCCATCGCAGACCACGAGATCGGCGACGTTGCCTTCTTTGATGCGGCCGTGATCGGCAAGACGCATCAGGTCGGCGGCACTGGCCGTGGCGAAGAACAGCGAATCGCGTGTCGAGACGCCGATGTCGCACATGAACTCGAGCTCGCGCGCATTCTCGCCGTGGCGGTTGTGCGGCGTGCCGGCATCCGTACCCATCGCGATCTTGCCGCCGGCCTTGTAGTACATCCTGGTCGCCTCGATGTGGCGGTCGAAGACGCGGCGGCTCTTGTCGATCACATAGTCGGGAATCGAACGGTCGCCACCATCGTAGCCGGCGAGGATGTTCTTCACGGCGGCCAGCGTCGGCACCAACCAGACACCACGTTCCTTCATCTCGCGGCAGCATTCCTCGTCCATGAAGATGCCGTGCTCGATCGAATCGATACCGCCGCGCACGGCGTTGAGGATGCCGAGCGCGCCCTGGGCATGGCTGGCGCAGCACTTGTGAAAACGATGTGCCTCGCTGATGCCCGCCTTCATCTCCTCGGCGCTGTAGTGGGCATCCTCTGGATTGACGCCCTGGGTCATGACGCCGCCGGTGGCCATGATCTTCACCAGATCGGAGCCGGCATGGACCTGCTCGCGCACCGCTTTCACCACCTCGTCGACGCCATCGGCGATGCGGCCGGTGCGGTTGCCGTGGCCGCCGGTCATGCAGATCATGCGCCCGGCGCAACGCATCGTCGGACCGAGGAAGCGGCCGGCGTTCATGGCGTCGCGAATGGCGAATTCGATATAGTCTTTGCCGCCGCAATCCCGGATGGCGGTGATGCCGCCTTCCAACGTGCGCTGCATGAATTCCATGCCGCGGACCGTGAGCTGGGCCGCGCTCATGCGATCCTGCACCGCGCCCGGATTGCCCTCGGCTCCCGACAGCGAATGGATGTGGCAGTCGATCATGCCAGGGATCAGCGTGCCCCCAGAAGTATCGACCCGCTCGCCGGCAAAACCCTTGAACTCACCCGCCGGGGCGACGCGCTTGATGCGGCCACCCTCTTCCAGCACCGCGTGACCTTCCAGGACCTTCTCACCGTCGAAAAGACGGCCACCGGCATACAACGTCGCCATGGATAACTCCGTGAAATGAACAGGTTTGCAATGTGCATCCGGGGGCGCGGGGCGGCAAGCCTGCTCCCGACAGCTAGTCCCGGCTGGCAGTCACCTGGTTACAACCCAGCGGATCGCTCGACGAGACG
>JBBRFD010000295.1:0-4004 GCA_038224985.1 Reyranellales bacterium
TGCGTTGGTGGCAACGGTAGTGGCATGTACCAGTTCGCTGACCGCCGATGCTGCCACTTCGTAATGATCCAGAATGGAGCGGGCGCCGGCCAAGGAACCAAGCGACGGATCGGTCGGAGTGCTCAACACTTTTTCGAAGCGGATCGCACCGCTGGTCGTGTCTTGAAGGACAACATCAGTGAAAGTCCCACCGACATCGATCGCCAGCCGATTAGCCAATGCCAAACCTTTCGAGACTTAACTAATTTCCAGTGTAAGTGATGGAATAAGGCAGTGTCACGCTTGGGTGGGCATATCAATGCCTTCGCATGCACCAGGCGGGACCCCAAAGCGGTGTTCCGCGCGCCATTGTGACAATGCCCCGAACATCTCTTCGCCTTCGGATTCACGTCAGATGGCAAGAGACTTCGCGACCGTTCACCGGCCGTAGCGCCGGCACTTCGATACGGCAGCGGTCGATAGCGAGGGGGCAGCGCGGATGGAAGGGGCATCCCGGCGGTGGGGCCATTGCGCTCGGAATTTCGCCGCGGACGGCGATGCCGGCGCGCTTGCCGCCCGGCTTCGCCGAGGGCACCGCGGCCAGCAGCGCCTGGGTGTAGGGATGCAGTGGCTCGCCGTAGATCGCGGTCTTGTCGCCGATCTCGACGATACGGCCGAGGTACATGACGGCGACGCGGTTGGCGATGTGCCGCACCACCCGGAGATCGTGCGAGATGAAGACGTAGCTGAGGCCGCGTTCGCTCTGCAGGTCGCGCAGTAGGTTCACGACCTGCGCCTGCACCGAGACATCGAGCGCCGAAACAGGCTCGTCGCAGATGATCAGCGCCGGATCGAGGGCCAGTGCGCGGGCAATGCCGATGCGCTGGCGCTGACCGCCCGAGAATTGATGGGCGTAGCGGCGGCCATGCGCGGGCTCCAGCCCGACGCTCTTGAGCAGCTCCGGCGCGCGCGCCTTGCGCTCGGCCCGCGGACGGCCGGCCAGCCGCAGCGGCTCGGTTACGATCTCGTCCACGGTCATACGTGGATTGAGCGACCCGAAGGGGTCCTGGAAGATCATCTGGAACTGCCGGCGAAGGCTGCGCAAGACAGCGCCTTCCGCTGTCGACAGGTCGGCGCCGTCGAAATGCACGGTGCCGGCAGTCGGCTCCAGCAGGCGAATCAGCAGGCGGCCGAGCGTGGACTTGCCGCAGCCGCTCTCGCCCACCAGGCCCAGCACTTCACCGCGATCGACGGAGAGATCGACGCCATCGACGGCTTTCAGCGTGCCGACCTGGGCGAGGCCCAGCGGCCCGCCGAGAACGGGGAAGTACTTGGCGAGGCCAACGGCTTGTATCAAGGCCGTCATGGTGCGATTCCCAGTGGCTGGACGCAGGCGGCGTGATGGTCCGGGCCGATGGCGGCCAATTCGGGATCGGCGGCGCGGCAGATAGCGGCGGCGCGCGGGCAGCGTGGTTCGAAGCGGCAGCCGGGCGGCAATTTGCTCGGCTGCGGCACGGAGCCTTCGATGACTTCCAGCCGGTCGCTGACGCCGTCTTGCGGAATGCAGCGCAGCAGGGCGGCGGAATAGGGATGCGCCGCGCTCTCGAACAGGGCCGCCGTGGTGGCCCGCTCGACGACGCGGCCGGCATACATGACCACGACGCGATGGGCGCGCTCCGCGGCGATGCCCAGGTCGTGCGTGATAAACAGGATGCCCATGCCGAACTCCGCCTGCAGGTCGGAGAGCAGGTCCATGATCTGCGCCTGGATCGTGACGTCGAGCGCGGTGGTCGGCTCGTCGGCGATCAGCAAGGCAGGCTCGCAGGCAAGGGCTGCCGCGATCATCACGCGCTGGCGCATGCCGCCCGACAGGCGGTGCGGATAGTCGTCCATGCGCTGGGCGGCCGAGGGAATGCCGACGCGATCGAGCAACTGGATCGCGCGCGCCCGTGCATCGCGCTTCGAAAGGCCGCGGTGGATGCGCAATGGCTCCATGACGTGGCTGCCGATTGACAGCATCGGATTGAGCGAGGACATCGGCTCCTGAAAGACCATTGCGATGCGGTCGCCACGCACTTTCGCCATATCGCTTTCGCTGAGCCTCGCGAGGTCTTGGCCCTTGAAGCGGATCTCGCCGGCCGAAACGCGGCCTGGTTCTTGCAGCAGGCGCATGATGGCCAGCGCCGTCACGCTCTTGCCACTGCCGCTCTCGCCGACCAGCGCCACCGTTTGTCGCGCGTCGATGGCAAAACTCGCCCGCTCGACGACCGTCACGGGATTTCTGCCACTGCCGAAGGCGATGGAGAGGTTGTCGACTTCAAGAAGCTGCGTCATGCGTTCGGTCATTGTCGGCGGTAAGGCACTCCACTATCGTCCTGTTACGACGCATAGGGGGATCAAGCAATGATGGGGCCATTCGGCGAAGAATTTTCGACGTTCGCGATTTCGGCGCGTTGTCCTAGTACGGGCAAATATGGCGTTGCCATCTCCACCCGTCCGATCGGTGTGGGTTCGCGGTGCCCTTTCATCAAGCCCGGACTGGGGGTCGTCGTGACCATGGCCGTCACCGATCCGCGCCTCGGGCCTCTCGGCCTCAAGCTCCTCGAACTCGGCTACTCGGCGTCGCGCGTGCTGGATGAGATCGCCGCCAGCGATCCGCATATCGAGCACCGCCAGGTCTCGGTCATCGACCGCGACGGCAACGCGGTGGCGCGCACCGGTGCTGCCAATCACGACTGGTCCGGCCATTTCTGCGAACAGAACATGGTGGCGATGGGCAATGGCCTCATCTCGGTGCGCACGGCCTCCTCGATGGCCGAGGTCTTCCGCAAGACGAGTGGCGACGATCTCGAATCGCGATTGATGCTGGCGCTGGAAGCGGGCCGTGATGCCGGCGGCCAGCATGGCGGACAGCATTCCTCGGCACTGATCGTCTATGGCAAGCAGATCTATCCGCTGGTCGACCTGCGTGTCGACGAGCATGTCGAGCCGATCGGCGAACTGCGCCGCGTGTTCGACCTCTATCGCCCGCAGATCGAATATTACGAAACGCGGCCGTGGCAACCCACGGCGCTGGGCGTGGTCGAGGACTGGGTCGAGGCCCGCCTAAAGCAGCGGAAAGCGTCATGACATTCACCGTCGTCGCCCGCTGTCCCAAGACCAAGATGCTGGGCGTCGCCATGGCGACGCACGCGCCGGCCGTCGGCAACCGCTGCCCGGTCGTGATCCCGCGCATGGCGGCGGCCTCGGTACAGGCCATCGCCGATCCGCGCCTGACGCTGCTGTGCACCAAGCTGATGGGCCTGGGCTATCACGCCCCCAAGATCATCGCCGATTTGGAGGCGAGCGATCCCAATGCGTCTCTGCGCCAGATCGGAGTCGTCGATGCCTGGGGCAATGCCGCGGCGATGACGGGCAACGAGAACGGCGCCTATGCCGGCCATATCATCGGCAAAGGCTGGCTGGTCATGGGCAATGGCATCATCGGCCCGCAGGTGACCGAAGGCATGGCCGCCTCCATGCGCGCCACCGAAAGCGAAGTCTTCGAGGAGCGCCTGGTGCGCGCCGTCGAGGCCGGTGGCAAGGCAGGTGGCCAGGCCGACGGGCATTTCTCCTCCTCACTGCTGGTCTTCGGCGACGAGCCCTTCGCCTATATCGACCTGCGCGTCGATGTCCATGAAGAGCCGATCGGCGAGCTGCGCCGCATCTTCGAATGGTTTCGTCCGCTGCTGCCCTATTACAGCGAGCGTCCCTACAATCCGCGCCTGCCTCGCGACGACAGGTGGCGCGACCAGCAAGGCAGGGGATCATGAACCGCGTTCTCGCAACTCTCGGCTCGGCGGCATTGGCGGCATCGCTTTTCGCCACGTCGTGCTTCGCCCAGGCCAAAGACGACACGCTGGTGGTCGGCGTCGCCGTCTTCAGCGATTCGATCAGCCCGGCGGCAAGCGGTTATCTGACGCTCAGCCTCGTCTACCAGACATGGGAACCGCTGGTCGCGCGCGACGGCGAAGACAAGCTAGTCC
>JBBRFD010000296.1:0-3913 GCA_038224985.1 Reyranellales bacterium
TCGCTGGAGGAGCTCGAGCGCCTGTGCAGTGCCTTTGTGCGCCGCGGGGTCAGGAAGCTGCGCCTGACCGGCGGCGAGCCGTTGGTGCGCAAGAACGTCATGTCGCTGTTCCGCGGCCTCGGCCGCCATCTCGACAGCGGCGCGCTCGATGAGCTGACATTGACGACCAACGGCAGCCAGCTCGCCAAATATGCCAAGGAACTGGCCGAGATCGGCGTGCGGCGCGTGAACGTCTCGATGGACACGCTCGACCCGGACAAGTTCCGCGAGCTGACCCGCTGGGGCGACCTCGACCAGGTGATGCGCGGCCTCGACGCCGCCCAGAACGCCGGTCTGCAGATCAAGATCAATGCGGTGGCCCTGCGCGGCGTCAACGACATGGAATTCGACGACCTGATCCGCTGGAGTCATGGCCGTGGCATGGACCTTGTATTCATCGAGGTCATGCCGATGGGCGAGATCGGTGCCGACGCCCGCCTCGACCAGTACCTGCCGCTGTCGATGGCGCGCGCCAACATCGCCAAGAGCTTCACGCTGGAAGACAGCGACTACCGCACCGGCGGGCCGGCGCGGTACTACCGCGTCGCCGAGACCGGCGGGCGGCTGGGATTCATCACCCCGCTCACCCATAATTTCTGCGAAAGCTGCAATCGCGTGCGGCTGACCTGCACCGGCACGCTCTATATGTGCCTGGGCCAGGAAGACGCCGCCGACCTGCGGGCCCCGCTGCGCGCCTCGGAGAGCGACGAGCTGCTCGACCGGGCGATCACCGAGGCCATCGCCCGCAAGCCCAAGGGGCACGATTTCATCATCGACCGCCGCCACAGCGGCCCAGCCGTGCCGCGCCACATGAGCGTGACCGGCGGCTGACGTCCTAGGCTTCCGGGCCGGCCTGCGCGGCCGCGCTCTTGACCTTGGCGCGTCTCACGGCCTCGCGATGCGAGATGTAGGTGGCGCTGCCGAAAATCACCGCGGCGCCGACGAAGGTCCAGATGTCGGGCGACTGGCTGAACAGAAATAAGCCCAGCAGCGTGTTCCAGATCAGCGAGAGGAAGCCGATAGGTTGTAGCAGCGTGATGTCGGCAATCTGGTAGCCGCGCTGCTGGCAGATGTGGCCCAGCGTGCCGCAGGCGCCGGCGGCGAGGAACCACAAGAGATCGGTCGAGGTCGGCCATTGCCAGAAGAAGAAGGCAACCGGCGCGGCGCAGAGCACGATCACCACATGCTGCCAGATGACGATGGTGTTGGCCGAGTCGGTGCGGGCCAGCGCCTTAGAGATCAGGTTGGAGGCCGAGAAGATTGGCGTCGAGATCAGCACGCAGATGGCGCCGATGCCCACCTCGGTGAAGCCCGGCCGGATGATGATCATGGCGCCGCCGAAGCCGATCAGGACGGCAGCCCAACGCCGCAAGCGTACGTCCTCACCCAGGAACAGCGCCGCGCCGATGGTAACGAAGATCGGGCCGGTGAATCCCAGCGCCGTCAGCTCGGCCAGCGTGATCAGCGGCAGGGCGGCAAACCACAGGAACATGCCGCTGGCATGGATGACGCCGCGCGTGATGTGCAGCGACGCGCGCTGCGTATGGAAAGCGCGATAGCGCCCGAGCTGCACGATCAGCGGCAGCAACAACAGGGTGCCGGCGGCGTAGCGCATGAACGCCATGACGTAGGAATTCAGGTGCTGGGCCGGGATCAGAGTGAAGACGTTGAGCAGCGCGAACAGGATGCTCGAGAAGGCGATCCACAGGATGCCGCGCATGTTGGGCGTCAGCGCCAGCCAGCGTTTGGTGATCAACTCCACGGCGACACCATAGCCCGCCGCGAGCGAAACGGCCTAGGTTTCTCCGCCGACGTTTCGCCGACGCTCAGGCTTCGCCGACAGCCTCGGCGTTGGGCACGATCCGGGGTGGCACGATGCTCTCGCCGCGCAAGGCCGCCACCCGCTCCGCCAGATCCTCGATATAGACGTCGTGGATGCCGAGCTCGCGGGCATGGGCCACGGTATTGGCGAGGTAGTCCCGGCAGGCGCCGCGCCGGCCCTCGGCGAAGGCGATGTGGTGGGCAGCGCGCTCGATCGGCAGGTCGCCGCAATACTGGCAATGATTTGTGTCGACCACGAAGGTCACGGCGGTAATCGTGCGGCCGTCGCGCAGACACACAGGCACCCAGCGCGCCTCGTAGACTCCCGAGAGCATCTCGCGGTTCCACAGGATGGCCAGTTCGGAGCGCACCTGATGCGGCGCCAGGCGATAGGCGATACCCTCGCAGGCTCCGCCCGGTTCAAGCGCCAGCATGATGCCCGGCAGTTCTGGCGTGCCGCGGCCCATCGGCGTCCAGAAGCAGAAGGAGCGGCGCCAGCCCTCGGTACTGCCGGCCGAACGCTCGGCGAATTCCAACGCCGGATTCCACATCAGCGAGCCATAGGCGAATATCCAGGCCTCGTCGTTCGGACCGTAGTGGTCGAGGGCATTCTTGAGGCTGGCGTCGCGCTCCTCGGCCGAGAGGAAAAAGTCGTACCCGGCCTTGCGGGCGTCGGCCACGATCCGCTCGACGCTTTCGCGCGTCAGTTCTTCGCGTTTGAGCACGTGCTCTCCTGTTGGCTCAGACGCCGTAGACGATGGACATGGTCTCGGCCACGCAGGCGGGCCGCTCCTGTCCTTCGATCTCGATCGTAACCTGATTGGTGAGGCGCAGGCCGCCGTTGGCCATGGCATCGGCGGCGATCAGCTTGGCACGGGCACGCACGCGGGAGCCGGCCTTGACCGGGCTGGTGAAGCGCACCTTGTTGCAGCCGTAGTTGATGCCGTTGCGCACGTTGTTGATGTGCGAAATCTGGTGATTGAGCATGGGGATCAGCGACAGCGTCAGGAAGCCGTGCGCAATCGTCTTGCCGTCCGGCATGTCCTTCTTGGCGCGCTCGACATCGACGTGGATCCACTGGTGGTCGCCCGTCGCCTCGGCGAACTGGTCGATACGCTCCTGCGAAACCTCGACCCAGTCGCTGACGCCGATTTCCTGGCCCACCACCTTGTGCATTTCATCGGGGTGGGCGAATTCGCGCTTTGCCATTCAAAGACCTCAAAAGCGATTCCCTTTCGGGAATATTCCTGCCGCTGAACTTTAACGGATGCGATACCAAAGAATCGAGAGGCTCCGGTCAAGCCCCCGACCGGGGACAAAACTGGCACGTCTGGCGAGTATAAGAGAGCGACCTGACAGCCGGCTTACCAATTGCGTGCCATTTGTATCGTATCGATCTTTTTCGCATGATACGCGGCATAAAAATGCACAGGAGAGAAACAAAGATGGCCTACGAAACCGTGCTTTACGATGTCGCCGATCGCGTCTGCACGATCACGCTGAATCGGCCCGACAGGCTCAATGCCTGGACCAAACAGATGCATGTCGACCTGACGGAAGCCATGCACACCGCGGGGGCCGATTCGGAGGTGCGCGCCATCATCCTGACCGGCGCGGGACGGGGCTTTTGCGCTGGTGCCGACATGGGCGGCCTGCAAGCTATCAGCAACGCCGGCAGCATCGCGGCCGACCGATCGACCACGGTCCAAGACACCCTGCCCGGTGGCAGCGCGCTGGCCGAATTCCGCATGAACTATTCGTACTTTCCATCGATTCCGAAAATGATCATCGCGGCGATCAACGGGCCCTGCGCCGGGCTCGGACTGGTCATACCTCTCTATGCCGACCTGCGCTTCGCCTCGGAATCCGCCGTCTTCACCACCGCCTTTGCGCAGCGCGGGTTGATCGCGGAGCATGGCGTGAGCTGGCTGCTGCCGCGGCTGGTCGGCCTGCCGGCGGCGATGGACCTGCTCTGCTCGGCGCGCAAGTTCCGCGCGCCCGAGGCGCTCTCGCTCGGCCTGGTGAGCCGCGTCATTGCCGACGACAGGCTGAT
>JBBRFD010000297.1:0-3911 GCA_038224985.1 Reyranellales bacterium
CCTCATCGTCACCATCGACGGCTCGACCGCCGTCGACGATATCGTCCGCACCGCCCGCGCCCGGAGGCCCGATGTGCTGATCGTGGCGCGCGCACATGACGCGCGTCACGCCCGCCATCTCTATTCGCTGGGCGTCACTGACACCGTACCGGAGACCATCGAGGCCAGCCTGCAACTGGCCGAATCGGCGCTGGTCGGCCTCGGCGTGCCGATGGGCAGCGTCATCGCCTCGATCCACGAACGTCGCGAGAATGTCCGCAAGGAACTGCAGGCCGCAGCCGGCGGTTCGACCGCGCTGGCCGCCACGGTGCGCCGTGCCCGCAGGGCGCGCCGCGCGGCGGTGGTCGAGCAGAAAGAAAAGACCGGTTAGGGCAACGCAGCCGGTCTGTTCGTCATGAGCGACAGGGCATAGGCGTGGACATCCTCCGGCCAGCCCTGCGTGTAGTTCACGAAGCCGTCGCGATCGTTGGCAAAGAGAGCACGCGTTGCCTCTTCGAACCCGGCAAGGTTGCCGGCCATCGCCGACATGAATTTGTAGGCGGCCGACTGTGCTTCCCGTACCCCACTGCGGCCACCGTCGCCGCGCCGGGCGTCGTCGACCAGCCGCCGCAGGGCTTGGGAGGCTCCGCTTGGTTGCTGTGCGAGCCAGTCCCAGTGCCGGGGCAGCAGGGTCACTTCCCGCGCGATCACGCCCAGTTTCGGCCGCCCCCGACTGCGGACGGTGGGCGGGTCCGCAGCCTCTGCTCGTTGTTCGAGGCGCGCCACGATTTCGGCCGGCGTACCCCTGAGGTCGAGATCCACGACCCCACCCGTCGCGTCGTCGAAGGTCAGGAAGGAAGCGTCAGGGGCCACCTGCATCGCCCCTTTCACGGCCAGCGCCACCTCGGCCACGGGGCCTTGGGCAATACGGTTCATTCCCTGGAATGCTGTGCGGGGCTTCATGAGAAAATCTGACATGGCATTAATTTACCCGGATATAATTATTGAATCAATTATTATCCGGGTATAAATAACCGCCCAGATCGGACGGAGGCGTCAGTGAAGAGAGAAGACAGAAAAGCGGCTGTTGCGGCCTACAAGGACCGCAAGGTAGCCGCCGGCATTTACGTGGTGCGCTGCGCGGCGACGGGCCAGCACTGGGCCGGCATCTCGCCGGACCTCTCCAAGATCTGGAACCGTCTGTCCTTCTCGCTGCGTCAGGGCAATGAGCCCACCCGCTCCCTTCAGGCCGCTTGGCGCGAGCACGGCGCCAATAGCTTCACTTTCGACCCCATCGAACCGATCGAAACAGAGGAAACGCCCGTCCATCGCGATCCCGTCCTGCGGGACCGCCTTGCCCATTGGTGCAAGACGCTGCCCGCGGAAAGGATCTAGGCGCTACGCCGTCGCCTTGATTGTCTTGGCGGTGATGTCGATGATCTCGTCGATCTGCGCCTTCTCGATAACCAGCGGCGGCGACATGGCGATAGCATCGCCCGACTGGCGGACCATCAGGCCGAGATCGAAGGCCTTCACAAAGGCGTTGTAGCCGCGCGTGCCGACCGGGCCGGTGGCGGCGAGGTCGATGCCGGCGGCCAGGCCGAGATTGCGGATGTCGAGCACGCCCGGCAGGCCCTTCAGCGAGTGCACGCCCTCTTCCCAATAGGGCGAAAGCTCGGCGCAACGCTCGAACAGGTTCTCGTCCTTGTAGATGTCGAGCACGGCCGAGGCCGCGGCGCAGGCCAGTGGATGGGCCGAGTAGGTGTAGCCGTGGAAGAGGTCGATGGCGCCTTCGGGGCCCTGCATCAGGCCGTCGTAGATGTACTTGCGCACGAAGACGCCGCCCATCGGCACGGTGGCGTTGCTGATGCCCTTGGCAACGGTCATCAGGTCGGGAATGACGCCGAACTTGTCGGCGGCAAAACCGGTGCCGAGACGGCCGAAACCCGTGATGACTTCGTCGAAGATCAGCAGGATGCCGTGCTTGTCGCAGATCTGACGCAGGCGCTGCAGGTAGCCCTTGGGCGGCGGCAGGTAGCCGGTCGAACCGGCGCAGGGCTCGACGATGACGGCGGCGATGTTGGAGGCGTCGTGCAGACCCACGATCTTCTCGAGCTCGTCGGCGAGCTCGACGCCGTGTTCCGGCTGGCCCTTGGAGAAGGCGTTTTGCGGCAAGTGCGTGTGCGGCATGTGATCGACGCCCGGCAGCAGCGAGCCGAACCACTTGCGGTTATTGACCATGCCGCCGACCGAGATGCCGCCGAAGCCGACGCCGTGATAGCCACGCTCGCGGCCGATGAAGCGCGTGCGCGTGCCCTGGCCGTTGGCACGATGGAAGGCGAGCGCGATCTTCAGCGCTGAGTCCACGGCTTCCGAACCGGAGTTGCAATAGAAGGCGTGATTGAGGTCGCCGGGCAGCATCGCGGCATGGCGCGCCGCCAGCTCGAAGGCCTTGGGATGGCCCATCTGGAAGGACGGCGCGTAGTCCATCTCGTCGAGCTGCTTGGCGATGGCGATCTTGATCTCTTCGCGGCCGTGGCCGGCATTGACGCACCACAGGCCCGCGGTGCCATCGATGATCTTGCGGCCTTCCGGCGTCCAGTAATGCACACCCTTGGCCTTGGCCAACATCCGCGGGTTCTTCTTGAACTGCCGGTTCGCCGTGAACGGCATCATGAAGGCTTCGAGATTGTTGGCGGGCGCGGTGCTGGACGACGACATGGATACCTCGGCGAAACTGTAAAATGGCTGCCTTCAAGCTATCACTTGTTCACGTCGACAACCACGCGGCCCCGTATCTCTCCTTTGAGGATTTTTGGGGCCAGTACCGCCAGATCGCCCAGTCCCGCCTCGCTCACGGTGCTGTCGAGCTTGTCGAGCGGCAGGTCGGTGGCCAGCCGCTTCCAGGCCTCCTCGCGCGGGCCCTTGGACATCATCACCGAATCGATGCCGTAGAGCGCCACACCACGCAGGATGAAGGGCAGGATCGAGCCCGGGAAAGCCGGCCCCGCCGCCAGACCGCAGGCCGCGGCCGCGCCGCCGTATTTGATCTGCGCCAGCGCTTTGGCGAACATCGGGCCAGAGACGGTATCGACCACGCCGGCGAAGCGCTCCGCGAGAAGCGGCCGGTCCGGCGCCTCGGTGATCTCCTTGCGGTCTATGACGGTCGCCGCACCCAGCGCCTTGAGATATTCGCCTTCCTGCGGCCGGCCGGTGGCGGCGACGACCGCGTAGCCGAGCTTGGCCAGGATCGCGACGGCGACCGAGCCGACGCCACCGGCCGCACCGGTCACCAAAATCTCACCCGCCGCCGGCTTGATGCCGTGCTTCTCCAGCGCCATGACGCAGAGCATCGAGGTATAGCCCGCCGTGCCGATCGCCATCGCACGCTTGGTCGAGAGCGAGGCCGGCAGCTTGACCAGCCACTCACCCTTGACCCTCGCCTTGGTGGCGTAACCGCCCCAATGCAGTTCGCCGACGCGATAGCCGTTCAACACGACATTGTCGCCCGGCTTGAAGGTGGCGTTCTCCGAGGCTTCGACCGTGCCCGCGAAGTCGATGCCGCCGACATGCGGCCAGGTCTTCACCAGCCCACCGCCCGAGGTGAGGACGAGACCGTCCTTGTAATTGAGCGTCGAATAGTCGACCGCGACCGTAACGTCGCCCGCCGGCAGCCTGTCCTCGGCCAGCGTCTCGAGGGCGCCACTCACCTTGCGGTCGGGGCCTTGGGTCAGAACCAGCGCGCGAAAAGACATCCTCAACTCCTGCGATTTCGTCGAGGCCTTGTATCAGGAATTTACCAATTTTACCCGGACGGCGCGGCTGGACAGGCGTATCCTCGTCGCAAGCGGAGGAGACAAAAATGGTCTACCAGTCGATCGAAGTGCGCAAGCTCACGCCATCCATCGGAGCGGAGATCTTCGGTGTCGATC
>JBBRFD010000298.1:0-3907 GCA_038224985.1 Reyranellales bacterium
ACATCCTTGTTGTCACGGCGGATCAGCGTGCCGTTCA
Organism: Reyranellales bacterium; assembly: GCA_038224985.1. Taxonomy (GTDB): domain Bacteria; phylum Pseudomonadota; class Alphaproteobacteria; order Reyranellales; family Reyranellaceae; genus Reyranella. The sequence continues at coordinate 38 of JBBRFD010000298.1, forward strand.
CGATGACGGCGTCGATGCCGCTGGCTTCGGACACCAGCCGGTCGGCGCCGGCCGGCATGTCGAACACGCGCTTCAGCGGGCCCGGACTGACAGTCTTCGGATCGAACACCACGACGTCGGCAGGCCGGCCCTCGGCCAGCACGCCGCGATCGGTGATGCCGAACATCTCGGCGGGACGCTGCGTGAGATTGTGCACGGCCTCCTCGACGGTGAAGACCTTGCGGTCGCGCACCCAGTGACCCAGCAGATGAGTCGAGTAGCAGGCGTCGCAGAGCTGGCTGGCATGTGCACCGGCATCGGACAGGGCGATGATCGTATTGGGATCGGTGATCAGCTCGGCCACTTCCTTTTCGTCGAAGTTCATCACGGCCATGCGGAAGCGCGCTTGCAGGTCGTTAGCGAGCGCGATATCGAGGGCGAGATCGACGGGATCCTTGCCGAGCCGGGCGGCGGCCACGGCGAGCGGCTGCTCCTCCAGTTCCTTGTGCGACGGCGCCCAGGCGATGACGACGCGGTCCCACCAGCGCTGGAAGAGCGGTGTCACCTCGCTGCGCAGCTTCTCGCGCCATGCCGGATCGGCATAGGCGTGGCGGCGCGTGCCGGGCGCTTTGGCGTCCTCGATCGCAAGTTCGTTCATGAATTTCATCACGTCGAAGATGAAGGGCTCGGCGAAAGTGAATTCGAAGTTGAGCGGCCGGCAGCTGACCTGCGGGATCACCATGGCGCCCGACCGGCGCTGTTCGGCCGCGAGGTCGAGCTGCTTGCGGTGGCCGCCCGGCCCGTAGAGGTGAGAGAGCAGGGCCGTCCACGTCACCGGCACGCCGTATTTGCGGCTGACCTCGGCCATGTGCCGGGTCGAGAATTCACGGCCGATGGTGATCTGCATCAGACCGCGCTTCATCTCGCCCATGACCGAAACCAGCGCGTCCATTTCCTCGACCGTGGCCTGACGGCTCGGCACCGGCTTGCCGGCATAGCCATTGTGGCTGACCGAAACAGAGGTGCCGAAGCCGATGGCGCCGGCCTCCATCGCCTCGCGCATCAGCTTCTTCATCGCGCCGATTTCATCTTGTGTGGCGGCGCGCTCCGTCGATTCCTCGCCCATGACGTACAAGCGCAGTGGCGTGTGACCGAACAGGGCCGCGACATTGATCGCCGAGCCGCGCTTTTCCAGGGTGTCGAGATATTGCGGGAAGGTCTCGAAGGGCCAGACCTCGCCCAGCCCGGCATGAAGCGCGTCGAGGCTCATGCCCTCGACTTTCTCGAGCGTTTGCAGGATCAGCTTTCGGTGGATGGCCTTGGTCGGGGCAACGCCGAAGCCGCAATTGCCGATCACGGTGGTCGTCACGCCATGCCAGGGCGAGATGCTCAGCATGCGATCCCACAGGATCTGGGCGTCGTAGTGGGTGTGCACATCGACGAAGCCCGGCGCCACGATCCGGTCAGTGGCGTCGATGGTCTGGGTCGCAGGGCCGTCGGCCTTGCCCAAGGCAACAATCTTGCCATCCCTGATCCCGACGTCGCCCCGGAAGCCCGGCTTGCCGGTGCCGTCGACGATGGTGCCGCCCGTGATCTTGAGGTCGTAGGACATGGCTTGCTCCTGAACAGGCATTCATTATACGTCCTTTGCAGTCAGGAGAGGAAACACATGGCCAAGCACAAGATCGCCCTCATTCCGGGAGACGGAATCGGCAAGGAAGTCGTACCGGAGGGCGTTCTCGTCCTGGAGGCGGCGGCGCGCCGTTTCGGCTTCGAACTGCAATTCACCGATTTCGACTGGTCCTGCGACCGCTTCGCCAAGACCGGCAAGATGATGCCTGACGACGGCATGGAGACCCTGAAGGGGTTCGAGAGCATCTTCCTGGGCGCGGTCGGCTGGCCGGGCGTGCCCGATCACGTCTCGCTGTGGGGATTGCTGATCCCGATCCGGCGCGAATTCGACGAATACGTGAACCTGCGCCCGGTCCGCTTGTTCGAAGGCGTGCCGAGTCCGCTCGCCAATCGCAAGCCGGGCGACATCGATTTCTGGGTGGTGCGCGAGAATACCGAAGGCGAGTACAGCTCGATCGGCGGCCGCATGTTCCAAGGCACCGACGACGAGATGGCCATTCAGCAGTCGATCTTCACCCGCAAGGGCGTCGACCGTGTGCTCAAGTATGCCTTCGAATTCGCCAGCACGACGAAGAAGAAGCACGTGACCTCGGCGACCAAGTCCAACGGCATCATCCACACCATGCCGTTCTGGGACGAGCGCTTCGCCGAGATGTGCAAGAAGTACCCGAACATCAAGGCGGACCAGTATCACATCGACATCCTGACCGCGCATTTCGTGCGCAACCCGGACTGGTTCGATGTCGTCGTCGGCTCCAACCTGTTCGGCGACATCCTTTCCGACCTCGGTCCGGCGCTGACCGGATCGATCGGCGTGGCGCCCTCGGGCAATATCAATCCGGAGCGCAAGTATCCGTCGATGTTCGAGCCGGTGCATGGCTCGGCGCCGGATATCGCCGGCAAAGGCATCGCCAACCCGATCGGCCAGATCTGGTCGGGCGCCATGATGGTCCGCCATCTCGGTTACCCCGAGGCGGCCGAATGCATTGAGCGTGCGATTGCCGCCTCACTGGTCGAAGGCGGTCCGCGCACCAAGGACCTCGGCGGCAATGGCGACACCAAGACCGTGGGACGTGCCATTGCGGAGCTTGTGAAGACAGTGTAGCCAGCCTCCGAATTCTTACGGGAGTATTACATGCAAAGACGCATCCTGCTGACGGCCTTCGCGGCCAGCCTCGGAGCCCTGCCGCTTGGCGCCCAAGCCCAGAGCTATCCGACCAAGCCAATCACCATGATCGTGCCCTTCGCGGCGGGCGGTCCGACCGACGCGCTGGCCCGCGTGCTCACCCAGAAGATGGGCGAGAAGCTCGGCCAGCAGATCATCGTCGAGAACGTCGGCGGCGCCGGCGGCACCATCGGCGTCAACAAGGCGGCCAAGGCCACGCCGGACGGCTACACGCTGCTGTTCACTCACATGGGTACGCTGGCGGTGAACATCGCGCTCTACAAGTCGCTGCCCTACGACAGCCTGAAGGACCTCGAGCCGATCGGCATGGGCGGCACCAATCCGATGGTGCTGGTGGTCAAGAAGGACCTGCCGGTCAAGAACTTCGCCGAGTTCATGACTTACGTGAAGGCCAACCAAAAGAAGGCGCAGTACGGCATGGCCGGCATCGGCTCGGCCTCGCATCTGGGCGGCCTGATGCTCAACAGCATGATGAAGGTCGACGTCCTGGAGATCCCCTACAAGGGCACCGGTCCGGCATTGAACGATCTGGTCAGCGGCCAGTTCGATTACATGGTCGACCAGGCGGTGAACGTGCTGGCCCAGATCAACGGCGGCAATATCCGCGCGCTGGGCGTCAGCACCAAGAAGAAGCTGGCGCAACTGCCCGACGTGCCGACGATCGATGGCTCGGGCCTGCCGGGCTACGAAGTGACGATCTGGAACGCCTTCTTCGCGCCCAAGGCTGTGCCGAAGGATGTCATCGCCAAGGTCAACAAGGCGCTGGTCGATACGTTGGCCGATCCCGCCATCGTCAAACGCCTGACCGAGCTTGCGGTCGATCTGCCGACGGCCGCCGAAGCGACGCCGGAAGCGCTGACCGCCCAGCTCAAGGCGTCGATCGATCTCTGGGTGCCGACGGTGCGCGCCGCCGGCATCAAGCCGGAATAACACCCACAGGAATGCGGACGGGGCGCCCCGTGCCGGGCGGCCCGCACGTGTGCAGACGCTCACGCAGTGACAGGGGGGGGTTGGTCTGTTAGCGCCCCCACCGCTCACAAAAAGCTGACCGGGGTGCGGTGCCGCATTCTGGC
>JBBRFD010000299.1:0-3852 GCA_038224985.1 Reyranellales bacterium
CCATCGATTGAGGCTTTTGCGCAGGCCGCTCAGCGCGGCGAAGCTGCGGTCTCGCTGCTCAAGACGTTCGTGACCTTGCCGCCAACGGTCGACACGGCCGTGAGCGCGGCGACGGCGACCAGAGAAATAATCAACGCATATTCGATCGCGGTTGCACCCTCATCGTTCTTCATGAGGATGATGTTCTTCAGGATCGATAACATTCCAATTCCCCAGAGGCGCGGCACGTCACCGTCACTTCACATTTAAGATCATGGACGAGATATATCACATAAAGTATTGAAAATTAAACTAATTTCGTCGACGACGTTGTAACATGTGAAACGCCACCCGGGTTCGTTATTCCCGCGTGTTTTGCCCGCCTGACGGAACGGGCTCGTGTTATCGTCGGCAAAAGACAAAGACTCTACACAGGAGGGCGCGTCATGAAATCAATCCTCACAATGGCTTGGACGGCCGAGGATCCAGCGGCCTTTGAACTGGCGGCCAAGATGGCGCGCTCTTTCAATGCCCAGCTCGTGGGCCTCGAGCCTCCTTCCTATGGCGTCATGAGCATGGCCTGGGCCGATGCCGGTATGGGCGCGCCGATCGGCGGCGGTCTCGCCGAGGATGCCGAGGAGCGCCAGCGTGTCGCCGCCGTGCGCCAAGCCTTCGAGCAGCGCACCGCCGGCATCCAGGCCGAGTGGCGTGCCGCCGACGACAGCGGCCCGACGGCCATCGGCGTGATCGGTCGCGCCTTCGACCTGATCGTCATGCCGCAACCGGGAGCGCTCCCCAAGATGCCGGAGAGCGTGTTCGAGACTGCGCTGTTCGATTCCGGCCGGCCGGTGCTCGTGGTGCCGCCGGGCTTCGATGGCACGGTCGGCAAGCGCATCCTGTTTCCATGGAATGGCTCGACCGAGAGTGCGCGCGCCATCTCGCTCGCCATGCCTGTGCTGAGCAAGGCGGAAACCATCGAGGTCATGAGCGTCGAAGGCGCTCTGGTGCCCGGACCCTCGGCGGTCGAAATCGCCCAGTCGCTGGCCCGTCACGGCCTCAATGTCACCGGCCAGCACCTCAAGGCCGGCAACAAGACCGCCGGACAGGTCATCGTCGACCGGGCCATCGCCTTCGGAGCGGACCTGATCGTAAAGGGTGCCTATACACAGAGCCGCCTGCGCCAGATGATCTTCGGCGGCGTGACCCGGCATCTGATCCTGAACTCGCCGATGCCGGTGCTCTTCTCGTTCTAGCCCCCGTCCTAGGAAATTCGTCCGCGGCCACGCGGACGGTGCGCCTATGCTAAAAGCGGTCGCATGACGGCCGCTCACTCTGCCCAATCGGAAGCCAGGCGCATGCGCTGGTTCCTCGCCGGCGTGGGCGTGTTCGCGATCATTCTGATCGCGGCCACGACATTCGTGCTGACGCAAGGCGGAGCCGATGGCGGCATGACGGTCGGCGAGAAACTGGCGGGCCTGCGGGCCGAGCGCGCGGGCCTGCAGGCGCGCGCCGACGGCGAAGCGCGACTGCGGTTGGTCGATGCCTTCAGAGCGGCGGGCCTGCTGACCGACGCCTTGAGTGTGCGCCACGAAGCCGAGAACGAGCGCTCGCTGGAGGCCTTGCCGGCAAGCCGCCAGCAGGCATTCGCCGAACTGGACGCCTTGAATACAGCGCTGAGGGAAGCGCTGATGCGGTCGAGCGAGGGCGCGCGACTGGCCGCCCGCGATGCCTCGGGGCGGGCCACGCAGGCGCTCGAGCGTGTTGCGGCGGGTGGCGATGACCTGCCGGTGGTCCTGTTCTATTCTCCACGTTTCGTGTTGCCACGCCGCGCGACCGGCGAGCTGACGATGTTGCCGCGAGCCTCGGCGCCGCCGAGCGAGACCCCGCTGCGCCTAGACATGCCGCGCGGCGTGGTACCGGAACAGGTACAGCCAACCGTTCCCCGCTACGCACCAGACTTCACCGCCGAGCTGGAAGAAGATCCGCCCGTGCGCATCGAAGTCGTGGGCGTGCGCCTGGCGGGGTCCGGAGGGATGCGGCCGGTACTGACGGTCGGCAACTCGCGCATCGAGGCGGAGACGGCGCCGGAGCGCCTGTTTTTTTCAGTGCCTCGTTCGGCCTTCATCACCGATGGGTTGCGCACGACGCTGGCCTCGGGCTCGCTTGCCGTGCGCCGCGGCGCGCGCACGCTCACCTTCCAGCTTGTCTTCGTCGTCCTGCCGGACCGTCCAGGTTCCTTTGCGCTCGACCAGAAGGTCCGCGAGACGGCCGAGGAGTCCAACACGCTGGTCTCGCCGGAAGTCTTGGCGCGCGCCGGCGCGGGCGAGACGCGGACCACGCGCCGCTGCTTCGACCCGCCGAACGGCTGGCGCTTCGACAAGAACAAGCGGCGGGTCGTTATCGTCGAGCGCCTGGGCTGGATCGAGGACATGAGCGACGAGACGATGAACGGCGGTTCCGTGGAATTCGCGGCCGACGAGGGGGCCGAGCAGATCTGCTTCGTCGTGACGGCCAAGCCGGTCAGCAAGGCTGCGCGCACCGCCACCATCGGCCGCTTCGAGGCGACACTGGTACGTGACCGTTCGGTCGAGCGCGCAGTGCGCAGCGGCGTGCGTGCGCTGGACTGGAGCGAGCCGGCGCGCATCGCGATCGAAAGCGGCACGGTCGAGCAGAAGCTCTATGTCCGGCTGTTCGACGAGATCGACATCGATGCCACGGGCGACCTAGCGGCAAATGGCGGTGCGGTGGCCAGGTTCCCGTTCCTGCGCATTGCCATGGACCGCGAGCGCCGCTTGCTGGTGCTGCAGGCCGATCCGGCCGCCGAGCCCTAACGACCCTTGCCTCGAGCCGGAGCCGGAGAGGTCCGCGCTATCGCGAAGGGTGGATGCCAGCAGGACGCAGAGCAACAACGGCGCGCGTCATTGCATCGGCTCCGGGATCTGTCCATTTGACGACAACAGCACCGCGATGGGCCGTGTCGTCTCGAAATGCGCCAGCACGATCATCAGTACCACCATGATCGGCACGCACAGGAACATGCCGACCACGCCCCACATCGTGCCCCAGACCATAAGGGAGACGATGACCACCAGCGGCGAGAGATTGAGCGAGCGGCCCATCATCGCGGGCTCGACGACGTTGGACATGAAGACCTGGATGGAGCCGAACACCAGCAGCACGATCAGGAACGGTGTCAGGCTGTCGAACTGAACGAGGGCCAGCAACGCAGGTGCTACGATTGCGAGGATCGAACCGACGGCGGGGATATAGAACAGGAAGAACACCAGCACCGCCCAGAAGCCGGCGAAATCGACGCCGACCCAGGCCATCACGGCGTAGGCGAGGCCCGCGGTGACGGCTGCCAGCGTCGTCTTGATGCGAAGATACACGCGGATATCGCGGTCGATGTGCTCGAGCACCGAGCGCACCTGCGCCTGCTGGCCGCTGTCGCGAAACATCAGCGGCAGCTTGCGGCGGAAATGCACCTGCTCGACGAACAGGAAGATGGCGTAGACGAGAACGATACCTGCGACGCTTACCACCGAGGCGGTGGCCGAGACGACGTCGCGCAGCGTGTCGGCGAGGCTGATGCGGTTGAAGAGGTCGGCCAATGTCGGTGTCTGTTCGATGCCGACCAGGCGGGCGCCCTGCTCGAGCAACCGCTCGAGGCGACCTTCGTAGTTGGGGGCGGCGGCGATGACGGCATTGGCATTGGCGCTGATGGTACGGCCGAGCACCCAGCCGAGGCCGCCCAGGACGCAGACCGCCGCCAGCAAGGCCAAGGGACGTGGCAGGCGCAGCCGGCCGAAGGGCGGTCGGGCAAAGGCATCCGCCAGGGCATCGACCATGTACCAGAGGGTCAGGCCCAGGATG
>JBBRFD010000300.1:0-3768 GCA_038224985.1 Reyranellales bacterium
GGGGGGTGGCAGGCCTACCGCCAGCCGACCTCGCCAAGGCGCTGGCGGCGGGCGCGTCGGTCGTGATGGTGGGTTCGCTGCTCGCCGGCACCGACGAGGCGCCGGGCGAGGTGCTGCTCTATCAGGGCCGGTCGTACAAATCGTACCGTGGCATGGGCTCGATCGGCGCCATGGCGCGCGGCTCGGCCGACCGCTACTTCCAGGCCGAGGTCGAAAGCTCGTTGAAGCTGGTACCGGAAGGCATCGAGGGCCGCGTGCCCTACAAGGGTCCGGTCGGCAATATCATCCACCAGCTGGTGGGCGGCCTGCGCGCGGCGATGGGTTACACCGGCAACCCGACGATCCGTGACATGCAGACAAAGCGCGAGTTCCTGCGCATCACCGGCTCGGGCCTGCGGGAGAGCCATGTGCACGATGTCGAGATCATGCGCGAGGCCCCAAACTATCGCGGCAGCATGTGACGTTTCTCTAATTCGGTGGCGATTCTTTCGGCCGCGAGCCGCGTGCCTTCCGGGCCGGGATGGGCCGCGCGATAGATTGTCCGCAGACCGCGCTTCTTCACCCCTTCGTCGATCGTCTCGAAGAGATCGAGTGTCGCCAGGCCCGCGTCGGCCGCGCATTTCAGAACCATCGATGTGATGCGTCGCACTTCGGGCGCGTAGTTCGCGTCCTGCCACAGATACGGATCGTACTCCGCCACGACCAGAACGGGTGGGCCGAGACCGCCCAGGCGTCGCATCAGCGGGCAGGCCTGTCGTTCACCTTGCTGGGGCGGCAGCACACGCTCGTAATCGACGGCCCATTCGTACTGCCAGCCCTGATGGCGCAACATGAAATCGACCAGCAGCGAGCGGCCGAAGATCCGCTGCCAGATCGACAGGGTATCGGCCGGCGCCGGGGCCGGCGGCACCGGTGTGTTGCGCAGCGTCAGGACGTCACCGACGATTTCGAAATAGGGTTTCTCGGCACCCCAGACGCGTCGCATCTCGCTGCGCCGCACGTCGTCGGCGATGAAGCTGAGCACGATGGCGGCGGGCTTCAGGTCGGAAACGGCGATTTCGGCGCGCAGCACCATCTGGTCGATGCCGAAGCCGCTCATGGCGGCATTGACGACGCGGCGAGCCAGAAGCGGCTGCAGCCGCGCCGGCCAGGTTTCGCCGTCGCCGACCTCGTCGCCGTGGGCGTAGGAATCCCCCACCACCAGGATCGGCGGTTCGGCCAGCACGAGACCAGGCGGCGCCGGAGAGCGTCGATAGCTATGCTCGTCGTAGCTCAGATCCTCGGCGGGCGAGGCGTAGTTGGGACGGGCGACGAAGCCCAGCCGGCTGTCGTGCATCAGTCGGCCGGCGCCATTGGCTGTCGTGGCGATCCTGTCCTGCAAGACGATATTGGGCCATTGCACCAGCCATTCCGATCCGCGCATCAGCCGCACGCCCAGTTCGAGCAGCAGCAGGCTGAACAGAACCGAGCCGATGACCATGGCAATCCGAGCCCACATGTCAGCGCAGCTTTCCGGCGAGCGCATCTGCCACCAGGTCCGCCATCAGGCGGTTGCCCTCGTCGCTCATATGCCAGCGCACGTAGAGCCGTTTGGCATCGCCGGCCCGGGCGGCGAGCGCCGTGAAGCTGTCGAGTGTGGCAAGTCCACGTTGGGCGGCGCAGCGCAGCAGGCCGCCTGTCAGGCGCTGTTGCTCGGCCGAGAAGGCGGCATCCTGCCAGACGACGGGATCGTATTGCGCGAAGACCAGCACGGGTATCGCCGCGCGTTTCTGCAGATCGGCCAGCCGCGCCGTCAGCAGGCAGGCGATGCGTTCGCCATCGCCGGCGGGGTGGACGCGGAGATGGTCGCCGAACCATTCGTGCATCAGATTGAATCGGCGCAAGACAAAGTCGACCAGGAAGGAATAGCCCAGTGTGCGTTGCCAGAAGCCGAGCGTGGTGCGCGGATCGGGGCGGGGCGGCACCGGCACGTTGCGCAACGCAAGAGAATCGCCGGCAAGATCGAAATAGGGCTTCTCGGCGCCCCATACCCGGCGCATCTCGGTGCGATGGATATCGTCGGCAATGAAGGAGACGACGATGGCCGCCGGCTTCCGCTCGGCGGCGAGGATTTCCGCACGCAGCACGATCTGGTCGAAGCCGTAGCTGCTGACACCGCCGTTCAGCACGGGCCGGTGGAGCCGGGTTTCGAGGTGAGCGGGCCAGGTCTGATTGTCGGCGACCTCCTCGCCATAGGTGTAGGAATCGCCAGTGGCGAGAACGGCCGGCCGGCCCTCGGCCAGCGCGACTGCGCCATTGCCCCGCAGGCCACCCCGGGGGACGACGCCGACGCGATCGTCGGGGATGAACCGGCTCTGCTCGGTGCTGACGAGCACGGTTCGCGCATCGAGGACGAAATTGCTCCAGCGGGTCAGGCTGCCGGCCGGGTGAAAGGCGCGCAGCAGCAGCTCGAGCGCCAGCAGGCTCACCAGAATCGAGGCGACGACAAGCCCGCTCCGTCCCGGCATGTCAGTTCGGCCGGCGCTTCAGGTAGTCGGCGATGGAATCGGCGGTGAGCTTGTTGCCGCGGCTGGTCATATGGGCGTTGATGTAGATATCCGCGAGTGGGCTTTTGGCCACGGCGTCGCGCACGATATTGCCCGTATCGATCGTCTCCAACCCGCGTTCGCTGGCGCAGACCAGCAGATCGAGCGCCATCTTGCGTTCGCTCCTGCCAAAATCGGGGATCGTCCAGGTTTGCGGCGCATACTGGGCGATCACAATGATGCGCGCGCCGTTGGCGGCGCCAAGCGTCTTCAGCCGATCCATCATCAGGCAGGCGACGCGCGGTCCGTCGCGATGGGCGGCGCTGTCGTCCGTCTGGCCACCGTACCAATAGGCGAGGCTGTTGGTGCGGCGCATCATGAAATCGACGAGATAGGAATAGCCCAGCACCTTGCGCACCGAATCGAGCTTGCCGGCATCGGGGGGCGGTGGTGTCACCGGCACGCCCTTGACCGCCAGCCTGCCGTTCTCGATGGCGAAGTACGGCTTGTTGATGCCGCCGCGTGCCTTGAGTTCCGATCGGCGGATGTCGTCGGGAATGAAGCTCACCATCAGAATGCCGGGCTTCATCTTCGGCACCAGCTTTTCGGCCCGCATTACGGCCTGGTCGAGGCCGTAGCCGCCGACCGCGCCGTTATGGACGCGGCGGTCGAGCAGGACCTGCAGATGGGCCGGGAAAGAAGAATTGTCTTCGACCTCGCCGCCCTCGGCGAAGGAGTCGCCGACCACCAGGATCGAGGGGTTCTCGATCTTCGGCGCAGGTGAATCGTAGTGATGCAGGCGCAGGCTGTCGGCCGAGAAGGTGAACATCACATTCTCGAAATTGTCGGTGCCCTTGTAGTTGGCGCGCGGGATATGGCCCAGTTCGGCGTCGAACTGCATGGGCACGCCGCGGCCGAACAGGTTGCGGTATTCCTCGATGTAGTTGGGGAATTTGGTGAGCGAGGCGCGGGTGGCGATGATGCGGCCGGCGATCTCGGCGGCGAGGAAGCACAAGACCACGCTGAACAACACCAGCGCGACACCATAAAAGGCTTCGCGATTGCGAGGTTTGGGCGGGGCAGGCGGCACGGTGCCGACTTTAACCTATTTGGCGAGGGGCTCCAGCGCCGACGTGATGAGCCTGGCCGCCAGTTCGTTGCCCCGGTTGGTAAAATGCGCGCCGTAGTAAATTTCCGGGAGGCGACGGGCGACGCCGGCCGCGGCAAAACCGTCCCAGGTGTC
>JBBRFD010000301.1:0-3752 GCA_038224985.1 Reyranellales bacterium
ACCGCACGCGGCATGGCGCCGGTCGGGCTCCAGTTCTCGACATTGACGATGGTCCAGACCGCCACCCGTGCCCCGCCAGGCAGCTCCAGCCGGGGCCGCTTGTGGATCGGCTGGTAGTCGAGCCGCCCGCGAATGCTGCTCCCTGTCCTGTCGTCCATGAACTCCGCTATTCCGGCTTCGCGCCCGATTTCTTGATGATGGGATCCCAGAATTCCATCTGATCATCATAGAACTTCTTGGCAGAAACAGGTGTCGAATCGACGATCTCGATGGCCAGTTCGTTGGCCCTGGCGACCATATCGGGATGCTTCAGCGCTTTGTTGAAGGCGGCATTGAGCTTGTCGACGATCGGCCGCGGCGTCCGGGCCGGCGCGTAGGCCGCGTACCAGGTGTTGATCGAATAATCGAAACCCAGCGCCTCCCTGACGGTCGGAACGTCGGGCAGTTGCGGCAGACGGTGATCCGCCGCGACACCCAGCACGCGCACTTTCTTCCCGTCTATGAAGCCCTTGCTCGATTGCAGTGTATCGACCTGGAAGGCATGACGGCCGGCGATCATGTCGACCATGCCCGGTGCCGAGCCACGATAAGGCACATGCAGCGCGTCGCCACCGGCGCGGGTGGCGAAAAGGTAGCTGGCGAGATGGATCATGCCGCCGTTGCCCGACGAGGCGTAGGAATACTTGTTGGGCTCCTTGCGCAGCATCTCGACCAGCTCGCCCAATGTTCTGGCGCCGTCCATCGGCGCCAGGATGATCAGCGGTACGCTGGCGACATAGGCGATAGCGGCGAGGCCGTTCACCGGATCGTAACCCAGGGCCTTGCCGTAGAGCGCCGGCGCCATGGCCATCGTCGAGGCGCTGAACAGCAGTGTGTAGCCGTCGGGTTTGGCCTCCGACACCATGGTCGTGCCGATATTGCCGGTGGCGCCGGGCTTGTTTTCGACCACGATCTGCTGGCCCAGGATCTCCGAGACGCGCGGCGCCAGCAGTCGGCCCACGACATCGGTCGGTCCACCGGCGGCAAAGGCGATGACCATGCGGACGGGCTTGTCGGGGTAGTTCTCGGCCTGTGCCAGAGCCGCGCCGGCAAAAGACGATGCGCCGAGTCCAGCGAGCGCCGTACGTCGAGTGATATTCATTGTTTCCTCCCTAACGCGGCAGTGTAGGGGTTATGCTCGGCGAAAGAAAAGAAAACGAAGGAGATGCCGCATGGCCAGTCACATCAATCGCGCCATCGAGTTGTTGGAACAGGATCAGGCGATCTACTACGATGGCCCGCATACCGGCCACGTGCTGACCTACGAGCAGGGCCGCAAGGACGCCAGGACCTGGGCCGACTACATCAATGTCGGTATGGAGCACGGCGCCTTCGACATGACCGGGCTGCAGAATTACATGCGCGGGCTGGTCGATGGCGGGCCGACCAATTCGGGTCATCGCACGCCGACAGTCATCGTCGAGGCGCCGGTCAACGGCATCGACGGGCCCAATGTCGCCTTCAACGCCTGGCAGTTCCGCCAGATCCTGGCACGCGGCGCCCATGGCATTCTCTTGTGCCAAGCCGAGTCGGCCGGCGCGGTGCGCGAGTTCGTCCGCGCCTGCCGCTTTCCCCATCAAAAGCAGGGCCAGGACAAGCTCGGCATCGGCAGCCGCGGTCGTGGCTCGGAGCCGACAGCGGCGCCGGTCTGGGGCATCGACCAGCAGGAATATTTCGAGCGCTGCGAGCCCTGGCCGCTCAATCCCAAGGGCGAGCTGCTGCTCGGCGTGAAGATCGAAAGCACGCCGGGCGTCGCCAACTGCGAAGAAATCCTGGCCGTGCCGGGCCTTGGCTTTGCCGAGTTGGGGCCGGGCGATCTCGGCCTGTCGCTCGGCTATACGACCTTGCAGCGTCGTCCCTACCCGCCCGAGATGGAAGAAGCGCGTCGTCGCGTCTTCGCCGCTTGCAGGAAGAACAAGCTCGCCTATCTCGAAGGCGCGGGCCCCGACAAGATCGCCGCCCTGCTCGACGAGGGCGTGCGCGTCATCTCGGGCCACAATCCCGAAGCAGCCAAGGTCGGCCGCGCCCACCAGAAGCGCACGATGCCGGTTTAGGAGACTTACGATGAAGAAACCAACCCGCCGCGAGGTCACCTTGGCGTCGGTCGCCATCGGCGCCGTTGCGGCAGCAGGCGCCCAGGCGCAAACCGCGCTCGCGGTCGACAACGCCTCGATGGGCGAGGTGATCCAGGCGCTGGCCGAGGGCAAGACGACGGCGACGGCGCTTACCACGGCGTATCTCGCGCGCATCGAGGCCTACGACCGCGGCGGACCCGCCCTCACTTCCGTGCGCGAACTCAATCCCGAGGCGCTGGCGATCGCCGGACGCCTCGACGGCATTAAGCCATCGGCCAAACAGCCGCTGGCCGGCGTGCCGATCCTGATCAAGGACAATATCGCCACCGGCGACAAGCAGCACACGACCGCGGGCTCGCTGGCGCTCGAGACGGCGCGCGCCAAGGACGACGCCGCCGTCGTCAAGCGGCTGCGCGCCGCCGGCGCGGTGATCCTCGGCAAGGCCAACCTGACCGAGTTCGCCAATATCCTCGCGATCGGCATGCCATCGGGTTACAGTTCGCTCGGCGGCTATGTGAAGAACCCCTACTCGCCGAGCCTGATGATCGACCAGGTCGCCCCGGTCGTGCAGCCGGGCGGCTCGAGTGCGGGTTCCGCTGTCGCGGTCGCAGCCGGGCTGTGCGCCGCGGCGATCGGCACCGAAACCTCGGGCTCGCTGCTCAGCCCCGCCACCCAGAACGGCCTCGTGACCGTGAAGCCGACGGTCGGCTTGATCAGCCGCAGCGGCATCATCCCGATCTCGCACAGCCAGGACACCGCGGGGCCGCTGACCCGCACCGTGCGCGATTCCGCGATCCTGCTGAACGTCATGGCCGCGCGCGATCCGCAGGATCCGGCGACGCAATATCTTCAGAGGCCGCAGGACTACACCGCGGGACTCGACAAGGACGGCCTGAAAGGTGCGCGCATCGGTGTGCCGAACGATCCCGACGATCCCCTGAACGATCCTTTCTATGGCCCGCTGCCGCAGCGCTCGAAGGAAGTGATGGCGCAGGCGATCAAGGTGCTGCAGGACCTCGGCGCCACGATCGTGCGTGCCGTCATTCCGGCGATCGGCTGGATCGGCGGCCCCGGCACGACGATGGCCGTGCTCAACCGCAATCCGCTCGGCATCAACAAGGGCACGCCGGGCACAGCCTCGGTCGTGTTCCTCTACGAGCTCAAGCACGACCTCAATCTCTATCTGCGCGACTGGGCGACCGGCACGAAGATCAAGACGATGGCCGACGTCATTGTCTTCAACAAGGCCAATGCCGACAAGGCGCTGCGCTACGGCCAGGACCTCTTCCTCGCCGCGCAGGCAACCAAAGGCGATCTTTCCGAACTGGAATACAAATCGGCGCGCGCTATGGATCTGATGGCCGCCAAGGAGCGTGGGCTCGATCCTTACATGAACGAGCACAAGCTCGATGCCGTCGTATTTCCCGGGACGAGCGGCGCGTCGATCGCAGCCAAGCCGGGATATCCGAGCGTGCAGGTGCCAGCCGGCTTCATCTCCGGCGTCGGCAACAGGGAGACGCCGGACTATCCGCTCGGCATCACTTTCACCGGCCGCGCCTGGAGCGAGGCCAAGCTGCTGCGCCTTGCCTATGCCTACGAGCAGGCCTCGAATGCCCGCCGGCCGCCCCCCGGCCTGCC
>JBBRFD010000302.1:0-3736 GCA_038224985.1 Reyranellales bacterium
TCGCGCAGCGAGCGCATCTCCGAAGCGTTGTGGCGGGGTGGGGGCGCCTGTGGGGGGGTGGGGGCGGGGGTTGGGGCCGGGGTTGCGGCCAGAGTTGCGGCCGGGGCGCCTTCAGGCGGTGCCTGCGGTGCTACCGTCCGAGGCCGTGCCTGCGGCTGCTGCGGCGGCGGGCGCTGCACGCTGGCCGCCGGCTGCGGCCTGGCCTGGGGCGACGACGCATATTGCGGCGCGGCTTGAACGGGTCGGGCTTGCGGCGTCGGGGCCGGCCGAGTTGCCGGCGGCGGCGGAACCTGCGGCTGAGGCGTGCTGGCTTGGTCCGCTCTGGCCCGGGGCGCGGGCGGCGGCGGGACCGCTGGCGCCGGCGTCCTGGGCAAAGGCGGCATCGAGACGCGGGAAACCGGAGGCTCAGGACGTGCGGCCCCCGGGCGGTCCGGCGGCAGGGGAGTCCCCTTGGCCAGTGCGGGATTAGGCGGGCGGACGCGGCCGTACTGCGGCGATGACGGCGTGACAGCCGATTGCCCGGGCTTGAGCTGTTCCGACCTCGGCTTGGTCGCCTCGAGTGCCTTATCGATTCGACGCAGTCTTTCGATCGCGTCTTCGACACCGCGCTGCGTCCGCTCCGACGCGTCGTTCAGCCGCTCATCGCCGAACGGGCTATTTTCCGGAGGAGCCATCCACCGCATTTTCCCAGCAGGTTACGCCGCGCCGTCATACGCCCCCGCGTTGGGGCCGGCCAGTGCCACAAGTGACTTCGGCCACGACCCAACGCGGCTCGGCGCCGTCGCGGAACCTCGTTCATCGCAGACGAATTTACCTTAAATTAGATTAAAATCAAATATTTAGGTGACTTTCCTCGTGTTCAAAGGCAGAATTGACTTTACCAAGTCGTGCGGTTCTCTGCCCGCCAGCGCCAAGGTTCGAGTGACAGGTGGAATGAAAGCAAGGGAAGACATGAGGTTGCGGCCTCGCTTGGGTGCGCGCCAATCACAGCTTCTTGCGTGGCAACAGCACATGTTGCCCCTAGGAAAGGTCGCGTCTTTTTGCTATAACTTATCTCGTTTATTGCATTTGAATTTATTCGCAAAAACTGATGGGTTGGGCAGCTATGAGCCTCTTTCTTCGAGCTATCTCGTTCGGCTTTGCGGCAGCCCTTCTTTGGGCGGGCTCCGCTGTCACCTCTCCGGGCCAAGCCCAGAGCAGCGCAAATCTCGATACCTTGGCGGCGACGATCTGCAACGGGTCCGCCGGTTGGCGCGACGAGACGCGCAACTGGTTGCGCGAGAGCTATCCCAACCGCGAGGAGACGACGGCGCGCGCCGTTCAGCTCCTGCAAACGGTCGGCGCCCGCAAGGGTTGTCCGCCGCAGGCGATCTCCGACTTCGTCGGCATGGCGAAGGTAGAGACCTGCGTGATCTATCCGATCGACTCGATCTGCCTGCGTCGTTTCACGGTGCCGAAGGATGCCACGGCATTCGACCTGCAGCCGGCGGGCGGCAATCTCTATCCGGGCATGCGCGCCGTGGTGCCGGGCGACTCGCGGGTCACCGGTGGCGTGGGCGTGCGTTACAACGATGCTCTTCCGGCCTCGGGCGATGCGATCTCCGGTCTGACGGGCTTCCGCACGCCGATGCCGAACGGCCGTTGGCGCGTGATCCTGGTGGCCGGCAAGCGGCCGCTGGTGCAGGCTTCGGCTTCTCCCTTTGGTTCGACCTTCACGGCCAACGCCCAGAAGTTCGAGGTCATCACCATCGGTCCGGACCGATGGATTCCGCGCGGCGCCTTCTCGAATCTGAAGCCGGAGGAGGCCTTCACGCCGCAGCTCGTGCTGCCCGGCAGCGCGCCGGCGATCGTCTTCGACCTCGATGTGACGACGGACGAGGCGGTGTTCGAATTCCCGCAGGGTGCGGAACTGTCGATCGTGTATTTCGAGCCGATCGATGGAACGAGCGCCTTCGTTCTCGACTCGACGGCGACCGGTGCAGTGCAGACGCCCGACGGCTGCCTGGCCCAGCAGGAAGCGCTGGATCGCGTCGCCAACCAGATTCAGTCGACACCGCCGCCGCCCACGCCGGGTGGCAATCCGCCGGGTTCGCCGCCGCCGGGCTGCGCCGTGGGAAATTGTTCGGGTCCCGTCAGCAAGAGCTGAGCGGAAACCGGCTGATCGGCAACTGGCTGACTTGGGCCGGAGATTTTAGGGGATTTGTTCGTGCGTAAGGGCTTGCGGACGCCTATCGCGCTTATGGCGCTTTGCTCGGCTGCGTTTTTTGCGATGGACGCCGTACGCACGCCTGTCGGCGCGCAGACGCCGCCGGTCAATCCGAATGCGCCCGCGGCCAAGCAGCAGCCGGCTTCGACCAATCAATCCGGCGGTCCGGCAAAGGCGCCGCCGGCCACCGGCGGTCCCAAGCAGCAAACCACGGCCAAGAGCGAATCGGTCCTGCGCAAGCCGTTGGCCGATGCCCCCGAGGGCATCCCGGTCGGCGATTTCGTCTTTCATGCCAAGGGCGAAGCCGACATCGAATTCGACGACAACATCTATCGCACGCCCACGGCCACCAACAGCGACTTCATCGCGCGCATCCGACCCGGCGCCACGCTGCAAAGCACATGGGACGAGCATGCGCTCGACTTCTACGTGCAGACCGAATTCGCCAAGTATCTGCAGTACAGCAGTGAAGATTACAACGCTTTCGCGTTCGGCGGGCGCGGCCGCTACGACGTCAACGAAGAGACGACGATCAACGCCCTGCTCGAATACAGCCGCGCCGTGCTGCCGCGTGGGTCGCCAGGCGTCGGCACTTCCGCGGGCTCTGCCACCGCCAGCGTGATACGCGCCGCCACCGACGTGACCTATAACGGCGAGCCGATCTATCTGCGCTTCGGACCGCGTTATGAATACCGCATCTACGATGGCCAGGGACCCAGCGACAATCACCACTTCCTCGACCTCAACGGCCGCGTCGGCTACCGCATCTCCGAGGAATTCTCGGTGTTCGTAGATCCGTCGTATCAGTTCGTGCGCTATATCAATCAGCCGGATTCGACCGGCTTCTTTCGCAATTCGCAGGGCTTCGACGTCAAGGTCGGCGTGACCTACGACATCAGCACCACACTCGGCGCCGAGGTGGCGATCGGCTACTATCGCCGATGGTTCGAAGATCCCCGCCTCCTGCCGGACAGCGGCCTGTCTGCCCGCGCGGCGGTCTACTGGAACCCGACGGAAACGCTCAGCTTCGAAATCGAAGGCCGGCGGTCGCTGACCGAGTATCGCCTGGCTGCCGGCACGACCGGCGCTGCCACGGCCTCGGGCAACGCGGTCGAAACCTCGTTCAGCGCCCGCGCCGGATACCTCGTCCTCGAAAATCTTCTGCTCGATATCGGCGGCACTTACGCCAACTACGATTTCGGCGCGATCGGCCGCACCGACAAATATTACGGCATCGATGTGGGCGCGAAGTACTTTTTCACGCCGAATTTCTACGTCGGACCGCGATATTACTACTCGACGCGCCAGTCGACCGATCCCTTGGCCGGTTTCAACGACAACCGCATCCTGCTGACGCTCGGCGCACGACTGTGATATGAAGGGCTGCAAGCCCTTGATTTGTGCAGGATTCACCGTGACATCGCGTCTCCTCGCTGTCCTCCTGATGGCCGTTTTGGCCGTCGCCAGCTGCTCCTCCGATGGCGGTGGCCCCAAGCTCAAGCCGGGCGAAAAGATCGCGCCCGTCGCCGA
>JBBRFD010000303.1:0-3709 GCA_038224985.1 Reyranellales bacterium
CCACTTCCGGCGCCGACGAATTCGTCGCCGGCACGGGCGCACACGAGACCAAGGACACCAAAGGCGATTTGGCTGTCGGCTACGTCCTGGGCTCCAACAAGGAGAGCACCGGCGTCGATGTCTCGATCACCGGCGGCAGCATCGTTCATGTCACTTTCGACGGCGGCAAATCCGGCACCGGAGTCGACTTCTACACCGGCCAGATCCAGACCATCACGCTGTGGAACAACGATGTGTCGGTCACGGGTCACCAGCAGGAAGTCTTCAACTGGAGCGGCGACAAGTTGAACTTCACCTTCGATCACTACGCCTGACACAATCGGCCGGAAACGACCCGCCGGGTAATTGACTATCGCCCTGCGGGCAACCACATCTCTGGCGCGACACGAAGATCGCGGGGGATTACACTTTGTTGGCCGTACGTCCTGTCCTGGCATCGGTTTTCGCCGCCGCCGTCGCTCTCCTTTTCGTAACCTCCAGCGCCTTCGCGCCCAGTTTCGCGCAGGGCGGACCACCGGCCATGCCGGTCAGCGTCGCCGAGCCGATCGCCAAGCGCGTGACGCAGTGGGACGAGTATTCCGGCCGCTTCGAAGCCATGGCCTCGGTCGAGGTGCGGGCGCGCGTCTCCGGTTTCATCGACAAGCTGCATTTCCGCGACGGCCAGCTGGTCAAGGTCGGCGACCCGTTGTTCACGCTCGACAAACGGCCGTTCGAAATCGCCGTCGAGAGCGCCAAGGCAGAAGTCGCCCGCACCCAGGCCCAAGTCGATCTCGCCGAGCTGCAGGTCCAGCGCGGCGCCTCGCTGATCGGTTCGCGCACCATCACCGACCAGGACTTCGACCAGCGCAAAGCCAATCTCAACATTGCCCGCGCCCAGACCAAGGCGGCCGAAGCCGGCCTGAAGGCGGCTGAACTCAACCTCGAATGGACCAACGTGACGGCGCCGCTGGCCGGCCGCATTTCCGATCGCAAGGTCGATCCCGGCAACCTGATTTCGGGCGGCCAGACCGGCGCCACGCTGCTGGCCACCATCGTCACGCTCGATCCCATTCATTTCGTCTTCGACATCTCGGAGTCCGATCACTTGCGCTACCAGCGCCTGCTGCTGGCCGGTTCGCGCGCCTCGTCGCGCGATTCGGTGCCGGTGCGCATTCGTCTGTCCGACGAAACCGACTGGACGCGCACCGGCAAGGTCGACTTCATCGACAACCAGCTGACCGCCCGCTCCGGCACCATCCGCGGCCGCGCCCTCGTCGAGAACAAGGACCAGCTGCTGACGCCCGGCGTCTTCGGCCGCTTGCAGCTCTTCGGCGGCGAATACGATGCCCTGCTGATTCCCGATTCGGCGGTGATCTCCGATCAGGCGCGCAAGATGGTGTTCACCGTCAACGCCGAAGGCGTGGTCCAGGCCAAGCCGGTGAAACTCGGCCCGATCGTCGACGGCCTGCGCGTCGTGCGCGACGGCCTGGCGCCGGCCGACAAGGTGGTGCTCGACGGCCTCGCCAACCCGATGGTCCGCCCCGGCGGCAAGGTCGTGCCGCAAAAGGGCGAGATCGCCGCCAAAGCCGCGAAGCCCTAGACCATGCGTTTTTCCCATTTCTTCATCGACCGGCCGATCTTCGCCACGGTCCTGTCGCTGATCATCCTGATCGTGGGCGGTATCGCCCAGCGTTCGCTGCCGGTCGCGGAATATCCCGAGATCGCGCCGCCGACCGTCAACGTCACGGCGGCCTATCCCGGCGCTTCGGCCGAGGTCATCGCCGCCACCGTCGCCACGCCGCTCGAGCTCGAGATCAACGGCGTCGACAACATGCTCTATGTCTCCTCGCAGTCGACCGGCGACGGCGGCTTGTCGATCAACGTGGTGTTCAAGCCCGGCACCAATGTCGACCAGGCCCAGGTGCTGGTGCAGAACCGCGTCTCCGTCGCTTTGCCGCGCCTGCCGCTGGAAGTGCAGCAGATCGGCGTCGTCGTGCGCAAGGCCTCGCCCGACCTGATGATGGTCGTGCACATGACCTCGCCCGACGGCTCGCGCGACCAGCAGTACATCTCCAACTACGCCACGCTCTACGTGAAGAACGTGCTGGGCCGCGTCGACGGCGTCGGCAATGTGCTGGTCTTCGGCGCCCGCGACTACGCCATGCGCGTCTGGCTCGATCCGGCCCGCATCGCCGCCCGCAACATCACCGCCGGCGAAGTGTTGCTGGCGCTGCGCGCCGCCAATCTGCAGGTCGCCGCCGGCGCCATCAACCAGGCGCCCGCCGTCTCGCCCGGTGGCTTCACGCTGTCGGTGCAGACGCTGGGCCGGCTGAGTTCGCCCGAGGAATTCGGCAATATCGTGTTGCGCGCCGAGCCCAATGGCTCGGTGACGCGCCTCAACGACGTGGCCCGCATCGAGCTGGGTGCGCAGGACTACACGCTCAACGCCTATCTCGACAACAAGACCGCGACCGCGCTCGCCATCTTCCAGCGCCCCGGCTCCAACGCGCTGTCGACCTCCGATGGCGTCAAGGCCGTGATGGAAAGCCTGAAAAAGAGCTTCCCGCCCGGCCTCGATTACTCCGTCGTCTACAACCCGACGGAATTCATCCAGGCCTCGGTCGATGCCGTGATCCATACGCTGTTCGAGGCACTTGTCCTGGTCGTCATCGTCGTTCTGCTGTTCCTGCAGACCTGGCGCGCGGCGATCATCCCGATCATGGCCATCCCGGTGTCGCTGATCGGCGCCTTCGCCTTCATGTCGGCCGTCGGTATTTCCTTCAACACCCTGTCGCTGTTCGGCCTGGTGCTGGCCATCGGCATCGTCGTCGACGACGCCATCGTCGTGGTCGAAAATGTCGAGCGCTACCTGGCGCAGGGCATGTCGCCCAAGGAAGCCGCCCACAAGACCATGGACGAGGTCGGCGGCGCGCTGATCGCCATCTCGCTGGTGCTGATCGCGGTCTTCCTGCCGACCGCCTTCATCTCCGGCCTGCAAGGCTCGTTCTACCGCCAGTTCGCCATCACCATCGCGGCCTCCACAGCGATCTCGGCCTTCGTGTCGCTGACGCTGTCGCCCGCCATGGCGGCGCTGCTGCTGAAGAGCCATGCGCTCTCGCCGATCGAGCATGCCAGGCCGACCCTGGCCGACCGGCTCTACGCGCCGCTCGGCTGGTTCTTCAAGCACTTCAACCGCGGCTTCGAGGGGTTGTCGAATTTCTACGGCCGCGCCACGGCCCGCCTGATCCGTCTCGGCCTGATCGTCATGGCGGTCTATGTCGGCCTGCTCTTCATCACCGGCCAGCGCCTGACCTCGACGCCGACCGGCCTGGTGCCACAGCTCGACCGCTCCTACCTGATCGCTGCCATGCAGCTGCCGGCCGGCTCGACGCTGGAGCGCTCCGACGCGCTGGTGCGCAAGGCGTCGGACATGATCGCGGCGACCGCCGGCGTCGAACACGCCGTGGCCTTCGTCGGCTTCGACGGCGCCACTTTCACCAATGCGCCCAACACCGGCGTCATCTTCATCACGCTGAAGCCCTTCGCCGAGCGGCGGAACCTGCCCATGGAGAAGATCCTGGGCGAGTTGCGCGGCAAGATGTTCTCGCTGCGCGAGGCCTTCGTCTTCGTGCTCGAGCCCCCTTCGGTGCCCGGCATCGGCACCGGCGGTGGCCTCAAGGGCTACGTGCAGGACCGTGCCGCGCGCGGCCTGCCGGCACTCGAGGGCGCC
>JBBRFD010000304.1:0-3694 GCA_038224985.1 Reyranellales bacterium
ATCGCCTAGCGCAGCGCGACCTTGGGAACCTCGCGCTCGCCCTCCGGCATGTTGAACAGCTCCATCGGTCCGAAGCCCAGCGAGGCCGCGGCCAGCATCGCCGGGAAGCTTTCGCGGCGGGTGTTATATGAGTTCACCGAGTCGTTGTAGAACTGGCGGGCGAAGGAGATCTTGTTCTCCGTCGTCGTCAACTCCTCCTGCAGCTGCTTCACATTGTCATTGGCCTTGAGCGTCGGATAGCTCTCCATCAGGGCGAAGAGACCGCGCGTGGCTTGCGTCAGCGCGGCCTCGGCCACGCCGGACTGGGCTGGGCCGGTGGCGGCCAAGGCGGTGTTGCGGGCCT
Organism: Reyranellales bacterium; assembly: GCA_038224985.1. GTDB lineage: Bacteria > Pseudomonadota > Alphaproteobacteria > Reyranellales > Reyranellaceae > Reyranella. The sequence continues at coordinate 344 of JBBRFD010000304.1, forward strand.
GGATGACCTTGGTGAGGGTTTCCTGCTCGTAGCCCATGGCGTCCTTCACCACCTGCACGAGATTGGGAATGAGATCGTGGCGGCGCTTCAATTGCACATCGATCTGGCTCCAGGCCGTCTTCCCCTGGTTGCGGCCGCCGACCAGGCCGTTGTAGGTGGCCATCAGCCACAGCCCGACAGCGACGACGATGCCCAGGACGATCCAAGTAGTCATGCGCGTTCCTCCGTTGCCGCTCTGCTTGCCGGCGTCGCCAGTTTAGGCATGATTGTGGCAATCCCGGGAGGATAACCATGGAAACGACCGCGCTTTTGAAGGAATTCTGTTCCGCCGTCGAACGGCGCGACGGCAAGGCCTTCGCCAGCCTCTTCACCGAGGACGGCGTCTATCACGACGTCTTCTACGGCGACTTCAAGGGTCCCGCCCGGATCGCCGAGATGATCGACGACTGGTTCCACCGCACAGCGCGTGACTTCCGTTGGGAAATGCATCGTCCGCTGAGCGACGGCAAGAGCCTCTATGCCTATTACACCTTCAGCTACGTCTCGACCTTGCCCGAGGCAGAGGGCCGGCGCGTCGGTTTCGAGGGCGTGTCGATGATGACCCTGCGCGACGGCAAGATCGCCGAATACCGCGAGGTCGCCAATGTCGGTCCCGCGTTTGTCGAGCTGGGTTTCGCTCCGGAGCGCGTGTCCAAGATCCTCGCCAGGGAAGGCGCTCATCTCAAGAAGGCGCCGGAGTGGAAACGCCACTCTGCGTAAAGGCCCGTAAAGGAATCAACCGTGATAGGCGCGGCTGCCGCGGTCGCGCAGCCACAGGCGGATCAGCAGGCGCTTGCGCTCGGCCTCCGGCCAATCCTGGAAGGCCGTGCGGCGGTGGCCCATCGCGCGGTTGTCGAGCAGCTGCATCTGGCCCGGCTCGAAGGTGAAGTTGGCGGCCATGCCGGGCGCCATGAGGACGGACTCGAAAGCCGCCAGCGCGCCAGCGCCTTCGGCGTCGAGTTGTTCACCCTTCATCTTGTAGCCGTTCCTCACCTGGAAGAGCGACAGGCGGGCGATGAGGCGACCGTCCTCGCGCTCCAGCATCGGGTGCCACGTCGTCATCGCGTCGTCCGGCGCATGTTCGCGCTGCCGGTCGAAGTGAAACGGCTTGTAGAGCCGCGGCAAAAGTTCGGGATGACGGCGGCGCATCTCCTCATGCGCCGAGGCGAAGCTCACGATGCCGCTGATGCCGCCTTCGCGCGCCGTGCGCACGCAGAGCAGGCCGACATAATGCGGTGGCTGGAGGTTGTAGCTGTTGTCGGTGTGGAAATTCTGCTCTGCATTGGTGACGTCGGGCCGCACGCCATTGCCCGGCGGCTTGCCGAGATCGCGCACGTCGTAGATCGAGGTGCCGTCCCATTTCTGCGCCACTGGCCGCGCCACCAGCGTGGCGAGCAGCCACCACATTGCGCGGCTGCCGCTCTCCGACCAGCGGCCGACCGGCAGGCGATCGACGATGGCGAAACCCGGACCGGCGTCGAGGTTGCGCTTGACCTCAGCCATGAAAGCGCGCGAGGCATCGAGGGCGAAGTCTTCCGGCCGCAACAACAGCAGCGGGATCGGATCGCGATCGAGCTGGGCAACGACCCGGTCGAGTTCTTCGATGACGGCACCGGGAATCGCGATGTGTCCGGTGCCGGGCGCGAGACTGTCGCCACGCCACAGCAGGCGGGCGGGCATCGCCTCGGCCGGCAGCGGCGTGGAAAAGTCCGAAGCGTCGGGCATCAGGCTGGCATCACTTTGGCATCACTTTGGCATCACTCTGGCATCAGTCGCGCAGCAGCTCGTTGATCGAGGTCTTCGACCGCGTGCGCTCGTCGACCGTCTTCACGATGACGGCGCAATAGGTCGAGGGCCGGTCGGGACCGCCGCCGATATTGCCCGGCACGACCACCGAGTACGGCGGCACCTTGCCGATATGGATTTGGCCGGTCGCGCGGTCGACGATCTTGGTGGTGGCCGAGATGAACACGCCCATCGACAACACAGCACCCGTGCCGACGATCACGCCTTCGACCACTTCGGAGCGCGCGCCGATGAAGCAATTGTCCTCGATGATCACCGGGTTGGCCTGCAGCGGCTCGAGCACGCCGCCGATGCCGACGCCGCCCGAGAGGTGGCAGTTCTTGCCGATCTGGGCGCAGGAGCCGACCGTCGCCCAGGTGTCGACCATGGTCGAGCTGTCGACATAGGCGCCGAGGTTGACGAAGGACGGCATCAGCACGACCGACGGCGCGATATAGGAGCCGCGGCGCACGATCGATCCCGGCACGGCGCGGAAGCCGGCCTTGGCGAAGCGGGCAGCGTCCCAGCCCGTGGTCTTGAGCGGCACCTTGTCGAACCACGGCGCGGCACCCAGGCCGGGGAAGGAGGCACCACCGTCCATCGGCACCGAATCGTAGAGGCGGAAGGAGAGCAGCACGGCCTTTTTCAGCCACTGGTTCACGACCCATTCGTCGCCGAATTTCTCGGCGGTGCGGAAGGAGCCGTCGTCGAGGCCGGCGATGGCCGTCTCGACCGCCTCGCGGATCTCGCCCTTGGTGGCGCTGCTGATGCCGTCGCGCTTGTCCCACGCGCCGTCGATGGTGGCTTGAAGCTGCTTGCTCATTATGTTCCCTCGAAAAAAGCCGCCGGACCATAGCCTTGTACTATGCTGACGCCAATGGCCCACAAAATCCCCGAATCAGTGCTGGTGGTGGTGCATACGCCGGCCCTCGATGTCCTGCTGCTGCAGCGATCCGGGCAAGGCGGCCTGTGGCAATCCGTGACCGGCTCGCGTGAGCTGCAGGATGCCGATCTCGAAGGTACGGCCCGGCGCGAGTTGTGGGAGGAAACCGGCCTGACGGTGGGGACGCTGACCGACTGGCGGCAGACGAACCGCTACGAAATCTGGGCGCAATGGCGGGCGCGCTATGGCCCCGATGTGACGCATAACGTCGAGCATGTCTTCGGTTTTTTGGTGCCGCAGGTCACCGTCGCCACCCTCGATCCGGCCGAGCACACCACCCAGCTCTGGCTGCCGTGGCAGGCGGCAATGGAGAAGGTCTTTTCGCCCACCAACCGCGACGCGATCTGGCAGTTGCATCGCCGACTTTGACATGTGCTGCACATGCAATTATCGTTTTTGAATGTCCGCGATGATTCAAATCCGAAACGTCCCCGATACGCTGCATCGCCGCCTCAAATCGCGCGCGGCTTTGGCCGGCATGTCGTTGTCGGACTTCTTGCTGAGCGAGATTCGCGAGGTCGCCGAACGTCCAACCCTCGATGAATTGCGGGCGCGTCTGGAGCGGCGTTCCGCGGCGACTTTGT
>JBBRFD010000305.1:0-3691 GCA_038224985.1 Reyranellales bacterium
CCATCGCTCCAGGGAATCACATCCTCATCTCAATGCCGATTCACATCCGAGTCATTAGTTCTGACGGTTGGTATTAGTGCGCCATCAACAGGGGTATGCGGCAGGACGAGATGACCTTGCCGGTGGCGCCGCCTAATCCCAAAAAGCTCAGCGCCTGCTGGCGGCCATAGGCACCCATCACCAGGAAGTCGGCCTTGCTGTTGTTGGTGTATTCCAGCAGCGCGCGGCCACGCGCGCGGCCCGAGACGGCGCCGGGATCGATGGCATCGACCGTGGCGGCGATGCCGTGACGCGACAGATGGCGCGCCAGATAGGGCGCGTTCACTTCCTCAGGTTTGCTGCCCACGACCAGCAGCGTCACCTTGGTCGCGGCGCCGAGGAAGGACATGGCGTAGCTGAGCGCGCGCGCCGACTGGCGGCTGCCGTTCCAGGCGACGACGGCGTTGGCGAAGGGACCGGCACCGGCATCGGGCGGCGCGATCATCACCGGGCAGGCGCATTCGTAAAGCGCTGCTTCGACAGTGGCGGGCGCCACGTTCTCGGGATCGCTGCCGGGACGGCCCAGCACCAGCAGATCGACCGAGCGGCCCATCGCCACCATGGTGTCGACCTGCGAGGTCTCGGCGGCCGAGTAGGTAGCATTGCCGGCGGGCTCGAGCAGGGCCTTGTAGGCGGCCTCCGAGGCTTTGGCGCGTTCGTCGAGGCGCTCCTCGTCGAGGTTCATGATCAGCGGCATGGCATCGCCCGCCAGCGTGGCACTGACGCGCCCCGAGTCGGTCGACAGATGCAGCGCATCGACCGAAGCGCCGAAGGCCTTGGCCGCACGCGCGGCGAGCCGGAACGACATCGCCGCATCGGGGCCGCCCTCGGAGACGGCAAGAATGGATTTGATCATCGGGAAGCCTCCGCTAGTGCCGTCATGGTCTCGCCGATGGGATCGAGGTCCTGGCCGGCGCGTTGGGCAGCGGCGAGAACGTCGATGAGAGGACGGCCGGCGGCGAGCGACGCGGCACCCCAGAGAAACGCAGAGCGCATCCCGCTCTTGCAATAGACCAGCACCTGTCCCGGTGTTTTGGCCAGCAGGGCGGAAAACGCGCGCACCTGATCGGGCGTGGCGCGCGGACCGGGAAAGGGCAGGTCGAGGAAGACGAGCCCGGCGTCCTGCGCGGCCTTTGCCAGATCGGCGGTGCGCGGCTGGCCGAATAAAGCCTCGCGGTCGGGCCGGTTGTTGACCACGGCAGTGAAGCCGGCGGCGGCGATGTCCTTCATGTCGTCGGCCGAGATCTGGCCGGAGACGGAGACGCGGTCGTCGAGAGGTGCGAGCGGGGGCATTGCCATAGCGGCGTTTTCCTAGCAGGTCCCGGCGCGCTCGGGAACCCGCAGGGCACGGCCACGTTGAGTTCCCACACACAGATTTTTCCGAAAGGCTCCCCCATGCTCACGACCCGCCAGTTTCTGTTCAGCAGCGCTTCGGCGCTGACCCTTGTCGCCCTTGCACCCACAGCTTTCGCCGTCGACGCCTTGCCCGGCGCCCGCTTCGTCGGCTTCGCTCAGGAGGCCAACGACTTCGAGATCGGCTCGGCACGCATGGCGCTGCAAAAGTCGAGCAACGAGAATATCCGTGGCTTCGCCACCCGCATGCTGGTCGATCACGAGGAAGCCGTCGGCGTCCTCGCCAAGGCCCGCCAGGAAGCCGGCGTCACCTTCGCGCCGACGCCAGGCGGTCGCAATCCGCGCCATGCCGCCGTGCTCGATCGCCTGAGCGTCCTCAACGGTCCGGATTTCGACTCCACCTATGCCAGCGCCCAGCTTGCCGCGCATATCGAAGCGGTCGATCAGTTCGGCGCCTATTCGCAGAACGGCGACAACGCCAATCTGCGCAAGTTCGCCCAGGGCATGCTGCCCAAGCTGCAGGCGCATCTCGAACACGCCAAGCGCATTGCCGGCCAATAGAGCGGCCAGTAGAGGCGGCTACGCCGCGCGGTAATTCTTGTAGCCGCGTGCCCGCAAGGCGCAGGCGGGACAGACACCGCAGCCATAACCCCAGTTGTTGCGAGGCCCGCGTTGGGCCTCGTAGCATGTGTGGGTGTGCTCCAGTATGATGTCGACCAATGCCGTGCCGCCGAGAGACTGCGCGAGTTTCCAGGTGTCGGCCTTGTCGATCCACATCAGCGGCGTCTGCAACTCGAAGTTTCGGTCCATGCCGAGATTGAGCGCGAGTTGCATCGCCTTCACGGTGTCGTCGCGGCAGTCGGGATAGCCCGAAAAATCCGTCTCGCACATGCCGCCGACGATGTGGCGGATGCCGCGGCGCCAGGCGATGGCGGCGGCGAAGGTCAGGAACAGCAGGTTGCGGCCCGGTACGAAGGTGTTGGGCAGCTTGCCTTTTTCAATCTCAAAAGCGACATGTCGCGTCAGCGAGGTCTCGCTGATCTGCCCGAGCACACCGAGATCGATGAAATGGTCCTCGCCGAGCTTTGCCGCCCATTGTGGAAAGCGGCGTTTCACCTCGTCCAGAACCACAAGGCGTTGATCGAGCTCGATGCGATGGCGTTGCCGGTAGTCGAAAGCCACCGTCTCGACGCGCTCATAACGTTCGAGCGCCCAGGCGAGGCAGGTGGTGGAATCCTGTCCACCGGAAAACATTACAATGGCTGACATGTCGTCGTTCATGTGCAACCTTTTGCCACGGCCGTTCCTTGATTAAAACAACACCTATGGAGGGAACCATGTTCGTCTCCGATATTCTGTCTCAGAAGGGTGGCTTGGTTTACACGGTTACACCGGGCACCAGCGTCGCTCAAGCCGCAGCTCAGTTGAGTACCCGCCGCATCGGCTCTCTTGTCGTGCTCGATGGCAACGACGAAGTGATGGGCATGGTCTCCGAACGCGACCTCGTGCGCGCCATGGCGGAGCACGGCCACCTGGCCCTCGGCCGCGACGTCGCCGAGATTATGACGCGCGACGTCAGGACCTGCGATCCCGACACCTCGATCGACGAGGTGATGGCCATCATGACGCGCGGTCGCTTCCGTCACCTGCCCGTGGTGCGCCGCGGCGAACTCTACGGGCTGATTTCGATCGGCGACGTGGTCAAGGCGCGGATCGAGGAAACCCAGCATGAGGCGGAGGCCCTGAGGGCCTATATTGCCGCCGGTTGATCCCGACCGAGGCTGACCCGGCTTCATTCGCAGTGTAGGCTTCGGCAATCCTACTGCCGGGAGCCTGCATGCTTATCCCCAAACTTTCCTTCGCCGCGCTCGCGGGTGCTTTCGCTTGCCCGATCGCGGTGTCGGCGCAGGAGCACAAGCCGTTCGGCACGATCGTGGAGATGGTGAATGCCGATACTGCCTGCAACCTCACGCTACGCGACGACGCCGGCAAAACCTTCTACGAGTCGGCCGATTTCCCGATCTGTCAGCGAAAGGACCTGCTGAACAAGCGCGTGGCGCTTACCTACAAGCAGGAGCGTGTGCAGGCGGCGTCGTGCCAGGGCGATCCCAATTGCAAGAAGTCGGATATCATCATGCTGGTCGTGTCGGTCCGCCTGGCCGCTGCCGCGCCGCCGCCGGCGGCTCCTGCTGCAACAACCCCGGCGCTGATCTCCGGCACGAATTGCAGCAACGTCGAACTCGTCGTGTTTTCCTGTTCAACCGCCAACAACCTGACGATGTCCGTCTGTTCGGCGGGC
>JBBRFD010000306.1:0-3668 GCA_038224985.1 Reyranellales bacterium
CGCTCCGCATAGTAAAGTGGGCTGGGCCGGCCGGCATAATGCTCCAGCAGATAATCGAGCTCGTTCTGGAACGCGGGATCTTCCTTGGCGGCAGCATAAGCCTGCTCCAACTCAAGGAGGGGCGGCATCAGCGTCTCGGCGACGTAGCGGCCGCCGAAAATGCCGAAGTGGCCGCGCTCGTCGGGGCCGGTGCGAAAACTGTTCGGTGCTGTGGACATGACTTTCCTGTCGGGACGCGCGGACTTAATTGAGGTTTTCGGTAGAGAAAGCTGCAGGTGCGCGGAAGAGCGGCAGCGTTCAGAGCAGAACTTCACATTGTCCCAATCGCGGGCCCACTTCCGTCGCCACGCGAAGGGTCTGCCGCAGTCAATGCATGTCTTTGTCGGCAGGTCCGACTTGCGTCGCATCTTCGGCATGGTGTCACCAAGGCACCGGCGCGCCGCGCCAGTCGAAGAAACCGCCGCTATCAGCTGACTCCAGCCTGTCGATCACCGTCAGAAGATGGTGCGCAGCCTGGGCAGGCGTGTGCACCTCCGGCCCAGACTTGGCGAACGGCGCCGACAATGCGGTAGCGACGGTTCCGGGGTGTAACGCTACGCAGAGCCCGAGGGGAGCGCGGCGCACAAGCTCGATCGATGCCGTGCGCACAATCTGATTGAGGGCTGCCTTCGATGCCCTGTAGCTGTACCAACCGCCCAACCGGTTATCGCCGATGCTGCCGACCCGCGCCGACAGCGTGGCGAACACCGACTTTCCCTGCCGCGGCAGCAACGGTAGGAAATGCTTCATCAGGAGCGCCGGGCCGATGGCATTGATGGCAAAGGCTTGCGCCATGTGCTCGGCCTCGAGATCCCGCCAGCTCTTCTCGGGGGTGATTCCTTCGGCATGTAGAAAGCCGGTAGCGTCGATCACAAGGCGGACGTCCAACCCTAGCTCCCGGATCTGACGGGCTGCCCCGGCGATGCTCTCCTCGCTCGTGAGATCAAGCGGCGGCAGGCTGCCGCGGCTCGGGCCCAGGACGCGGGCAAATCGGCAGTGCTCCGCGAGACGGCCGAGCAGCGCCTGCCCGATGCCGCCCGACGCTCCAACGACGACGGCAAGGCCGCCGGGCGGGAAGGACTCGACTGTCTCCATGGAAGTCATACGCAGCCCGCCGCTGCATGGTTCAAAGCAGACGATCCGCTAGCGTATCCCGGCGTGCGCGTTTGGTCGCATCACCTGAAAAGCCGGGTGCGCGTTTCATCCGGTGCCGTCGGCGGGCCGTATCGATGGCGTGAATAGTTCGACCATAATTCCTATCAACTCGATCGGTGTTCCGGCAACGGCGATCTGGCTTGGCGCCCTTGGGTTTCTGCCTTTTGGCGGCACTGCTCTGGCGGCTGCTTTTCTCGACCACCGGTATGGCGTGTGGGCGATGGCGGCGTTCATGGCTTATGGCGCGGTGATCCTGTCGTTCCTCGGCGGCATTCATTGGGGATTGGCCATCGCCAGCAATCACGGTAACGGCGATTTGCCGCGCCGGTTGTTCGTGAGCGTGGCGCCATCCCTCGTCGCCTGGGCCGGGCTGCTCTTGCCGCTCAGGGTCGGACTGCTGGTTCTCGCGGCCGGGTTCGCGGCCGTGCTCTACGTCGACGTTCGGGCCACGCGCGCCGGCGAAGCGCCACCCTGGTATCCGCGCCTTCGTGGACCGCTTTCGGCCGCGGTCCTCGCCACCTTCGCCTTCAGCTATTTCGCCTGACCGATGGGAATTCGACGATGAACATGATTGTAGAGAAAAGAGACCTGGAGCGATCCGAGATCCCAGAACGTCCGTCGCGCGCCATGGCGGAAGGTGCGGTGCGTACTCTGATCCGATGGGCGGGCGACGATCCGGACCGCGAGGGCCTCGTCGGCACGCCGGATCGTGTCGTGCGGTCCTACGAAGAATTCTTCGCGGGCTATGGCGAGGATCCGCGAGAAATCCTGCAGCGGACGTTTGAGGAGATCGACGGCTACGACGAGATGGTCGTGCTGCGCGACATCGGTATCGAGTCGCACTGCGAGCACCACATGATGCCCATCATCGGCCGCGCGCACGTGGCCTACCTGCCAGACCGTCGCGTCGTCGGTATTAGCAAACTCGCCCGGGTGGTCGAGACCTACGCCCGGCGCCTCCAGATCCAGGAGAAGATGACGGCGCAGATCGCCAACACGATCGACGAGGTGCTGCGCCCGCGCGGGATTGCCGTGGTGATCGAGGCCGCCCATCAATGCATGACCACGCGCGGTGTTCACAAGGCCGGTGTCACCATGGTGACCAGCCGCATGCTGGGCGCCTTCCGCGACAACGCCGATACACGGCGAGAGTTTCTCGTCATGATCGGGCGTTAATCGCTCACGTGCCGGCCGCGTTTGTAGGATTGCACCAGGTGGCCGCCGAGGGGGCTGATCGGCGGGTTGAACCGCAGTGTCGTGGCCGTCTCTGTCTCAACCATCGCCAAGAGTCGCCGGGCATGACCCCGGCGCCGAAAGGCGGGGTTCACGAACAGGTATTGGATCTCGCCCGATAAGTCATAGCGGCAATAGGCGATCGTGGTGTTGGCATCGCACAGGGTGAGGATGCCGGGTGCCCGGTTGAGGTGTGGAGTCTCGGCCACGCCGCGCTACCTGACAAAAGATTGTAAGCGAGGACGGATTTTCAGGAACGCGATGTAAGCCCGATCGAGAAGCCAGGTGAAGGGTCGCGGCGCAAAGATCACGGCCAGCCAGCGGAAGCGCGGCAGGTTCTTCCACACAAGGGCAAACGCCGCGCCGCCCGACACCAGGCGCCCGTCGATATCCCGCACATGAAACCGGGCGAGTGCCGAGTCGTGCGAAAGATCGGACGCTACCAGGTCGCCGCCGAGGCCGCTGACGTCGATCCAGCGGATCCGCCCGGCGCCGGTCTGGCGACGGTAGAAGGCGATCTCGCGGGCGCAGAGCGGACAGGCGCCGTCGTAGTAGGCCGTCGGTCCGCCGTGTAACGAAGACGACGAAGCCGGACGATCAACCACCCCAGACGTCGTCATAGCGCGCCGTGCCGTCCTTCAGGGGGAAATCGCGGTAGGTGACATAGCGATGTTTCGCGGCATGCGCGGCCCGCCGGAATACAAGGCTCGTGATGACGATCCCGGCCAAGACCAGCACATGGAACACCATGAGCTCGCCATACCAGATCCACGCACCGGCGCTCACGCAGAAGATGTTGGTCCACATGACGCTGAGAAACAGCATGAGCTGGAAGCGTTGCGCCGGCGGCAGGCTGCGCAACGGGTTGACAGTGGAATCCATGATGGCGCGATACATCGAAATCATTCTCAAGCTCCAGGTGCGTTCTGATCTTGATACGGCCAGCGCGCGCTACGGGATCATACGCCTACGCAATCTTTATCGCGGGTGCGACACAGCATCCCGACGCGCCATGACGAACTTGCTGGAGACCACTTGGGGCACCAATTCCTTGTCATGGGCATGTGCGACACGCGCGCGCCGGGACCAGGGAGCCTTCGATGACACTCGCCAACATTCTGTTCGTTCTTGTGATCGTGTGTGGCCTGTCGACTCTCGGCGTCTTGATGGCGGGCGTTCTTTCGATGGGCCACGACGCGTTCGACGGCCTCGAAAATCAGCGTCGCAGCAATCGCCTGATG
>JBBRFD010000307.1:0-3637 GCA_038224985.1 Reyranellales bacterium
CGTGAACCGGCTCGTCGCGCTCTATCGCCATATGGCGGGAATCCAGACCGATCTGGAACCGCCGGTGGCGCGCTAGCCTTTCTGGGCGCGGCCGACGCCGGAGCGCTTGTCCTTCTTCACCGTCTTGGGACCACCGCGGACAGCGTCCTTGGCGATCTGCTTGGTCGCCACCTGCTTGGGGGCTTGACGGACTTCGTTGGTCTTCTGGGCGCGTAGGGTTGGCTGGGTCATGCAGCTTCAACGCCACTGCTGCGCCGGGGTTGCGGGCTTTTCGCCGCAAGATGCCGCCTTTGCCCGATTCTTGCGTTATCCTTGGCCATGAAGATCATCAGCTGGAATTTGCTCCGCCGCACCGGCGCCGCCGTCGAGGATGTGGCGGCCCTCGTCGCGCGCGAGCATCCCGATGTGCTGCTGATGCAGGAAGCGACCCGGGAGATCGAGGCGCTGCCGTCGATGATCGACGGCCATTTCCATCGCGTACCCTGGGCAAAGCGCATCCATGGCCTGGCCGTTTGGAGCCGCCACCGCTTCGTGATGCCGCAGATCCTCGAACTGCCGGTGTCGCGCCTGCCCGGCCGGCTGCCGGGCCGCGTCTCGCAACTGGTCCAGATCGGCGACATGCGCCTGGCCAATGTCCATCTCTCGCATGGTCAGCTGCTCAACCGCCGCCAGCTCTGGCGCATCGCCGCGGCGCTGCGCGGCCATCCTTCGGCGATCATCGGCGACTACAACGCCTTCGGCCCCGTCGCGATACCGGGCTTCCGCGACGTCGGCCCGCGTGAGCCGACGCATTTCGCCAGCAACATCGTGCCCTTCCGCCTCGATCGCTGCCTCGTGCACGGCCTGCATTGCACCGGATCTCGCGCGCTCGATTTCGGCCCTTCCGACCACAAGCCGATCGTCCTCGAATTGCAGATGGGTGCGGCCGCGACAAGTGCCGCCAAGAGTGGCGCCGCCCGGAGCGGGGCCCCCTAGAGATACGGCAGCATCAGCCGCGCGGCGTTGTCGCGCAGGTCCTTGAGGAAGGGATAGCGCTCGAACTGGTCGGCGGTCAGTTCGGGGCCGCGCCGGCGGTCGATCGCCTCGGAGATCTGCCGCACCAGCTCGCCGTCGTGCACTTCGACATTGAGTTCGAAGTTGAGCCGGAAGCTGCGGGCGTCCCAGTTGGCACTGCCGATCAGCCCCCAGATCTCGTCGACCACCATCAGCTTGGAATGCTCGAAAGGCGGTGGCGACAGGAACACCTGGCAGCCCTCGTATTGCACCAGCGGCCTGATCTGCGCCCGCCGCGCCCAGTTGACCACCGGATGGTCGGTGGTCGCGGGCACCACGATGTCGACCTCGACGCCGCGCATGGCGGCCAGCTGCAGCGCCGTGATCAGTCCGTCATGCGGCAGGAAATACGGCGACAGGATCTTGATCGATTTGCGGGCGCAGGAGATGGCGTGCAGCACGACCAGCTCGATCTTCTCGAAATCGTCGTCGGGTCCGGAGGTGACGACGCGGGCCGAGACATCGCCCTTGGCGGGGATCGTTTCGGGAAACCACGCCTCGCCGTCGAGATCCTCGGCCGTGGTGAAGAACCAGTCCTCGGCGAAGGCCTCGTTCAACTGCTCGACGAGGGGGCCTTCGAAGCGGAAATGCGTGTCGCGCACCGCGCGTTTCATGCCGACGCGGCGCAGATTCTCCTCGGCGATATTGAGGCCGCCGGTGAAGCCGACGATGCCGTCGATGCAGAGTATCTTCTTGTGATTGCGAAGGTTCAGGACGGGCATGCGCAAGGGCATGCTGGAGCGCAGGAAGCGCGCGGCCGGCACGCCGGCGCGGCGCAGGCGGCGCCAGGCCGGCGAGAGGAAATAGCCACCGCCGATGCCGTCGATCAGCACGCGCACGGCGACGCCGCGTTCGTGGGCGCGGATCAGGGCGGCGATGAAGGCTTCGCCGGTTTCGTCGACGCGGAAGATGTAGCTGGCCAACGCCACGCTGTGCCGGGCGGCGTCGATGGCCGCGATCATCGGGGCATAGGCCTCGTCGCCGCTGCGCAGCATGTGCGCTGTGTTGCCCGAGGTCATCTCGCGCCCGGTGATGCGGCCCGCCGCCCGATCGAGCGCGGCGAGGTGGTTCGATTGCGGCGTGCCGCGGCGGCGCGGCGGTGCATCGGCCGGCAGACGATTGCGTCGGCGCAGCCGCTGGGCGCGGCGCTGCACGCGATTGATGCCGAAGGCGAAATAGAGGCCGCTGCCGAGGAAGGGCGAGAGCCAGACAAGGCCCATCCAGGCCATGGCGGCGCCAACATCGCGCTTCTTGCGCAGGACGTGGACCGTCACGAGCAGGGCCAGCACGATATGCGCCAGGGCGCCCGCGCCGATGCCCCACGAGCCGAAAGCGTCAGTCTCGAACCACATCACCGCTCGCTTGAAGGCTGTCGACGACTAGCCCTTGTTGGGCACCAGGACGATGGCGCGGCCGGGGCTGTTCATGCGGCCGGCCCAGTCGGCCGCCGCGGGCCCGCCGCCGAAGAAGATATCGCCGCGCGCCGCGCCCTTGATCGCCGAGCCGCTGTCCTGGGCGATCAACAGGCGCCGGTAGATCTCGGTCGAGCCGGGCTTGGACAAGACCGGCCGTCCGGTGTCGATCCAGACCGGCGTGCCGAAGGGCGTATAGACGGGATCGATGGCAAGGCTGCGCTGCGCCGTCAGGGTCACGCCCTGCGCGCCAGCCGCCGCGGTTGCCTTGGTGTCCTTGAAGAACACGTAGCGCTCGTTCTTGCGCATGACCTCGCGGCCCTGCTGCGGGTTGCGCTTCAGCCAGTCGCGAATGGCGGGCCAGGTGACCTGCTCGCGCTGCAGCACGCCCATCTCGACCAGCGTGTTGCCGATCGCCGTATAGGTCCGGTTGTTGGCGCCGTCGAAGCCGAGATAAAGCACGCCGCCCTCGGCCAGATGGATGCGACCGCTGCCCTGCACCTGTACTTCGTAGAGGCCGACGGGATCCTGGACATAGGCGATTTCCAGGCCCTTGCCCTTGAGTGCACCCTGCTCGATCTCGGCGCGCGTCAGGTAGGGCTTGTCGCCGGCAAGGTCGGGCGGACGGCGGTAGACCGGCACGGTGAAGAGGCGCGACGGCGCGCGGCTGCCGCGCAATTCGGGCTCGAAATAGCCGGTGAAGAGGCCCGCCTGTTGGACCACCAGCGGCCGGAAATTCTCTTCGAAGAAGCGCTTGGCGGCCTTTTGGTCGGCATCCTTGATACCGGCGGCGGCCCCGCAGATGCGCTTCCATTCGGCCGCGGTGACGATCTTTTCGCCGCCTTCGGTGGCAATGCGGGCGTCGGGCGCGATCTCCAGTTTAGGGCAGGAGCGCTTGAAGGCAGTCAGCGCCTCGCCCTGCTTGTCGTCGTTCCAGCCGGGGATTTCGTTGAACGAGGTCGGCGTCATGCCGACGCGCGGCTGGGTCGAATTGCCGGTCGTGCTGTCGGCGCATGCCGCCAGCAGCCCCGCCGTCAGCAACAGCGACGCCACGCCCGCAAGTACGGGCGCACGGGCTGCGGCGCCGAGGCTCAGCCTTCGCTTTCGGTTTTGATCAGCAGCCAATTCGGATCGCTGGATTTGGTGTCGCGACGGAAAGTCCAGAGGTCGAC
>JBBRFD010000308.1:0-3594 GCA_038224985.1 Reyranellales bacterium
GGCAACCCGAGCAGAAATAGGGCGTGCGCTGGGCGATGTCCAAGGTCGCGGCCAGCGCCCGCTGCGCACCCTTCAGCCGTGCGACATTGGCCGCCAACTCCTCGTTGGCGCCGTAACGCAGCAGCCGCTCGCCGATGCAGACGGCGACGTCGTTGGGATCGAGCGCGCCTTTGACCGGAAACAGCCAGTTGCCTTGCTCGTCCTTCTTGCCGATGCAGACCGGCTGGTTGGCGGTGCCGTAGAGTTCTTCGCGCACCTGCACTTCGATGAGCGAGCGCTTTTCCTCGACCACGATGATGAGATCGAGCCCGGCGGCGAAATCCAACAACTCCTGGCGCGGGATCGGCCAGACGCAGGCAATCTTGAACAGGCGGATGCCAAGATCATTGCATTTGAGTTCGTCGATGCCGAGTTCGTCGAGCGCCTGGCGGACGTCGAGATAGGCCTTGCCGGTGGTAATGATGCCGATCTTCGGCGCCCGGCCGCCCGACGTGATGATCTGATTGAGCTTGTTGGCGCGCACGAAGGCCAGGATGGCGTCGCGCTTGAAATCGTGCAGGCGGGCTTCCTGGCCGAGAAAGCTGTCGTTGAGGCGAATATTGAGGCCGCCCTCCGGCAATCGGAAATCAGCCGGCGTGACAAGTTTGACGCGATCGAGACTGCCATCGACCACGCCGGTCGATTCCACCGTCTCATGCATGCATTTGAGCGCGGTCCAGGTGCCGGTGTAGCGCGACATGGCCCAGCCGTAGAGCGCGTAGTCGATGATCTCCTGCACGCCCGCCGGATTGAGGATCGGCATCATCACGTCGACGAAATGGAATTCCGACTGATGCGCGGTGGTCGAGGATTCGGCGGTGTGGTCGTCGCCCATCAGCGCAATGACGCCGCCGTGTGACGATGAGCCGGCGAGGTTGGCGTGGCGGAAGGCATCGCCGGAGCGATCGACGCCCGGGCCCTTGCCGTACCACATGCCGAACACGCCATCGAATTTGCCTTCGCGACGCAATTCGGCCTGCTGGGTGCCCCACAGCGCGGTCGCGGCCAGTTCCTCGTTGATGCCGGGCTGGAATTTGATGTCGGCGGCCGAAAGCTGACGGCCGGCACGAATGAACTGCTGGTCAAGACCGCCGAGCGGGGAGCCGCGGTAGCCGGTCAGGTAACCGCCGGTGTTGAGCCCGGCCTGGCGGTCGCGCTCTTTCTGCATCAGGCAGGCACGGATCAACGCCTGATAGCCGGTCACAAGCACGTGCGACTGGGTCAGGTCATATTTGTCATCGAGGCTGACAGGTCGAAGTGTCATGGGGGGCCTTAACAACACCGCGGGTGGGCAGAACCCGCCCGTAGCACACTCATATAACCTGCCGTAGCGGGACGCAAAGGCCCCGAATTGACAATAAAGCTGACACCGCAAGGACCTGCGGTCAATTTCGTTTCCGGCATGCCGGGTAGAAGGAAATGTCGGTCCGACCGAGTTTGGCGCATTTTGGCGCAACGCAACATTCAGAGCAGCTCTTCACCCGGCACGGGTGGTCAAATCTTGGGCAGCCTGTAAAAGGGATTCGCCAGCCGGGATTCCTCCACAATGTTGCATTCGCCGTCCGCCTCGATCGAGAGCCGCGATTCATGGGTCGTCGCCATGGTGGCGCTGGTCACCATGCTGATGTCGTTCGGTGCCGCCTGGATCACCGCGGTTGCGCTCAAGGACATTGCCGCCGAAGTCGACGGCGTGCGCTCGATCCCGTCGTTGGCCAGCGCGCTGGCCTGGCTGGGTTCCGGCGCCGGCGGCATCATCATGGGCCGCATCGCCGACAAAATCGGCACGCGCTGGACCGTGCTGTTCGGCGCGCTGATGATTGGGCTCGGTCTGACAATCTCCACGCTCGGCCCGCCCTGGCCGCTATGGATCGGGCACGGCCTGTTCATCGGCCTGATCGGCCTCGGCGGCATCAACGCGCCGATGTACATCTATGTCAGCCGCTGGTTCGACCGGCGGCGCGGTTCGGCGCTGGCGCTGATTTCGAGCGGCAGCTATCTGGCCGGCGCCATGTGGCCGCCAATTTTCGAACGCGCCATTGCCGACTACGGCTGGCGCCAGACCATGCTGTGGTACGCGCTGGCCGAAGTCGTGGTGATCGTGCCGCTGGCGCTCATCTATTTGCGCCACCCGCCTGAAGTCGTGCATCCGGTGACCGCCGAAAGCATCGCCGCCGGCAAGGCGCGCGTGCTCGGCTGGCCGCCGAATGTCGTGTTCGCGATGATGTGCGGCGCCGCGGTGCTGTGCTGCATTCCAATGGCCATGCCGCAGGGTCATCTGGTCGCGTTCTGCAGCGATCTCGGCATAAGCCGCTCGACCGGCGCGCTGATGCTGTCGGTGCTGCTCGGTACTGCGTTCCTCAGCCGGCAGATCTGGGGGGCGATCTCCGACCGCATCGGCGGGCTCGCCACCGTGCTGATCGGCTCGGCCTGGCAGGCGGCGTCCATGGCCGCCTTCCTGTTCACGCAAGACGAAGTCGGCTTGTTCACCGTGGCCGCCGCCTTCGGCCTGGGCTTTTCCGGGATCATCCCGGCTTACGTTTTGGCGCTGCGCGAATTGTTTCCGGCCTCGGAAGCGTCATGGCGCATTCCAACGCTGCTTTTGTTCAGCGGGCTTGGCATGGCGTCGGGCGGCTGGCTCGCCGGGCTGTTGTACGATCACTTCGGCTATTACGCGCCGGCCTTCGCCACTGGCGTCGGCGCCAATATTCTCAATCTCATGGTGCTCGGCTTCCTGGTGACGCGGCAGCGCCGCCGCGCCCGCGCGGCTTATGCGTAACGTCAGACCTTCGGCAGCATCCTGAACATGTCTTCGCCGTAGATGCCGCGCGCCTCGGCCGTAAGCGGCGCCACGGCTGTGACAAAGGCGTCGTGTTCCGTCGGCTGCAGCTCGACGATCTCGCAGCCTGCCTGTTCGATCGCACGGCGCGACTCTGCGTTCTCCTCGACCGCCAGTTGGCGCTGAAACGCCACCGCATCCGTCACCGCGTTTTGCATCGCCCGCCTGAGGTCGTCGGGCCAGGCGTCGAACGATGGGCGGTGCAGAAAGATCGGCCGCGAAATATAAAAATGCGATGTCAGCGTGTGATACTTGTGAAACTTGTGCACGCCATAAGTCACCGTATTGGCCAGCGGATTTTCCTGGGCGTCGAGCGTGCCGGCCTTGATCATGGCGATGGCTTGGGTCAAGTCCATGCGCATGGCCTTGGCGCCCAGCAGTTCGAAGGTTCGGCGCTGGATCTCGCTCGGCAGCACGCGGATTTTCATGTCCTTCAAGTCGGCCGGCAGATGCACCGGCCGCAGCCGGTTGGAGATGTGGCGGAAGCCGTTCTCGAACCAGCCGAGAATGCGATAGCCGATACGCTCTTCGATCTTTTGCGCGAGAAAGCGGCCGAGATCGCCGTCCATCGCGCCGCGCGCCTGCGCGTTGTTGGCGAACAGAAACGGCAGATCGACAAAGCCCAGTTCGGGCACCCGGTCGGTCAGATAGCTCGACGACTGGTAGCCGAGCGTGATCTCGCCGTTCTCGACCAGCGTGAGGATGTCCTCGGCCTTATG
>JBBRFD010000309.1:0-3551 GCA_038224985.1 Reyranellales bacterium
TCTACATGACCTTCGCCGCGCTCGATGGCGGGCGCCTGGCATTGGGCGACGTCATGCCGGTGTCGGCCAATGCCGCCAATACCTCGCCGACCAAGATGGGCGCCCCGCTGGGCGGCACGATCACCGTACGCGACGCCGTGATGGGACTGCTGACACGCTCGGCCAACGACGCCGCCGTCGTGCTGGCCGAAGCCATGGCCGGCGACGAGGACAGTTTTGCCAAGCAGATGACCCAGAAGGCGCGCCAGCTCGGCATGACCTCGACCCAGTTCCGCAATGCCTCGGGCTTGCCCAACCGCGAGCAGGTGACCTCGGCGCGCGACATGGCCCGGCTCGCCTACGCCCTGCTGCGCGACTTCCCCCACTATTATGCGGTCTTCTCGGTCCAGACCTATTTCTACCGCGGCCGGCCGCTGGAAAATCACAACCGCATGCTGGCGAGCTACGCCGGCGCCGACGGCTTCAAGACCGGCTATACCGCCGCCTCCGGATACAATCTCGTGATGTCGGCCAGCCGCGACGGCCGCCGTCTGATCGGCGTGGTAATGGGCGGCGACTCGGCCTTTGGCCGCGACAAGCTGATGGCCGACCTGATGGACCGCGGCTTCGCCAGTGCACAGCAGATGAACCTTGCGGGCTTCACTTTGGCGCGCCAGCCGACCAGCGCCCGTTACAATGCCGCCAACTTCGCGCCCGGCGCCGTCCTGCCCGAACCGCCACCGCTCGCCGCGACGCCCCTCCGGACCGAGCCTGCCACCGCTGCCCTGGTGCCGCTGCAGCCTGCCGCTCCGCCCGCCGCCGCAGAAGGCGCGGCCCCTCCGATCGGAACATGGGTGATCCAAGTTGGCTCGTTCGGCGATTCACGCGCCGCCATGCAGGCACTCGAGCGCGCCACCGCCCTCCTGCCCGACCTGCGCTCGCGCAGCGCCGTCAGCGTCGATGAAGTCCAGATGGCGCAGAAGACCTTTCACCGCGCCCGGGTGACCAACCTCACGCAGGAAGACGCGCTGGAAGGCTGCCGCAAGCTCGAGAAGCGCAAGATCTACTGCTCGGCCGTGCAGGTCACCGCCTGGAATACGCCGGGCGCCCGTTAAAGACCTTCGCCACGCGCCTGGCGAAGGCGCGCTTGTGACGCTGCTGCCACTTCACGAGATCCCATAGCTCGCCGCTGGGCTGCAGCTTGCTCACGATCGGCTCGAAGACCGACACCACAGTCCGCCCGCCGG
This sequence comes from Reyranellales bacterium, assembly GCA_038224985.1. Taxonomy (GTDB): domain Bacteria; phylum Pseudomonadota; class Alphaproteobacteria; order Reyranellales; family Reyranellaceae; genus Reyranella. The sequence goes on from JBBRFD010000309.1 coordinate 1,227, forward strand.
CGCATTTCACATTGAGGGGCACGATCCGGTAGCCCTGTCCCTCGTAAGCCGCCAGCTCGGCCACGTCGCGTGCACTCAGCCCACGCACCACCGCGCCCGGCACCTCGCCGCGCGGGTCGCGGATCGTCACGGGATAGCTGGAACCCTTGACCCGCCGCCTGGCATGGCCCGGCAGGCTCGCCGGCACATAGGCCGACGGCGGCAGACGGCGGCCGATGACCAGGGCCATGACGTCCCGGTCGAGCAGCGTGCCGTAGAAGAAGAACCGCATCTCAGTGAGCGGCCGTCGACTGGTCCGGCAGGCTGAGGCCGCTTGCCGCCAGCGCCGCGCGCAGATCGCCCTTCAGGCGCTCAAGACCCGCCTCGTTGGTGCTCTCGGCGCGCGCCACCAGCACCGCCTGGGTATTGGAGGCGCGCAGCAGCCACCAGCCGTCCGGCGTGTTCACGCGCACACCGTCGATATCGTTCACCTTGGCCCCCGCCTTCTGCAGGCGGGCCTTGACCTCCTCGACGATCTTGAACTTGCGCGCCTCGTCGCACTCGAAGCGCAGCTCCGGGGTGTTGACGAGCTGGGGCAGCCCGTCGCGCATCTCGGCCAGGCTCTGCGGGCCGGCAGCCACGATGTTGAGCAGGCGCAGGCCGCAATAGAGCGCGTCGTCGAAGCCGTAGAAGGTGTCGGCGAAAAAGATATGGCCGCTCATTTCGCCGGCGAGCGGCGCGCCGAGCTCGGCCATCCTCGCTTTGATCAGCGAATGGCCGGTTTTGTACATCACCGGCTTGCCGCCTGCTTTGGCGATCTCGTCGAACAGCACCTGGCTTGCCTTGACGTCGGCGATGATGGTGGCGCCGGGGTGACTTTTGAGTACCTCGCGCGACCACAGCACCAGGAGCTGGTCGCCCCACAGGATGCGGCCCTTGCCGTCGATGGCGCCGATGCGGTCGCCGTCGCCGTCGAAGGCTATACCGAGGTCGCAGTCGTGCCTGGCCACCTCGGCCTGAAGCTGCACCAGGTTCTCGGGCACGGTCGGATCGGGATGGTGCGAGGGGAAGGTGCCGTCGACCTTCTCGTTCAGGATGAAATGCTCGCCGGGCAGCTTGCCGACGACGGCGCGGATCGACACGCCGACCGCGCCGTTGCCGGTGTCCCAGGCGACCTTGAGCTTCTTGCCGGGCTTGACGTCGCGCAACAGCCGCGCGGCATAGTCGGCCAGGACGTTCTTCTCCGACGCCTTGCCCTTGCCGCTCTCCCAGTCGCCCTTGGTCGCCATCGCGCCCAGCGTCTGGATGTCGGCGCCAAAGAACGACTTCTTGCCCATCATCATCTTGAAGCCGTTGTAGTCGGGCGGATTGTGCGAGCCCGTGATCTGAATGCCGCCGTCGGCATCGAAGTGGTAGACGGCGAAATAGAGCATCGGCGTGGCCGCCACGCCGATGCTGGTCACGTCGATGCCGGCAGCGGTCAGGCCCTCGATGCAGGCGGCGGCCAGCTCGGGCGAGCTCAGCCGCCCGTCATAACCCAGCGCGACGCGCCTGCCGCCGCTGCGGCGGACTATCGTGCCGAAGGTACGGCCGATGGCGCGCGCGTCGTCGGCGTGCACCGTGTCGCCGACGATGCCGCGGATGTCGTACTCGCGCAGGATGGAGGGGTCGAACGCGTGCGCCGTGTGGATCATGCAAATGCTCCGGATTTCAGTTGCTCAGCCGGGGACGTCCTATCCCCTCATAGGTGAAGCCCAGGCCGCGCATCTCCTCGGGATCGAAGATGTTGCGCAGGTCGACGATCCGCGGTTGGCGCATCACCTCCTTCAGCCGCCGCGGATCGAGGCCGCGGAACTCGTGCCATTCGGTGATGACGACCAGCACGTCGGCGCCGGTCGCCGCCTCATAGGCGGTCCTGGCGAAGGCGATGCCGGGGATCATGCGTCCGGCCTCCTTCATGCCCTCGGGATCGAAGGCAACGATCTTGGCCCCCGCCGCCTGCAGGGCAGGCACGATGTCGAGCGACGGCGCGTCGCGCATGTCGTCGGTGTTGGCCTTGAAAGTGAGGCCGAGCACGCCGACCGTGAGACCGGACACCGAGCCGCCGCAGAAGTCGATGACCTTCTTGGCCATCTTCTTCTTGCGCGTATTGTTGATCTCGATCACCTGCTCGACGATCGTCTGCGGCGCATTGACCTCGCGCGCGGTATAGGCGAGCGCCAGCGTATCCTTGGGAAAGCACGATCCGCCGAAGCCCGGGCCGGGATGGAGGAACTTGCGGCCGATCCGGCCGTCGAGCCCGATGCCGCGCGCCACGTCGTGGACGTCGGCGCCCACCTTCTCGCA
>JBBRFD010000310.1:0-3547 GCA_038224985.1 Reyranellales bacterium
GTTGACCATGCGCTCTCGACCAAGCGGCGTCAGGCGGGCATTCTTATGGATGTCCATTCGGTTCTCCCAGGGAAAGGTGACGTCTCGACAACATCAGCTTCCTCGGTCAGCGCCGGATGGACAACCTATTGAAAGCTCACACCTAGCCGGGCGTTTGGCGGCCGTCCGCCCCGGCGTTACCATCGGCTGCCGATTTGGGAGGATGGTCGATGGCTCGCGTGAAATGGAGCGAACGTCCGCGCACGCATCGCGGCGCAATCATCGGTGCCTTCGCAGGCATGGCGGTTGCCGGCTTCGTCGCCATTGAATACGCCTTTTATGGCAGCACCTTCGACCGCTATCTCATCATGATGGCGGGATTGCTGATCGGCGGCGGTGCCGGGGTTGTGGTGGCGAAGATGACGGGGCCGCATGGCGGGACGTGAAGCCGTCGGCGCGCTTCCATACTCAATAGGTATCCTTGAAAGACATACGATATATTTGAGCAGAGGCCGAGCCCGGCGTAGGAACGTGACATGGAACCGACGTTGATCCCTCTGGCGCGCGACTTCCTCGAATGGGTCGGCAAGGCGCCGCGGCGCTATGAAGAGGTCATGGAGGGCTGGCGCACCTCCTGCCCGCGCCTCCCGGTGTGGGAGGAATGCACCGACGCGCGGCTGGTCGTGCGCAACGGCGGGCTGGTCGAGCTGACCGAGCGCGGCCGGCAATTCATCGAGCGCCCGTCGTGAAGATCACGATCCTCGACGACTACTTCGACACGCTGCGCACCCTGCCCTGCTTCGCCAAGCTGAAGGGCCACGACGTCACCGTCTGGAACGATCACCTGCAGGACGTCGATAAACTCGCCGGCCGCCTCGCCGATGCCGAAGTCCTGGTGCTGATCCGCGAGCGCACCAAGATCCGCACGGCGTTGCTCGAGCGCCTGCCGAAATTGAAGCTGATCAGCCAGCGCAGCGTCTATCCGCATATCGACATCGATACCTGCACCCGCCTCGGCATCGTCGTGTCGTCGAACCAGCATGCCGGCACGCCCTCGCATGCCACGGCCGAACTGACCTGGGGCCTCATCCTGGCGGCACTGCGCCAGATCCCGCAGCAGATGGCGTCGCTGCAGGCCGGCACATGGCAGACCGGCGTCGGCTCGACGCTGCGCGGCAAGACGCTCGGCATCTATGGTTATGGCCGCATCGGGGCCGCGGTCGCGGGCATCGGCCGCGCCTTCGGCATGCGCGTGCTGGTCTGGGCGCGCGAGGCCGCACGCGCCACGGCGCTGGCCGACGGCCATGAGGTCGCCGCCGGCAAGCAGGCTTTCTTCCGCGAATCGGACGTGGTTTCGCTGCACATGCGGCTGGTCGAGGCGACGCGCGGCATCGTCACCGCCGAGGACCTGGCCGAGATGAAGCCGACGGCGCTGCTGGTGAATACCAGCCGGGCGCCGCTGATCGCGCCCGGTGCGCTGGTGGCGGCGCTTAAAGCCGGCCGGCCCGGCATGGCCGCCGTCGATGTCTACGAGGAAGAGCCCGTGACCGATCCCGGCCATCCGCTGCTCACTCTGCCCAACGTGATCTGCACGCCGCATATCGGCTACGTCACGCGCGACGAATACGAACTGCAGTTCACCGACATCTTCGACCAGATCGTGGCCTATGCCGGCGGAACGCCGACCCATGTGGTCAATCCCGGGGTCCTGTCGCAACGCCGGTAGGAATGGCGCGACAGAAGGCGTAGGCTGGCACTCGCCGGCAGAAATACGACGCCTGCGGTCTATCCGGCAAATAGGCCCCGCAGGCGCGTTTCCTGCGAGGCGCCCATGACCTTTGGATTGTTGCAGCTCTTCGCCGCGTTGATCGTCCTCAACGCGGTCCTTGCCTATGCGATCAGCTCGTTGCGGCTGGTCAACCGGCGCATCGACCAGGAGCCCCGCACGCTAGGCTCCCTCGTCGGCGTCATCGGCTTCATGTTCGTCCTGTTCATCGGCTTCAATTCCTCCGAGATCAGCCAGCGCAACGCCAGCCTGCGGCTTGCCTCGGAACGCGAAGTGAGCGCCGTCCGTTCTCTGCTCAATCTCGCCAGCGGTGTCGGCCCGGCGGCAGGACCGATGCGCGATGCCGCGCTGGAATACCTGCAGACCGTCACGACCTCGGAGCGGGAATGGTTCGAGTCGGGCGCCAAGGGCGACCCGCCGGGCGACGCCTCCGTCTATTCGCTGGCCCTGGTCACGACGCTGTTCGCTGAGCAGTCCAAAAGCACGGATGTCATCAAGACCCTCGCGGTGTCGCGTGTCGACGAGCTCGTCAATGCGCGCACCGAGCGCCTCACGCGCCTCCTGCGCGGCACCGATATCGTGCTCTGGATCGGCCTGCTGATCATGGCCGCCACCACCCAGCTGGTCGCGGCCTTCGCCCTGTCGGGGAGCCGGCTGCAGGCCGCCGTCTTCTTCTCGGGCTATACGATCGTGGCCCTGGTCGGGCTCGGCTATCTCGCCTGGGCGGACCGGCTTGTCGGGCCCAGCCGCATCAGCGAGCAGCTCGCGCCCTTCAAGACCCTGCTCGCCCGTACGCAATCGACCGCGACCGCCACAGCCCAGGCCGGAACACTCGAACGCATCAAGGGCAGCGGCACCATCACCATCGGCTATCGCGACGACCAGTTTCCGTTCGCCTATCTCGCTGCCGACGGCAAACCCATCGGGTACACGCTGGATCTGTGCCGCCGCATAGTCGCCCTTCTGCAGGACCAACCGGGCAAGCCTGCCGTACAGCTCAGGATGCGCCCCTCAATCCCGGCAACCGCGTCGCCATGGTGGCCAATGGCACCGTCGACATGGAATGCGACCTGTCGACGGATACCGTGGGCCGCGGCGAGCAGGTGGCCTTTCTCGACCCGACCTTCGTCGGCGCCACCAAGATCGTCGTGCGTGCCGCGTCCGGTTTCTCTTCCCTCGCCGACCTCGCGGGCAAGCGGATGCTCGTCGTCGCCGGATCGAGCAACGTGCAGATCGCAATGGAGCTGAACGCCAGCCGCAATCTCAAGATGACGGTCATCCCCGTGAAGGAAGGGCCTGAGGCCGCGCGCATGATCGACGCCGGTAGCGGGGATGCATTCCTATCGTCCGATATCCTGATCTACGGGTTGATCGCCCGGTCACCGCAGCCCGCCGCCTACAAGGTGCTCGAAGAAGCAATATCGAAGCGGACTTACGGCATCATGGTCCGCCAGCAGGACACCGCCTTCCGCGATGCGGCCAACAAAGCTCTGCGCAGCATGGTCAAGTCGGGTGAGTTCGAGGAAATTTACAAGCGCTGGTTCCAGTCGCCGATCGAACCGGGCAATGTCGATCTCAAGCTGCCGATGAGCGACGGCCTGCGCGAGAGATTGAAGGCGGCCCGGGCGGCGGATTGACATGTAATACCAACCGTCAGAACTAATGACTCGGATGTGAATCGGCATTGAGATGAGGATGTGATTCCCTGGAGCGATGGTATCGCGAGGGAGCCTCTTCATGGCATTGGCGATTACGCGTAGCGACCTATCGGCCGCCGATCTA
>JBBRFD010000311.1:0-3501 GCA_038224985.1 Reyranellales bacterium
GATTCACCGCCAAGCGCCGCGCTTCGACGAGCTGGCCACTTCCTCGGAAGTGTTCTTCACCGGCATCAAGGTCATCGACCTGCTGGCGCCCTACGCCAAGGGCGGCAAGATCGGCCTGTTCGGCGGCGCCGGCGTCGGCAAGACCGTGACCATCATGGAGCTGATCAACAACGTCGCCAAGGCGCACGGCGGCGTGTCGGTATTCGCCGGCGTGGGCGAGCGCACCCGCGAGGGCAACGACCTCTATCACGAGATGATCGAGGGCGGCGTCATCAAGCTCAACGAGGACGGCACGACGACGGGCTCCAAGGTGGCGCTGGTCTATGGCCAGATGAACGAGCCGCCGGGCGCGCGCGCCCGCGTCGGCCTGTCGGGCCTGACCGTCGCCGAGTATTTCCGCGACGCCGAGGGCCAGGACGTCCTGTTCTTCGTCGACAACATCTTCCGCTTCACCCAGGCCGGCTCGGAAGTGTCGGCGCTGCTCGGCCGCATTCCCTCGGCGGTGGGCTATCAGCCGACCCTGTCGACCGACATGGGCGCGCTGCAGGAGCGCATCACCTCGACCAAGAAGGGCTCGATCACCTCGGTGCAGGCCATCTACGTGCCGGCCGACGACTTGACCGATCCGGCGCCCGCCGCCTCGTTCGCCCATCTGGACGCGACCACCGTGCTCAGCCGTTCGATCGCCGAGCAGGCGATCTTCCCGGCCGTCGATCCGCTCGACTCGACCTCGCGCATGCTCGATCCGCGTGTCGTCGGCCAGGAGCATTACGACATCGCCCGCGCCGTGCAGCGCGTGCTGCAGCAGTACAAGTCGCTGCAGGACATCATCGCCATCCTGGGCATGGATGAGCTCTCGGAAGAGGACAAGCTGGTCGTCAGCCGCGCCCGCAAGATGCAGAAGTTCCTCAGCCAGCCGTTCCATGTCGCCGAAGTCTTCACCGGTACGCCGGGCGTCTTCGTGAAGCTCGAAGACACCATCAAGGCCTTCAAGGGCATCCTTGCCGGCGAATACGACGATCTGCCGGAGCCCGCCTTCTACATGGTCGGCACCATCGACGAAGTCGTCGCCAAGGCCAAGAAGCTCGCGGCCGAGGTCGGCTGAAAATGGCAAAGGTCGCTTTCCGGCTTGTGATGCCCGAGCGCGAGCTTCTCGCGACCGAGGCCGACATGGTCGTGGTGCCGGGCAGCGAAGGCGACTTCGGCGTCCTGCCGGGCCACGCCCCGCTGATCTCGACCGTCCGTCCGGGCGTGCTCGAGGTCTTCCAGGGCAACAAGGCCGATAAACGTTTCCTGGTCGTCGGCGGCTTCGCCGAAGTGACCCCGGAGCGCTGCACGGTTCTGGCCGACGAGGCCCTGCCGTTCGAGAGTGTGACGCCCGAGCAGCTCGCCGAGCGCGAGCGGGCGGCCGAGAAGGCGCTGGCCGAGGCCGGTACCGATGCCGAGAAGACCGCGGCGGCCAAAAACGTGGCCGTTGCGCGGGATCTGCGGCGGGCTCAAGCCTACTACGCCAACCGCTGAAAGTACGCTTCTTACCTAAAAATCTGGCAGGATTTGTGCCCCGGCGCCCATTGAAAGGGGAGCCGGAGGCCGCTTTATTACGGTTTAGCGTCAAGGCCCTGGAACCCTAGAGATGAACCACTGGACTCTCGAGACGATCGCCTGGGATCGCTTCGACGCGTCGAAAGTCGACGCGGAGATCCTGCGCAACATCAAGGCGGCGGCCATGGTGGAGCGCAATGGCTCCGATTATGGCGTCTATCTTTGCCGTGTCTTCGCAGACGATCCGGAATTCACCGCGACGGTGGATGCCTGGGTCGCTGAAGAAATCCAGCACGGCATGGCGCTCGGCCGCTGGGCCCAGCTTGCCGATCCGTCCTGGAATTTTGACGCCGCCTTTGCTCGCTTCCGTGCCGGCTACCAGCTGCCGCTCGACGTCACCGCTTCGGTGCGGGGCAGCAAGGCAGGCGAGATGATGGCCCGCTGCATCGTCGAGACCGGCACGAGCTCCTATTACAGCGCGCTGAAGGACGCGACGGCCGAGCCGGTGCTGAAGCAGATCTGCGGCAAGATCGCCGCCGACGAGTTCCGTCACTACAAGCTGTTCTACGCCCATCTGCGCCGCTGCCTGGAGCGCGACCGGTTGAGCAAATGGCAGCGCCTGAAAATCGGCTGGAGCCGCGTCGCCGAGAGCGAGGATGACGAACTGGCCTATGCCTATTTCGCGGCCAACGAGCCGAACGGCGCCGTCTACGATCGTGTGCGCGCCAAGAATTCGTACGCCCGCCGCGCCTATCCGCTCTACCGCTTGGGCCACGTGCAGCGCGCTATCGCAATGATATTGAAGGCCGTCGGCCTCGAACCGCAAGGTCGCCTCAACGCCGCGCTGTCCCGCGTCGGCTTCTGGTTCATCCGCCGCCGCTCGGCGCAGCTGGCGGCGACAGCCACCTAGATGTTTGATCCCGGGCTTTGATGGTGCATTGTTTTCTTCCGGATGGAGGGATGCACTATGGTTCAGGTTCTCCATGGCAGCGCCACGACGACAGAGGCGATCCGTCGAGCGATACAACATAGTCAAGCGAGCCTGAGGAGCCTGGCCAAACGCTACGGCGTCAACCAGAAGACGGTCGCCAAGTGGCGCAAGCGCAGCTCAGTCGCCGATCTGCCGACGGGCCCGAGAGAGCCGAAGTCCACAGTCCTGACAATCGAGGAGGAGGCGATTGTGGTGGCCTTCCGCAAGCATACGCTCTTGCCGCTCGACGACTGCCTCTATGCGCTGCAAACCACCATTCCGCACCTCAGCCGGTCATCGCTGCATCGTTGCCTTCAACGGCACGGCATATCCCGCCTGCCCGACGTCGAGGGCAACAAGCCGGAGAAGCGTAGGTTCAAGACCTATCCGATCGGGTACTTCCACATCGATATTGCTGAAGTGCGCACTGCGCAAGGCCGCCTCTACCTCTTCGTTGCCATCGATCGGACCTCGAAGTTCGCCTTCACCGAGCTGCATGAGAAGGCTACGCGGCGTGTTGCAGCCGACTTCCTGCTGCACCTCATCCGAGCGGTTCCCTACAGGATCCATACTGTCCTGACCGACAATGGAACCCACTTCACCGATCCAAAAGGCGAGAACTGGTCGGTCGCCGATATCAAATGCATGCTCGAACGACGCGAGCTATTCAGGGCTCATGCCTTCGACGTCGCGTGCGCCCGCAACGACATCGATCATCGCCTGACCAAACCCAGACATCCCTGGACCAATGGACAGGTCGAACGGATGAACCGCACCATCAAGGACGCGACCGTCAAACGCTTTCACTACGAAGCACACGACGAGCTTCGCGCCCACCTCGGCGACTTCGTCACCGCCTACAACTTTGCCAAGCGCCTCAAGACCCTCAAGGGGCTAACTCCCTATGAGTACATCTGCAAGATATGGACCAATGAGCCAGAACGATTCATCTTAAACCCGCTCCAGAAAATGCCGGGACTAAACATCTA
>JBBRFD010000312.1:0-3501 GCA_038224985.1 Reyranellales bacterium
GCCACAATCTTCCTCGTGGCCGTGGCGTTTACCGGCGGTCGCCGCGGCCCAGGGCTTGAGCCGTTCACGCCCAAGGGAATGATGATGATCCCGGTCGAGGACGTGAGAGAGATCGATATCGCCGCCCCGAGCGGCCATTGGCATTTCGTGCGCGCGCAGGATGGCTGGCACGCGACACAGGGAATAACCGCTGCAGGTTTCGAGGTGCGCCTCAACAGCGCGCTCACGCTGCTGCGCAATTCGGGGCCGGACCGTATCCTGACCGAAGCAGAAGTCATGCAGGTTGGCGCGGCGCAATATGGCCTCGCGCCGCCCCGGCTTCGCGTCATTGTCAGCGGGCCCGACGCTTTGGTGTTCGCCATTTCGTTCGGCGTTACCAATCCGATGGGCCTGTCGCACTATGCGAGGGTCGACGGGAGTTCGGAGATCGCCCTGCTGCCAGCCTTCGTGGCCGAAGAATGGGAGCGGACAGGAGGGGCGCCGTGACCGCGAGGCTGATGCGTTGGGCAGCACTCTGGCTGGCGCTCAACGGCTGCTGCGTCGCGCTTGCGCATGTGACCACGACGGGATTGCTGCGCATCGAATTCGCGAGCGGTCGGGTGCTCTATGCGCTTTCGATCGCCTTGCCGGAGCTGCCAGCCGCGTCGGCGGCCGTCCTCACCGCGGCAGCTAACGGCGACCGCGCAGCGGCGGAAACGACGGCCGAAGCAGCGCGCAGGAGCGTCACGGTCGATCTCGCAGGCAACCGCTGCCGGACGGGCCGGGTCCGCATCGGCGGCGCCGGCGCCAACGAGGCGCGCGCAACCGTCGAGATCGAATTCACATGCGACGCCTCGCATGGTCGCCTCGACATCGCCGAAGACTGGAGCGCCTTTCTGGGCGAGCACTACCAGACCCTCGGCAATCTTCGCACGCCGAGCGGCGAGCGCCAGGTGACCTTCGGGGAAGCGTCAAGGACCGTCAGTGCGGATATCGACCGCACGGCCGCGACCGGCTGGTTCGACTTCATCGAACTCGGTATCAGGCACATCCTTACCGGTTACGACCATCTGCTGTTCCTGGTTGCGCTCCTCGCCACTGCGCGAGGCGTGTGGTCGGTGGTGCGCATCGTAACCGCCTTCACGCTGGCCCACAGCGTAACGCTGTCGCTCGGGGCGCTGGGCCTTGTGACGATTCCCGATCGCATCATCGAGCCGCTGATTGCGGCGACGATCGTCTGGGTCGCGCTGGAGAATCTTTTCGCGGCCGAGCCCGACCGGAAACGGTGGATCTGGAGTTTCGGTTTCGGCCTTGTGCACGGCCTGGGGTTTGCCTCCGCACTTGGCGAACTCGGGCTGAAGGGAGCAGCCCTGGTGCGCGCGCTGGTGGGCTTCAATCTAGGTGTCGAGATCGGGCAGCTACTGTTCGTCGCCGTCTTCCTGCCGACACTGATGCGGCTGACACGCGGGCGCGGTGCGCGGCTGACCCCGCGCATCGCGTCACTGGCGGTAGCCACGATCGGCACCTACTGGTTGGTCGAGCGCATCTTTGTCGGTTAAGGTGAGCGTCAGGCATCGCTCCGACGCCTAGCCTCGCCTTGGCGAACTTCGACGCTGAATTCATTCGCAAACAGGCGTGAACCCGCGCGATCTGATCGATTTGGCAACGACGAGACCGTGCAATGGACGCCCTTAGCCTGTTCGGACTGTTCGCCGTCACGGCCATGCTGGCGTGTTACGCGCTGGAGGATCGCAGCCACGGGTTCATCCTCGCTTTCGCAGCCGCCTGCGTGCTGGGTTCGATCTATGGGTTTCTGCAAGGCGCCTGGCCGTTTGGGCTCGTCGAGGCGGTCTGGGCTGTTGTTGCGCTGCGGCCTGGGTTGCCAGACGGCGGCGCATGGCATAGCTCCGAGGTGTTGCCGTGCTATTTAGGTTTCCGGCAAGGACGTCCGCGCTTATTCCCCATCACCGAACGAGCATCTCAATGTGGCCCGATCGCCGCCTCCTCAACCTCTTCAAGACCGAATTTCCGATCGTGCTCGCGCCAATGGCGGGGGTGGTCGACGCCGATCTTGCGATCGCTGCGGCACAAGGCGGGGCGTTGGGATCGTTGCCGTGCGCGATGCTGTCGGTGGAGAAGGCACGCGAGCAGGTCAATATCATCCGTCAGCGCGTATCCGCTCCCGTCAACATGAACTTCTTTTGCCACAAACCCGTCGACGCCGATCCGGCGAGCGAGGCCGGATGGAAGCAGCGGCTTGGTTCCTATTATCAGGAGTTGGGGCTCGACCCGGCAACGCCAATCAACGCTGCCAACCGCGCGCCGTTCGATGCCGCGATGTGCGAACTGGTCGAAGAGCTGAAGCCGGAAGTCGTGAGCTTTCATTTTGGCCTGCCGGATCAGGCATTGCTCAAGCGCGTCAAGGCCGCCGGCTGTATCGTGATCTCGTCGGCGACCATTGTGCGGGAGGCGATCTGGCTCGAGGAGAACGGCGTCGACGCCATCATCGCGCAAGGGGCGGAAGCCGGCGGCCATCGCGGCATGTTCCTGACCGAAGACATTACTCAGCAGCCCGGTACCTTCGCGCTGGTGCCGCAAGTGGTCGACGCCGTAAAGGTCCCGGTGATCGCGGCCGGCGGTATCGCGGATGGCCGGGGTATCGCGGCAGCGTTCGCACTGGGCGCAGCCGGCGTGCAGGCACTGCCTATCTGCGTTGTCCGGAATCCAGGTTGATTGGCCCGGCACGGGTCGCGCTCGGGCAGGCGAGAGACGATTCCACCGTCATCACCAATGTCATGACCGGCCGACCGGCGCGTGGCGTCGCCAACCGCGTGATGCGCGAAGTCGGGCCGATTTCCGCGGATGCGCCGGCCTTTCCGCATGCGGCGACCGGGCTTGGTCCCCTGAAGGCGGCTGCCGAAAAACTCGGCAAGGTCGATTTCACCAGTCTTTGGGCCGGGCAGGCGGTGCGGCTGGGCCGCGAAATGCCGGCAGCCGAGCTGACCCGGGCGTTGGCAGGTTCGGCGCTGGCGCGGCTGAGCCGGATGGCCGGCTGACCGGGTATCCCGCTGTTGCGGTGCAAAACCAGCCTCTGCTATACGGCGGGCTGAATTTTCTCTTCAAAGGCCTTATGTAATGTCCGTCGATGCCGCCACCGTCCGCCGTATCGCGCATTTGGCGCGGATCGCGGTGACCGAGGCCGAGGTTCCCCATCTGCAGGACGAACTGAACGCGATGCTGGCGTTCGTCGAGCAGCTGTCGGAAGTCAATATCGATGGCGTCGAGCCGATGACCTCGGTGACGCCGATGGAAATGAAGAAGCGCGCCGACGTGGTCGATGATGGCGAGATCGCGGACGAGGTGATCAGGAATGCACCGGCCACCGAGGACCATTTCTTTCTGGTGCCGAAAGTCGTCGAATAGGAAAGCGTTCTCAAGCGAAGTGGGTACCGGTTCGCGTGAAGAAAGCGCGTCAAATATAAAGAGCCCTCGAGACGGGAAATCCGATGTGTCTGCTCTGCG
>JBBRFD010000313.1:0-3387 GCA_038224985.1 Reyranellales bacterium
ATCGCCGGTCGCGCCGCTCGACATGGCCGAGGTGGTGCGATCGATCGACCGGCTCGTTCCCGTCGACACCATCTTCACCAACGGCGCCGGCAACTTCAGCGGCTGGCTGCACCGCTTCCATCGCTACGCCGGACTGCGCCACGCTGGCCGTACGCAGCTCGCGCCGACCTCCGGCGCCATGGGATACGGCGTGCCGGCCGCCGTGGCCGCGGCAGTGCTGGAGCCGCATCGCCAAGTCGTGAACCTGGCCGGCGACGGCGACTTTCTCATGACCGGGCAGGAGCTCGCCACGGCCATCTCTTACGGCGTGAAGAAGCTGCTCGTGATCGTGGTCGACAACGGCACCTACGGCACGATTCGCATGCACCAGGAGCGCGAATACCCCGGCCGCGTTTCGGGCTCCGACATCGCCAACCCCGATTTCGCGGCGCTGGCGCGAGCCTACGGCTGGTTTGCTGGCAGCTCGGTCGACACGACAGCCGCGTTCGAGCCGGCGCTGCGAGAAGCGCTTGCCGCCGGCAAGCCGGCACTCATCCACCTCAAGCTCGACGCCGACGTGATCACCAGCCGGACGACGCTCGCCGCGATCCGGAAGAAGGCCGCCGCGTCCTGACGGCGGGCGACGCCGGCAGATTTCTCGATCAGGCGCCCGAGAGGTCGGCGCGCTGGGACTGCTGCTGCTCGCTGCGTCGGCCGCGATCCGGGCTCGGCAGGCGGGGCAGCATCAACAGACTGTCGATGACGCGGCCGGTCGCGGGCGAACTCAGGTGGGCGTCGCCGCGGCGACCGAGCGCACGCGCCAGCAACCCGGGGCCCCGTACGGGCAGGGCGTTCACGGCGACTCGGCCCGAGGGCGACACGATGTAGTAGCTGCATCGCTTGCACCAAAGGTCCTCGACAACGCGCCGGGTCGCCGTCGCGCCGCCGGCGGTCCAGACGTACGAGATGTTCTCGACCTCTTTGCCGCCGTTGAAGGAGACGGCAATGATGCGGACTTCGGCCATCGGTGCGCCCAGCTGGATGCATGCGGGGGGTGAAGTTTCCGGCAAGCGACACCTGGCCGACACCGACCTGGCGGCAGGAAATCACATTTCGTTACGACGCCCCGACAGACGGAACGCCGGCCGCATCCGCTACGGCGTCACGATCTCGAGCAGCCGATCGAGCCCGCCTTCGTCGATCGACACCATCGCCGCCTCGCGGACCTTGGGCTTGGCGTGAAAGGCGACCGAGAGGCCGGCTGCCGACATCATCGGCAGGTCGTTGGCGCCGTCGCCTACAGCGATCGCCCGAGCCGGCTCGATACCGAGCCCTGCGCAGGTTTCGAGGAGCATGCGGCGCTTCTCGGCGCCATCGCAGATGTCGCCCCACGGCTGGTCGACCATGCGGCCGGTGAGCACGCCGCCTTCGACTTCGAGGACGTTGCTGCGCGTGAAGTCGATGCCGAGGCGGTCGCGAACGCGGTCGGTGAAGAAGGTGAATCCGCCAGAGACGAGCAGCGTCTTCAGGCCAGCGGCCTTGCAGGCCGCGACGAGCATCTCGGCGCCGTCGTTGAAGCGCAATCGCTCTTCGTAGACGACGTGCAGGGCCTCGGCCGGCAGGCCCTTCAGCAGGGCGATGCGCTGGCGCAGGCTCTCCTTGTAGTCGGCGATCTCGCCGCGCATGGCCGCCGCGGTGATCGCCGCCACCTCCGGGCCGCGGCCGGCGACCGCGGCGATCTCGTCGATGCACTCGATGGTGATGAGCGTCGAGTCCATGTCGAAGGCGATCAGAGCGAAGTCGCCAAGGCGCAGCGGCGGCTGGAAGCCGCGAACGACGATGCCCGGCGCGACCTTCAAGCAGCTTCCAGCATCTTCGGCGTGCCGAGCAGCCGCAGCACGTCGCGCACCAGCTTCACCCGGTCCTTCACCTCGGTCGCGCCGCACTCGATGCGCAACTTCTCGTTGCCGGCAAACTTGATGTGCTTGTTCTTCTGCACCAGCTCGATGATGCGGATGGCTTCGAACGGCGGGTTCGGCGCGAAGGCGATGGTCGTGACGCTGTCGCCGGCATCGATCTTGGCGACGCCGTAGGCTTTGGCCAGCACGCGCAGGCGGTGCACGTCGAACAGCGTCTGGCCTTGCGGCGGCAGGCGGCCGAAGCGGTCGGTGATCTCCTCGAGCAGCGAGTCGATCTGCTCGGCCTTGCTCGCGCTCGCCAGCCGCTTGTAGAGCGAGAGCCGGACGTGGACGTCGCCGCAGTAGCTGTCGGGCAGCAGCGCCGGCGCGTGCAGGTTGATCTCGGTCACGTCCGAAAGGGGCGCCAGCAGGTCGGGCTCGCGGCCGCTCTTCAGCGAGCGCACGGCCTCGCCGAGCATGTCGTTGTAGAGCTGGAAGCCGACCTCCATCATGTTGCCGCTCTGGTTGTCGCCCAGCACCTCGCCGGCACCGCGGATCTCCAGGTCGTGCATCGCCAGGTAGAAGCCGGAGCCGAGCTCTTCCATCTGCTGGATGGCTTCGAGCCGCTGCGCCGCCTGCTTGGTCAGGCCCTCGACGTCGGGGACCATGAGGTAGGCGTAGGCCTGATGGTGCGAGCGGCCGACGCGGCCGCGCAACTGGTGCAGCTGGGCCAGGCCGAACTTGTCGGCGCGGCTGATGACGATGGTGTTGGCGCTCGGCACGTCGATGCCGGTCTCGATGATCGTCGAGCAGAGCAGCAGGTTGTGGCGCTGGGCGACGAAGTCGCGCATCACGCGCTCGAGCTCGCGCTCTGGCATCTGGCCATGGGCGACGGCGATGCGCGCTTCGGGCACGAGCGCCTGCAAGGTCTCGCGCCGGTGCTCGATGGTCTGCACGTCGTTGTGCAGGAAAAACGCCTGGCCGCCGCGCTTGAGCTCGCGCAGCACCGCTTCGCGGATCGTGCTCGCGCCCTCGTTTCGCACGACGGTCTTGATCGCCAGCCGGCGCTGAGGTGCCGTGGCGATCACCGAAAGATCGCGCAGGCCTTCGAGCGCCATGCCGAGGGTGCGCGGGATCGGCGTCGCGGTCAGCGTCAGCACGTCGACCTCGGCGCGCAAGGCCTTGATCTGCTCCTTGTGGCGCACGCCGAAGCGGTGCTCCTCGTCGATCACCAGCAGGCCGAGGCGCTTGAACTTGACGTCGGCCGAGAGCAGCTTGTGCGTGCCGACGACGATGTCGACGGTGCCGTCGGCCAGGCCCGCGAGCGCCGCCTTGACTTCCTTCGGCGAGCGAAAGCGCGACAGCTCGGCGACCTTGATCGGCCACTTGCCGAAGCGGTCGGAGATGTTCTGGAAGTGCTGCTCGGCGAGCAGCGTCGTCGGCGCCAGGATCGCCACCTGCTTGCCGCCGGTGACGGCGACGAAGGCGGCGCGCAAGGCGACCTCGGTCT
>JBBRFD010000314.1:0-3382 GCA_038224985.1 Reyranellales bacterium
AGGCATGGACTGATCTGCTCGCCAAACCACAACAACTCGCATCCATAACCAGGCGACGGTGGGCTAACGTGTCATGAGTTCTGGCGATTGGTATAAGGCGCGCCACGCCGGTAGCTCAGTTTGCGCGTCTATTGAGCGCAAACAGCCACGCCGATCTTGCCGCGCTAGTGGGTACGTCTGGCGAAGCCGATGTGAACATGAGCGAACGGCCAACGCTCGGGCATAGTGCTACAGCCGGCACTGTAGTCGCATGACTGTTCCCGCGATCACTTTGCTCGACGACAGTTACGGCGAGAACACGCTACTTTACACGTTCGCCGTAACTGGCGATGAGCTTCCGTTGCATGGGCATACGTTCATGCACCGGGCGGTGATACCGGCCGGTTCAAGCTTTAAGTGGTTCACCGAAAGGAACTGCGGTGACGTAGCGGGGCCGCATGTGCTGACGTTTCCTGCAGGTGTGCCGCATGGCATGCGTGCGCTCAACGACGGCGCTTGCTGCTTTGTTGTTATGCCTTCGACGGCCAAATGCCGCGAAAACACATAATGCTATGGCCGCGCCTTACGATTCGCCTGCCGCTTGCTTACGGTGGATTACATTCACGTCGCAGGACGAAGGACTGCGGAAAGGACTGAGAATGCGCTGCGAGCGTCTGCACGCAGATTGCGGAACACCAGTTTGGAAGGGCGTCCTATATCCACGGCACGCAAAGTCATCAAACGTGTGTCGACTCCGGCATCGAGCACGGCTTCGGCACCGGGAAGGTAAGCGTCAATCATATTGACCAATCCAACGCCGACGCTGCCACGCGCAACAGAAAGTTCGATATCGACTGCCCATCCCGGGCAACTGCCAAGCTGATCAAGAGCGGCCTTCAAGTCGATGCTAATGGCGCGCGAGAAGAGGCCAGAGGGACAGACAAGCGACCAGCGGTCATTCCACAGGGGCCGGCGCCGCGTCCCGGGTTCCTGCACGATCAGTTGCATCTTGAGGTCGATGGTGCGCGACAATGCGGCGAGATCGAAATCGGCGAGTTGAAATTGTGTGTCGTCCGCATGCTGCAAATCGAGCCAGCGATAATTATGAGCGCAGAATTCGAAGTCGAGCAGCGTGCGGAAAGGTGCAGGGAACAGCCGCTGCCGGACTTTCTCGATGTCATGCCATTCCGCCCACGGCGTGCGCTCGCCGTCAGTCAGCTTGCCCCACTGCTCGAACGTGGGTGCGCCTTCGCGCAACCAACGCTCGCGCGGATAGACGAGTTCCATCCAGCGTCCTCTAGGCTTCAGATGGCCCAGTACGTCAAGCGCTTCTCGGCGGGCGATTTCGAACGGCACGTGATGGATAGAGCCAAATACCCAGATCGCATCGTAGTCGCGTGACAGAGTGTCAAAGGAAAGATCGTCGCCAATCAAGTGAAATTGCACACGATCGCTAAGGCCCTTCAGTTCAGCGATACGACGGATGAGCGCCAAGTTGTCAGGTACGATGTCGGCGAAGGTCCAGAACGCGCCGTTGCCGGCAAAACGCAAGCCATCGAAGCCAAGACCAGAACCTAGTTCGACAATTTTCTTTTCGCGGAAAGTGCTAAAATACAGAGGACCCAGCCAGCCGATTTCACCGCCATAACGCCGCGATGCCATCTCTTCCCAGGTTGCGATCAAGCGGTCGTCGGGCAGTGTGAGCAGATCGGAGGAAAAGATACGGCCATCGGTGTCACTGCCACGCGGGGCTTCCCGCCATTTCTCGCGGTAGTGCTCGAGCGAATCGTGGTCCCTTTTCATGCGATCTTACTACACAATGAATGCCCTCCCCGCCAACCGTGGCGACTAGAATCCCTCAGACAAACCCTGCGATAACTTCCGATATGAAAATACCAGGCCTGATCCTTGCCTCAGCCGCAATAATTGCCGTGAGCGCGTTGGCTGCGGAGTTTGTCGCCCGCATGGTTTTCGGCCTGCAGCCGCTGGTATTCGGTTATCCGTATCACCCGATTTTTGTCTCCGGCGACTACTACTACTGGACCTCCAACGACGAGCTGGCGCGGGGGCGCGGCGGGCCGACGGCGCTGGGCTACGAGGCCGACACCCTGAGCTATCGGTATCCCGTGGCAGTGCCGGTGCCTCGAAGCTCCACGGACTTCTCCGACTTTCTCTTTGGCCACAACCGGTCGCAGTACGACGCCCGAAAGGTCGACGAACTCGGCTGCGGCAATCCGGTGCCGACGATGGTCCTATGTGGTGGGTGGATCGGTTGCCCAGGGATTCTCGGCATCGGGCAAGACCACGACCTGGCACGCCGTGCTGGAAGGCCTGCTGCGCACCGAAATCCGCAGCGACGATCTCTATGTCGTCAACGCCGCCATGGGCGGCTTCGTGTCGTTCCAGGAGAAGCTCGCCTAGTATCTCGCCGTCGTGCCGCGCGATGGCCGCGTCGTGGTGATCGTCAACGGCTACAACGATCTCCTGGTGCCGGCGAGCTCGGGCACGCGGCCGGGCGATCCGCTTCACCTCGCCCTGCGCTACAGCCAGTTTTTCGGCAACGGCTTCGTCTGGTGGCTCGCCCAGCACAGCGCCATCGTGAACGCCACTCTGCGCAATGAGGTCGAAGGCAATGTCCTGGCGCGGCGGCGCAATCTGAATGAGAACGACGCGGCCTTTGCGCGCTACGCCACCGCCGTCACCGACATCTATATCGAGAACGTGACGGAGATGCTGGCGAGCTGCGAGGCCCAGGGACGAGCCTGCCTGGTTGGCATGCAGCCCAGCCGCTCGCTCACCGCCGCGCATCTGGGCCGAAAAGTCGACGATGTCCTGTCGCAGGACCGGGTCCGCCAGCTCTATGAAATGCTGCAGGCGAAAATCGCCGCGAGCCCCTATCGCGCGCGCTTCGTCGACATGACGGGCATTTTCGACAGCCCTTCCGGCCTGGAGTATTTCGCCGATACGGTGCATCCCGACGACCGCGGTCAGGCCGTGGTTGCCCAGACGCTGTTTCCGAGGGTCGCCGAGGCCGTCCGGAGCGCCGGCAAGCCTCCTGCCGTGGCCGACCGCTGCAGCCGAAAGCGCAGCCCGTAACCCGCACTCCACACCAAGCATCCGGCAAACCGGCATAGGCAGGAAATCAAAGTCACACTGCTTGCAATCGTAAGTCACAAATACCTCTAACTGTGGGTTGGCTCTATCTCGGGAGACCGCCGTGCCGCGCGACGATCCGACTGCGATTCCCACCCATACCCTCCGGCCCGCCACCGAAGCCGACGCCCACGATCTCGCCCCGCGCCTGCGCGCCAGCGACATGGCGGAGATCGCGGCAGGGGCGGGCCGCGCACCGGTCGATGTCCTCCTCGAGTCGGTGACGCGCTCGCTGTGGGCCGAGGCATTG
>JBBRFD010000315.1:0-3337 GCA_038224985.1 Reyranellales bacterium
ACACGGACTCCCAAGGTCGAGAGCTGGGCCTGACCGTTGTCATAGGCGGTACGTGCCGTGCGCCAGTCGCCGAAGGTGCCGAGCCAGACGGCGTCGCCCGGCATGTCGTAGCGGATCTGGCCGCAGCTTTCCTGCGGGAAGATCGTGGCCGGACCGCCGCCGCCGCTCGGCAACTGCCAGACCCGCGGACGCGCGCCGCCGGTCTTCAACATGAAGGCTTCGTCGAACAGGCGGATCAGGAATTCATCGCGCAGGTCGGAGCGGCGAAAACCGAAGGCCACGGCGATCAGCCGGCGGCCGTCACGCACGGCGGCACCGGCGATGTTGAAGCCCGAGGAGCAGATGAAGCCGGTCTTCAGGCCCTCGGCATAGGGCCCGTAGAGATCGAGGAACTTGATGCCCGGGCCGATCTTCTGCTTGCCCAGCATGAACTCCTGGGTGCGGAAGTAGGGATAGTATTGCGGAAAATCGCGGGCCAGCGCCATGGCCAGCAGCGCCTGATCGCGCGCCGTCGTCAGCTGGCCGGCATCGGGCAGGCCATGGGCGTTCCTGTACTGCGTGGCGACCATGCCGAGGCGGCTCGCCGTTTCGGTCATGCGGGTGGCGAATTGCGGCTCCGAGCCCGAGATGCGCTCGGCGAAGGCGGTCGCGGCGTCGTTGGCCGAGCGCGCCACCAAGGCCATCAAGCCCTGCTCAACCGTCACCGTGCCACCCGGTGCCAAGCCGAGCTTGGACGGCGGCTTGGCGCGGGCGAATTCGGAAAACGACAATTGCTCGGCCAGTTGCAGGCGGCCGGCCTTCAGCTCCTCGAAAATCACGTAGATGGTCATCATCTTGGTGAGCGAGGCGGGGTACCAGAAGGTGCCGGCGTCGCGCTGCAGCAGAGCCTCACCCGTCTGCGCATCGATGACGACATAGGGACCGGCCATCACCGCGCCGGTCGGTGAATTCACCGGACCGACCTGGGCCTCGGCCGGAAAAGCCAGGGCAACGAACGCCAGTAAAAAGCCGAGAACGTGGAGGAATGACCGTCTTGCTTGCATTGGCGCCGAGCATACGCCCTTCCACCGGCGTGCGGGAAGCATTAGAGAAAAACCATGCTCAAAGTCCTGATCGCGCCCGTCACCCCATTCCAGCAGAACTGTTCTCTCGTATGGTGCGAAGAGACCATGGAAGGCACCGCCGTCGATCCCGGCGGCGACTTCGACATGCTGAAGCAGGCCATCGACGAGCAGGGCATCAAGATCACCAAGGTGCTGCTGACCCATGGCCATGTCGACCATGCCTCGGCCGCCGGCACCATGGCCGAGCATTACGGCGTCAAGATCGAGGGCCCGCACCAAGACGACCTGTTCCTGATCGAGGGCCTCACCGAATCGGGCAAGAAGTACAATTTCCCGCTCTACAGGCCCTTCGTCTCCGACCGCTGGCTGACCGATGGCGAGACGGTGACGCTGGGCAAGCAGACTTTCGATGTCGTGCATTGCCCCGGCCATACGCCGGGCCATGTCGTCTTCGTGCACAAGCCCTCGAAGCTCGCCTTCGTCGGCGATGTCCTCTTCAGGGGCTCGATCGGCCGCACCGATTTTCCGCGCGGCAACCACGAGCAGCTTCTCCATTCGATCCGCAAGAAGCTGTGGCCGCTGGGCGACGACATCCAGTTCGTCCCCGGCCACGGCCAGACCTCGACCTTCGGCTGGGAACGCAAGACGAATTCCTACGTCGCCGATCTGCTGTTCGACGACTAGCGAAGGCCGCCGCCGGCGTTCGATCGCGACAACATGTCGTCGAGCAAGGCCTGGGAGCGGGTCCGGTCGAAGAAGCGCTGATGCAGCATCTGCTTGTTGCGCGCAGCCGAGGTCAAATAGAAGCGCTCGTAGAGGAAGCCCCTTCCCGCCAGCGCGGAGCCAACGAAATCCCAGGCCAGGCGGAACACCGCTGCACGCTCGTCGGCAGCCGCACCATCCGCCCCACCCAGCATCTCGTCGATCAGCGGCCGCAGCCGAGGATCGTCGAGCTGAGCGCGGCTCGGCGTCGTCAACAGATTGTGGCTGCCGATGAGCGTGATGATTTCCGCCACCCGCGGCATCCACACGGGCAGCATCGACCGCATCGGCTCCAGCGCGGCACCGTTGGGAAACCACACGCCATCCTCGCGCGCCCGCGCCTGCTCCAGCGACAGCTCCAGCGCATTGGCGGTCAGGCGCACGTAGCAGGCCATCTCGCCCAGCATTTCCATCGTCGCCGGCGCGTAATCGCCGATCAGCTCCGCCATGCGCGTGGCAAGGCCGTAGGCGAATTCGAGCTTTGTGAGCGCCCGGACGGTCGACTGGGTGATCATGCTGATGGCGTAGCCGGTCTGCCGCATCGAATTGTAGATCTCGACATCGCCGTCGATGAAGATCCGGTCCCACGGCACCACTAAGTCGTCGAAAATGCAGAAAGCATCCTGCTCGTCGAACCGCGACGACAGCGGCTTGTCGAAGGGATCGGCCCCCGGCGCCGATGCCGAATCGCGACACAGGAACTTGAGGCCGGGCGTGTCGAGCGGAAGGGCGAAGGCCAGCGCGTACTCGGTGGCGCCGGCCGGGATGGGCTGCCCGGGATAGACCGTCTGCTCGTCGGCGTAGGGCGCCAGCGTCGCCAGCACACGGGCGCCCCTGACGACGATGCCGTCGGACGTTTCGCCAACCTTTCGCACCGTGACTTTGTTGCCAAGGATCCGGCTATCGGTCCGCTTGTCGATGGTGGGCTGGATGATCGTATGGGTGAGCGCAATATCGGTTTCGCGCAGGCGGCGCTGGAAGGCCACGAGGTTCTGCGCGCCGCGCGCATTGCGGCCGTCGGCGCCGGCCCATACGGCAGGCGCAGAGGCGAAGGCTGCGAACTTCATGTTCATGTAGTCGGGTGTGCGGCCCATGATGCCCATGGAGCCTTCCGACAGCCGCACGAGTCCGGCATGACGCTGCCACAGCTCGTCCTTCGACCGCGGGATCATGTGGCTGACGCCGGTCGGCTCGCTGCTCTCGGGGTGCGTGAAAAGACAGTCGGCCGCGTAAGCATGTTGCCGGTCGTAGATTGCCGCCAGGCTTTCGGCGCCGCCCCGTAGCTTGGGATGCGCCGTGACGTCGTCGATCTTCTCGCCGTCGACCCAGATCTCACGCTTGGTCTTGCGAAGCCCCTCGAGAAACTGCGAACCCGTGCGCGCGACCATGCTTTTCCCCCTTCGACAAGGCGGCCGGCTCTGACGGCGCGGTCCGTTCCGTTACGTCTTGCGTACGCCTCTCACGCCCTCTGCCAGCGTGCGGATATAAGCGAAGACGCCAGGCACGAGATC
>JBBRFD010000316.1:0-3312 GCA_038224985.1 Reyranellales bacterium
CGATGTGCTTGTCGTTGATCAGCACGCCCTGCAGCCGGTAGACCTCCTGGATTTCGTTGACCAGATAGGCAGCGAGTTCCTCGATGCCCTTGATCGCCAGAATGTCGTGCGGCGCCGGATTGCCTTCGACGATGAAGTCACCCTTTTCGACGATATCGCCGTCCTGCAGATGGATGTGCTTGCCCTTCGGGATCAGGTACTCGCGAGTCTCCTCGCTCCTGTCCATCGGCTCGATCGAGATGCGGCGCTTGTTCTTGTAGTCGCGGCCGAACCGGATGGTGCCGGCGATTTCCGCGATGATCGCCGCGTCCTTTGGCTTGCGAGCCTCGAACAGCTCCGCGACCCGCGGCAGACCGCCGGTGATGTCGCGGGTCTTCGCGCTTTCCGTGGAGATACGCGCGAGGATGTCGCCGGCCTTGACCTTGGCCCCGACGTCGACCGACAGAATGGCGTCGACCGACAGCATGTAGCGGGCCTCACCGCCACGCGCGAGCTTGAGGATCTTGCCGTCCTTGCCCTTGATGACGATGGCCGGACGCAGATCCGCCCCGCCCCGCGACGCGCGCCAGTCGATGACGACGCGCTTGGCGATACCGGTGGATTCGTCGAGCGTTTCCGAGATCGACTGGCCTTCGACCAGATCCTCGAACCCGATGGTGCCCTCGACTTCGGTAAGAACCGGACGACTGTACGGATCCCATTCGGCGATACGCTGGCCGCGCTTGACCATATCGCCTTCATCGACGTGCATGCGCGCGCCGTACTGAATGCGGTGGGTCGCCCGCTCGGTGCCGTCGGCATCGCTGATGGCAACCACCATGTTGCGCACCATCGCCACCGAATGGCCTTCGCTGTTCTTCGCGATCGCCTTGTTCTTGATCGTCACCTTGCCGTCGAAATTCGACTCGATGAACGACTGCTCGTTGATCTGCGCGGCGCCGCCAATGTGGAACGTACGCATCGTCAACTGGGTGCCGGGTTCACCGATCGACTGGGCGGCGATGACGCCGACCGCTTCGCCGTGGTTGACCGGCGTGCCGCGGGCGAGATCGCGGCCGTAGCACTTGCCGCAGATGCCGTTCACGAGTTCGCAGGTCAGCGCCGAGCGGATCTTCACTTCCTGGATACCGGCCTGCTGGATGGCGTCGACGTGGGTCTCCTCCATCAGCGTGCCGCGCTTGACCACGACCTTGTTGGTCGCGGGATCGCGCAGGTCCTCACCCGTGGTGCGGCCGAGAATACGGGAAGCCAGCGAGGCGACGACGGTGCCGGCATCGATGATGGCCCGCATCTTGATGCCGAGCTTGGTGCCGCAATCGTCCTGCGTGATGATGCAGTCCTGCGCCACGTCGACCAGACGCCGCGTCAGGTAACCGGAGTTCGCGGTCTTCAAGGCGGTATCCGCGAGGCCCTTGCGGGCGCCGTGGGTCGAGTTGAAGTATTCGAGCACCGACAGGCCTTCCTTGAAATTGGAAATGATCGGTGTCTCGATGATCTCGCCCGACGGCTTCGCCATCAGCCCGCGCATGCCGGCGAGCTGCCGCATCTGCGCCGGCGAACCGCGCGCGCCCGAATGCGCCATCATGTAGATCGAGTTGATCTCCGCTTCGGCGCCCTTGGCGTTCTTCTTGGTCGAGGAGATTTCCTTCATCATCTCCTTGGCGATTTCTTCGGTCGCCTTCGACCAGGCGTCGACCACCTTGTTGTACTTCTCGCCGTGGGTGATCAGGCCGTCATTGTACTGCTGCTCGAAATCCTTCGCCAGCGTGCGCGTTGCATCGACGATCTTCCACTTGCTGTGCGGAACCACCATGTCGTCCTTGCCGAACGAGATGCCGGCCTTGAACGCGTTGTAGAAGCCGAGCGCCATGATGCGGTCGCAGAAGATCACGGTCTCCTTCTGACCGCAGTGACGATAGACCTGGTCGATCACGCTGGAGATCTCGCGCTTTGTCATCAGCTTGTTGATGACGTCGAACGAAATCTTGGTCGACTTCGGCAGCACGTTGCCGAGCATGACGCGGCCGGCCGTGGTCTCGATCCAGCGCCTGACCTGCTTGCCGGTCTCATCGAGACCTTCCCAGCGATACTTGATCTTGGTGTGCAGGTGGATGACCTTGGAGTGCAGGGCATGCTCGATCTCGGCCATTTCGCCGTACAGCTTGCCTTCGCCCGGCAGGCCTTCGCGCATGATCGACAGATAATACAGACCGAGCACGATATCCTGCGACGGCACGATGATCGGCTGACCATTGGCCGGATGCAGGATGTTGTTGGTCGACATCATCAGCACGCGCGCTTCCAGCTGCGCTTCCAGCGACAGCGGGACGTGCACGGCCATCTGGTCGCCGTCGAAGTCGGCGTTGAACGCCGCGCAGACCAGGGGATGCAGCTGGATCGCCTTGCCTTCGATCAGCACCGGTTCGAACGCCTGGATGCCCAGACGATGCAGCGTCGGCGCGCGGTTCAGCAGCACCGGATGCTCGCGGATCACCTCGTCGAGAATGTCCCAAACCTCGGGACGCTCTTTTTCGACGAGCTTCTTGGCCTGCTTCACGGTGGTGGACAGACCCTTGGCGTCGAGCCGCGAATAGATGAACGGCTTGAACAGTTCGAGCGCCATCTTCTTCGGCAGGCCGCACTGATGCAACCGCAGTTCGGGACCGACCACGATCACCGAACGGCCGGAATAGTCGACGCGCTTGCCGAGCAGGTTCTGACGGAAGCGGCCCTGCT
This sequence comes from Reyranellales bacterium, assembly GCA_038224985.1. Lineage (GTDB taxonomy): Bacteria > Pseudomonadota > Alphaproteobacteria > Reyranellales > Reyranellaceae > Reyranella. The sequence goes on from JBBRFD010000316.1 coordinate 2,737, forward strand.
TGCCCTTCAGCATATCCGCCAGCGACTTCAGCGGGCGCTTGTTGGCGCCGGTGATGACGCGGCCACGGCGGCCGTTGTCGAACAACGCGTCGACGGCCTCCTGCAGCATGCGCTTTTCGTTGCGGATGATGATGTCGGGCGCACGCAGCTCCATCAGCCGCTTCAGGCGGTTGTTGCGGTTGATGACGCGGCGGTAGAGATCGTTCAGATCCGAGGTCGCGAACCGGCCGCCGTCGAGCGGCACCAGCGGACGCAGGTCCGGCGGAATCACCGGCACCACCGTGAGGATCATCCACTCCGGCTTGTTGCCGGAATAGCGGAAGGCCTCGACGATCTTCAGGCGCTTGGCGAGCTTCTTGTGCTTGATGTCGGATTCAGTTTCCTGCATCTCGACGCGCAGCGAGGCCTCGAGCTTTTCGAGTTCGAGACCTTTGAGCAATTCGCGGATCGCCTCGGCGCCGATCATGGCAGTGAAGCTGTCCTGGCCGTATTCGTCCTGCGCCTTCAGATACTCGTCTTCCGACAGCAGCTGGCGGTCCTTGAGCGCGGTGAGACCGGGCTCAAGAACGACGTAGT
>JBBRFD010000317.1:0-3213 GCA_038224985.1 Reyranellales bacterium
GTAGGACGTCAGGAACTCGCCGCGCTGGATCATGTAGTCGACGGTGGCCGGCACATGATGGCGATAGGCGCCGGCGCCGAGGAAGAAGGGCGCCGTCGAAGGCGAAACATTCTTCGCCGCATAGGCCTGGAAAGCGCGTTCGACTTCGAGCTCACCCTGATGATCGGGCAGGCCGCCAATCTTGACGCCGAGCCGCGCCGAGGCCGGCACGTCCTTGAACAAATCGTCGACCGACTTGGCGCCGATCACGCTCAGCATGTCGCGGCGGTCGGCATCGGTAAGCGGGAGATAACGCATGCGGGTCTGCTCCTAGCCGAGGCTCTTCACGAAGGCGTCGTAGGCGGCCTGGTCCATCAAACCGTCGAGGTCGCCTCTGTTCGCGAGCTTGATCTTGAAAAACCAGCCCTTGCCCATCGGGTCGGTGTTGACGTCGCCCGGCGTCTCGGCGAGCGCGGCATTCGACTCCATCACGTCACCCGAGGCCGGCGAGTAGATGTCCGACGCAGCCTTGACCGACTCGACGACCGCCACCGACTCGCCCTTGGCGACCTTGCGGCCTGCCGCCGGGACGTCGACGAACACCACGTCGCCCAGCTGCTCCTGGGCGTATTGGCTGATGCCCACCGTGCCAACATCGCCCTCGACGCGGATCCATTCGTGCTCGTTGCTGTATTTCACGTCGGCCATGGGTAGCTCCTATCCGCGGAAGTAGGTGTGTTTGACGAAAGGCATGGGAACGATTTCAGCCGGCACGGGCTTGCCGCGCACAAGCAGCTCGACCTTGGTGCCGTTGGCCGACTGGCTGCGCTCGACATAGCCCATGGCGATGGCGCGCCCGAGGCTGGGCGCGAAGCCGCCGGAAGTGACGATGCCGACGGCCTTGCCGCCGATGACGATTTCCGAACCCTCGCGGGCGATGGCCTTGCCCTCGGGCAGCAGGCCGACCCGCTTGCGCGGCGCGCCATTGGCGATCTGGCCCTCAATGACGGAAGCGCCGGGGAAGCCGCCCTTGACGCGGCGATCCTTGCCGATGCTCCAGAGCAGCACGGCTTCGATTGGCGTCGTCGTGGTGTCGATGTCGTGGCCATAGAGGCAGAGGCCGGCTTCGAGACGCAGCGAGTCTCGCGCACCCAGGCCGATCGGCTTCACTTCGTCGTGGCTCAGCAGCTTGCGGGCGATGGCATCGGCCGCATCGGCCGGCGTCGAGATCTCGTAGCCGTCGCAACCGGTATAGCCCGAGCGCGTGACGTAGCAGCGCGCGCCGTCGATCACGACGTAAGAGCCGGTCATGAACTTCATGTCCGCTACTTGCGGGGCGATGCGCGACAGCACCGTGACAGCCTGCGGTCCCTGCAGCGCCAGCAGGCCGCGCGCGAACATCGGCTCGACCTCGCACATGCCTGAAAGCTTGGACTGGATGAGCGCGAGGTCCGCGTCCTTGCAGCCGGCATTGACGACCAGCAGCAGGTGATCGCCCGTGCTGGTCACCATCAGGTCGTCGAGGATACAGCCGGCATCGTTGGTGAATTGCGTGTAGCGCTGCTGACCGGGCTGGAGGCCGGCAATGTCGCCCGGGACAATCGTCTCGACGGCGGCAGCCGCGCTGTGGCCCGCCTTGGCCGTCAGACGCACCTGCCCCATATGGGAGACATCGAACAACCCGCAAGCGGCACGCGTGTGGTTGTGCTCGACCAGAATGCCGGTCGGGTATTGCACGGGCATTTCGTAGCCCGCGAAAGGCACGAGACGCGCGCCCAATTCCTTGTGCAACGAATACAGCGGCGTGCGCTTGAGCGGGCCGGCAGGAGTTTCGGTCAAACCACGGTCTCCAGTCAGAGTCGCGTTCCCCGACGCAAGGACTGCGCCGTTCGCGACCCCCTCTGTCCGGGAGACCTGAAAGATTCGCCGGAGATACTCCCGCCAAGGGAGGGCCGGCTTACTTCGTCGGTGGGCTGGCGCCAGATGAGGCGCCCGCCACTTTCCAGAGACCCATCCTCCTGCGGTCCGTTTGCCTGAGAGTTTCCGGGGTCGGTTGCTCCTTCGGCGCCGTCGCGGTCATCGCTGACCGGACGTCTCTCCCACAGGTATCGACTGGGCAAATCGACCATAGGGGCCGCTTTCCGGCCCGTCCACGGGCGAAACGGGGGAAAAGACGGCCCGAAGATTCTTCTTGAAAAGAAGTGAGTGCTCACTAATAACTGAGCGTATACTCACTTCTGAAGGAGGGCTTCGTGTTCATCCGCAAGACGTTCCAGACTTTCCTCGTGGCAGAAAGCACGGACGCGCCACCCGTCTCGAACAGAGACTGGGAGATCGACTGGCGCTGGTTCCAGGATTGAGGCCCACGCCATGCACCGCGAGTTCCTGCATTTCGGGCACCTGCCGCTCGGCCACCGGCTGCGGCTGGTCGCCGGGCTTTTGCTGATCCGGCTGTTCACCAGCGCACACCGGTTGTGAGGCGGCGCTTTCGCAAGTGAGCGCTCGCTCATAGACTGCCGGGCATGGGAAAGGCCGACGACACCCGCGCCCGAATCGAACGCGCCGCGCTCACGCTCTTCGTGGCGCGCGGCGTGTCGGAGACGACGACCAAGGAGATCGCCATGGCGGCGTCGGTCGCCGAGGGCACGATCTACCGTTACTTCGCGAACAAGGAAGCGCTGGCCGTCGACCTCTTCCTTGCCCATCACCGCGGTCTCGCCGAGGCGCTGGCGGCGGCGCACAAGCCGCTCAAGGGCCTGCGTCCCAAGATCGATGCCATCGTGCGCTGCTATTGCACCTGGGCCGACCGCGACTGGACGCTCTTCGCCTATCACCTGCTGACGCAGCACCATCATCTCGTGCATGTGCCGGAGGATGCTCCCAATCCGGTCCAGGTCGTGCGCGAAGTCGTCTCAGCCGCCATGCGCGCCGGTGAGATTCCCCGGCGCAACGCCGACCTCGCGGCGGCGGCTGCCATCGGCGTCGTGCTGCAGGCCGCCACCTACAAGGTCTATGGCCGCTACAGCGGCACCCTCTCGGCCCATGCCGGCTTCTTCGCGGGCGCCGCCTGGGCAGTGCTGTCGATGAAGGAAGAGTAATACCAACCGTCAGAACTAATGACTCGGATGTGAATCGGCATTGAGATGAGGATGTGATTCCCTGGAGCGATGGTATCGCGAGGGAGCCTCTTCATGGCATTGGCGATTACGCGTAGCGACCTATCGGCCGACGATC
>JBBRFD010000318.1:0-3148 GCA_038224985.1 Reyranellales bacterium
ACCAACTCGATGGAACTGGCCGTCTATGGCAACGACGCCGAGGGCAACGTGCTGGCGGTGGCCTCGCTCGACAATCTCGGCAAGGGCGCCTCGGGTGCCGCCGTGCAGGTCATCAACCTCAAGACCGGCGTCCCCGAGACCACGGGCCTTACCGTCGCCTGAGTCTCCTGCCGCCCACGTTCTGCTGCTCGTCGAAATAGCGCCCGGTCTTTTCAGGCCGGGCGTTGTTCGTTGCGCGCCCTGCATGCGATCATGCCGGCAACGGAGGAAAAATCATGATCAAGCGCAAGCAACGCGTCCCGATGCGGGACCTCGCGACCATGGCGGCGGAAGACCGCGAGACCGTCGAGAAGAACGCCATGAACGGCCAGATCTTCAACATCTTCAAGGTGCTGGCCCATCACCCCAAGCTGGTGAAGCGCTGGACGCCGTTTGCCGGCCATGTGCTGGGCAAGCAGACGCTGGCCTTCCGCGACCGCGAGCTGCTGATTCTGCGCATCGGCTGGCTGAACCAGGCCGAATACGAATTTGCCCAGCATGAGCTGATCGCCAAAAAGGGCGGCGTCACCGATGCCGATGTCGAGAAGATCAAGCAGGGTCCGAAGGCGACCGGCTGGAACGCACATGAGGCGGCGCTGATGCAGGCGGCCGACGACCTGTTCGAGAATTCGGTTGTGTCGGACGCCACCTGGGCCGTGCTGTTGAAGAGCTATTCCACCGAGCAGATGATGGATGTCGTCTTCACCATCGGGCAGTACAACCTCGTCTCCTGGGCGCTCAACAGCTTCGGCGTGCCACTCGACGACTTCCTGCCGGGTGCGAAGAAGCAATAGCTCCTTAGGCTGGCGCGAATATACCTTCGTTGGCGGCGCGCTTCGGCGCGGCGCCGCTCGAAAGAACCGCCGGTCCGGCGAAGGCCTTGTCGTGCTGCAGCGTGGGCAGGACGCGGTCGGCGAAGAGGCGAATGTTCCGCTCGGCCTGGTGATGCGGCAGGTTGCCGAAGGAGAATTCGGCGACCATGTGCTCCATGCCGGTGACGCCGCGCAGCTCGGCGATTTGCTGCAGGCAGTCGTCGGGCGTGCCGACGATCTGGATCGAGACGTAGAAGTCCGTCGACTTCTTGAGGTTCTCCGGATCCTTCAGCTTGGCGTAGGTCCTGGCGGTTTTGCCATAGGCCTCGTAGCCTTTGACGTTGGCGAGATGGCCGTCGGAGAAGCGGTAGTGATCGTCGATCGACTGCCACTTGCGGCCGAGATACTGGATGGCGCGCTCGCGCGCTTCCTCGCGGCTCTCGGCGACCGAGCAATTGGTCAGGATGATCGGCGGCTTGGGTGTGAAGCCGGCGCTGGCCGACATCGCCTGGAACGCGTCGATATCGGCGCGGCACTTGGCCCATTCGTTCTGCATGATCATCAGCATGCCGAAGCCCAGCTTGGCGATCAGCTCGGCCGATTCGGGACTCACTGAACTCGCATAGAAGCGCCGCTCGGGATGCGAGATCGGCCGCGGCCGGATCGACATGCGCGGGATCTTGAAGAATTCGCCGTCATGCTCGAACGCCTCCTGGGAGAGCGCCTTGACGATGATCTCGGCGGCTTCGGCGAAGCGCGGCCGTGCCTCGCCCATGGGAACGCGGAAGCCTTCGTATTCGGTGGTGGCAGCACCGCGGCCGAAGCCGAAGAGGCAGCGTCCGCCGCACATGATGTCGAGCAGCGCGATCTGCTCGGCGACGCGGATCGGGTCGTGCCAGGGCAGCACGATGACGCCGGTGCCCAGCGCAATGCGCTTGGTGCGGCCGGCGAAATAGGCCAGCAGCTGGGTCGGCGCCGGCGACATGGCGTAGCCGGTGAAGTGATGCTCCAGCGCCCAGAGCGAGTCGAAACCCAGCGGCTCGACGAGATCGCCCAGCGCGAAATGCTCATGCACGACATCGGCATCGGCGCGGCCGGCCTCATGCAGCATGTTCATCGCGGTGCCGACTTTCATGGCGCGTCCTCCCGGATAGCTGATCCCGTTTGTGGGCAGGATTGTCACGCCGTCCGGCGCGGCTCGGCAAGAGGGCTACCCGGGCCTCAATACCGCCAGAGGGAACGCGCGCCGATCACCACGGCGTTCTTCGTCCCGTCGCCACTGGGATGCCAGATGTATTGAAGATTGGGCTGCACCGTCCAGCCGGGGACAATCTGCGCCATGTAGGTGAGTTCGAGATTGGTCTCGTAATCGCGTATGGTCATCGCCGCATTGCTGAACGCGGCCGTATCGCGGTCGAAGCCCCGCACATTCTCCGAATATTTGGCATAGATCGCACTGGCGCCGAAGCGGTCGTCGGGCCGGCCGGGAATCATGCCGGCGACGACGAAGCCGCCATCGACGTAGCGGTCGATGGTGCTGCGGTCGGATGGGCTGAACGAAGCACGTCCGAAGACCGAGACGCCACTTTGCGCCGTGCCGCCAGGGAGCCGGTAGAGCTGCTGGTCGAGGATGGCGTAAAGGCCGAAGTTGCCGCCGTAGCGGGCGGCGACGCCGGAGCTGGCGGGATCGGCCAGCGACCGGCCGTCGCTGGCGAAGCGCTGGTCGTCGAAACCGCCGAAGTGGTTCCAGCCACCGAGCTTCAGCGTCGTGGCGAGGCCGGAGTCGGTCTTCCGCCCGTTGCGCCGATACTGCGCCTCGGCGATGACGAAGGGCGCGTCGGAGACACGGAAGTTGAGGCCGTGCGGATTGCGCGCCTGCTCGTCGCCCGATCCCGGCCCTGCCGGATTGCCGTTCAACACCGCGACCTGCAACGTCAGTTCTTTCGTCGGCACGACCTTGAGGCGCAGACCCGGCGTCGACAGCGGATAGGCAGCCCCTCCGCTCGGCAGGTTGAGGGCAGCGATGGTCGGCCAGTCGCTCTGCAGGAACATGGCGCTGAGATCGCTGAAGAAGAATTCCGTATCGGCGGCGATCTGGCCCACTTTCAGGCTGACGGCGCCGCCGAAGAAGGCCTGCTCCAGCCAGACTTCGGAAAGCCGTGTCGTCGGCACGGCCTCGATGGCGGCGATGGTGTTGACGCCACCGACATAGTCGCGGCGGATGCGGCCGGTATTGTGAATCTGAAAGAAATTCGCAAAAAGCGAGAGGCCGTCGAGACGGAGCTTGCTGAAGTCGA
>JBBRFD010000319.1:0-3084 GCA_038224985.1 Reyranellales bacterium
TGACATAATCCGCCCATGGCTCTTCTGTTCTCCAATACCGCCGGCCGCACGCTCGAACGCCTGCGCAATGCCTTCATCGAGACCGCCCGTGGCGCGCGTGAGGCCGTGGGCGCGCCCCCACCGTTGCGGCCCGACATGCCCGACGACGACATCCCGCGCCTCAAGAGCCGCGTCGATGCCTGTCTTGAGGGCAAAGGTGGCGAGACGGCACGGCGTGCGCGAGCCGCCGAACTGGGGCAGGCGTTCCTCGCGCTGTCGCCGGCGGGCCGCAAGAAATTCCTGCTGACGCTGGCGCACGACTACGGCCTGACGCGCGAGGCCGCGCTCACGGCGGTCGAGGCCTGGCGGGCCGGCAAGGCGTCGCCGCGCGCGCTGACCAAGGCGCTCGAATCGCCGGCGCTGCGCCTGCTGGCGGAGTTCCTGGGCGTGCCGCAGGGCGTGAAGTTCGTGGTCGACCTGCGCGCCGAGCTGCTGGCGTTCGGCCGCGCCGATCCGGCGGCGCGGGCGCTGGCCGACGATCTACGCCCCCTGCTCGGCGCCTGGTTCGATGTCGGCTTCCTCGATCTCGTGCGCATCGACTGGCACTCGCCCGCCGCATTGCTGGAAAAGCTCGTGGCCTACGAGGCCGTCCATGCCATCCGTTCGTGGCGCGACCTCAAGAACCGACTCGATTCGGACCGGCGCTGCTTTGCCTTCTTCCATCCGCGCATGCCCGACGAGCCGCTGATCTTCGTCGAGGTGGCGTTGGTCGACGGCATGGCGGGCAATGTGCAGAACCTGCTCGACCCCAAGGCGCCGACTCGCGACCCGGCAACCGCCAATACCGCGATCTTCTATTCGATTTCCAACTGTCAGCAGGGCCTGGCCGGCGTCAGCTTCGGCAACTTCCTGATCAAGCGTGTGGCGACGGAACTGGCGAAGGAAATGCCCAACCTCAAGGATTTCGCCACGCTCTCGCCGATCCCAGGATTGCGCGCCCATATCGATGGCCGCCTCAAGGACGAGGACGACAAGCTTTTGACGAGCAGCGAGATCGTCAGTCTGCGCAGCGTGATCGATCCGGCCAAAGGCTCGGCGGCGGTGCGGGCGCTGCTCGACCGGCCGAAATGGTGGGAAGTGCCGGCGGTCGACAAGACGCTGCGACCCATTTTAGTGCGTCTTGCGGCGCAGTACCTCACTACAACCGAACATAGAGGACAAGGGGGCGGACGGGCGCTCGATCGTGTGGCACACTTCCATCTCGGGAACGGCGCCATCGTCGAACGGCTGAACTGGCTGGGTGACCTGAGCGCCAACGGGCTGAAGCAGTCCTACGGCATGATGGTCAACTACCGCTACAAACTCTCCGACGTCGATTCCAACCACGAGGCGTATGCCTCGGGCCGGGTCGTCGCGAGCCGGGATGTGCGGGCGGCAGCAAAGGCCTAGATGCTCTCGGTCGCCTGGACCAAGTGCGCGGGTGGCCTGTGGTGCGAGCTCGAGAAGGTCAATGTCGCGGCCTCGACCAGCAACGGAACCTTCATCGTCTGGCTGGGCGGCGACCGCGCCCGCACCATCAGGGTCGGCCACGGCCAGATCGCCACGGTCGTGCGCGCCCAGCGCCACGACGTGAAGGTGCTGAACTACAAGCGCATGGGCACGCTCTATGTCACCTGGACGCTGCTGCCCGACTATCAAAGCATCGGCGCGGCTCTCTATCTTCAGCAGACGTTGCGGCCGCTGCTGGTCGACCGCTTGGACGAGGCCGCCGTCCTCGACGTCAATCTGCCATGGACGGCCAAGGCCTCGACGCGGCGCTGAGCCCGCCTATTTGTTGAGGTAGTTCAACGGCAGGCCGGGACGCGGCCATTCGAAGCTCACCAGCTTGCCGGTCATCGACAGCGTGGCGAAGGCCGTGCGCAGGTCTTTCCCTCCGAAACAGACATTGGTGACCATCGGATCGGGCAGCTTGAATTGCGTCACCGCACTGCCGTCGGGCGAGATGTCGGAGACGGCGCCGGTGATCAGCGTGGCGACGCAGATATGGCCGGCCGAATCGACGGCCAGCGAATCGAACATCTGGTAGCCGCCCAATCCTACGACCACCCGGCCCTTCTCGCCGCGATAGGCGCCGTTGGCATCCTTGATGGTGCCCGGTGCTGAGAGGTCGAAGGCCCAGCAGCGCGCCGTCGGCGTCTCGACGACATAGAGCGTCTTCTCGTCGGGCGAGAGGCCGCAGCCGTTGGGCCGTTCCAGCGGAAACACCTTCTGCTCGATCCTGGAGCCGTCGGCCTTGGCGTAGTAGACGGCACCGCGATCGTTGTCGTATTCGCGGGTCTTGCCGAGGTCGGTGAACCAGAAGCCGCCGGCATTGTCGAAGACGATGTCGTTGGGACCGTTGAGCTTCCGCCCGTCGCAGGAGTCGTAGAGCGTCTCGACTTTGCCGCTCTCCGGATCGACCGTCTGGATCGAGCCACCCTTGTAGGAAGCGGGCTGCGTGCCGGGAAACAGCCGCCCATCGGGCCGCTTGATCCAGTTGAAGCCGCCGTTGTTGCAGACATAGATCTTGCCCTTCGGTCCGACGGCGGCGCCGTTGGGGCCGCCCGGCATCTTGGCCACGATATGCTGCTTGCCGTCGGGCATGACGCGGGTCAGCGTCTCGCGCGCGATCTCAACCAGGATGACCGAGCCATCGAGCATGGCGATCGGGCCCTCGGGGAATTGCAAGCCCGAGGTGATTTCCTTGTGCGGCGTCGTCATAACGTTTCTCCTTTTTTCTCTTTCTTATTTTCCTTTGAACTCGGCTTTGCGTTTGCCGAGGAAGGCCGTGACGCCTTCCCTAAAATCCTCGCTGCGGCCGAGCTCGCGCTGGAAATCGCGCTCGACGTCGAGTTGCGCCGACAGATCGTTGCCGCTCGAGCGGTTGAGCGCCTCCTTGATGCGGCCCAGCGCCAGGGTCGGGCCATCGGCCAGCCTGCGGGCGATCTCGGTGGCCTTGGTCATCAACTCGGCATCCTCGACGACATCCCAGATCAGGCCCCAGTCCTTGGCCTGCTGCGCGCCGATCTGCGGCGCCAGCATGGCCAGCGCCCGGGCGCGCTGGTC
>JBBRFD010000320.1:0-3023 GCA_038224985.1 Reyranellales bacterium
ACATCAGGTTGCGGAGGAACATCGAGGTCGGGTGCGAGAAGCTCTCGTGGATCGACACGGTCGGGAAGACCATGGGCAGTGCGCCTTGAAGGAGGACGCCGCGCTTCACCGACTCGATGAGGTCGGGCACGTTGCCGTGGCAGGGATTGTAGTCGCTGAAGGTATTGGTGATGCCGACGATCGGCCGGTCGAGGGCATCGTCGGTATAGCCCGCCGCCTTGATGAAGGCCTTGCGCAGGAAGAGCGAGAAGCCGGCATCGCCGTAGGTTGCTAGGCCCTGGCGCAGACCGGTTTCCTTGGGTGCGGTCTTCGGGGTTCCCCGCTTGGCTTTGGCCATCTCTCGTCTCCCTGTCGGATCTGTTCTTCAGTTTTAGCGGTCGCCGACCAGCCCGGCGGCCCACTCGGCATGCTGGGCCGGTGAACGTCCCGCCGCGATGGTGCGGGCGAGTTCGAGGCCCATGACCGCGCCGAATTTGAAGCCGTGCCCGGAGCAGGGCGACATTGCCCAGCCTTTGGCACCCTGCTTCTCGACCACGAAGCGCTCGTCCTCGGTCACCGTATAGAAGCAGACCTTCAGGCGGTCGATGCGCCAGCGCTCGAAACCGTGCAGCAGTTTGGCGCAGCGGTCGAGCAGGGGCCGCATTTCCGCGGCGGTGGCGTCTTCACGCGAGGCGGTGGGATCGCCCTGGCGGGAGAAGGAATGGTCGCCGACCTTGAGGCCACGGCCGTGGTGCGGCGGCACGAGGTAGAGACCGACATCGCCGGTCTTCTCGATGATCATCGGCGCCTGGGCCCAGGCGGCGCGCTGCTCGGCCGGCAGGTCGAAATAGATCACGACCTGGCGTGAGGGCACGAGGCGTTGGGCGAGGCCCGGGAATAGCCGGGGCATCCACGCGCCCGCCGCCGCCACGACGGCATCGGCGCTGTGCTCGCTGCCGGAGGCGGTCGTCACGCGGCCGTTTTCGAGATCGGCGGAGCGGATGGGGGTGTTGGCGTGCAGGCGGATGTGCGGGTTCTTCTTGAGGTGGCCGACCAGGGCGGCAACGATGTCCTGGGCGAACAGCTCGCCGCCGCTTTCGATCCAGAAGGCGCGCTCGACGCCCTTGGCATCGAGCAGCGGGAAGCGGCGCGTCAGTTCGGCGATGGTGAGTTCGGCCATCGGATTGCCGAGTGCGGCCATCGTCGCCGCCGAACGCTCGGCCCAGTCGGCGCCGTTGCCGGTGAGCGCCAGCGTGCCAGTGGTGGCGTAGAGCCTTTGCCCGAGGTCTGACCACATGAGGTCCCAGGCGGCATAGGCCTCGTCGATCATGCGGGCGTAGCCTTTGTGGACGCCGTAGGCATGGCGGATCAGCCGATGCTCATCCATCGACGAGGCCAGCGGGTTGGGCAGCGGGCCCTGTTCGAAGAGTTCAACCGCATGGCCGTCGCGCGCCAGGCCCCAGGCGGTCGCCAGACCCATGATGCCGCCGCCGACGATGATCGTTTTCATGGACGGCACTATCCTATCCTGCCGGACGCATAATCGTCAGCGCGCGTACTTGCCGACGATGAGCTGGACGCGGGTCCACTGGCTACGATCGAGGTCGAAATCGCGCGCCGGATTGAACTGCCTCACGCGGAATTTTTCCGGCGTGTTGCGCAGCAGGCGCCGCACCTGCGCGTGCTGGCTGCCGTCCGGGATGCCCTCGCCTGGCTCGCGCACGAAAACGCAGTCGTCGCCCGGCCGCACTGGCTTGCCGGGATGGATCAACAGCAGGTCGCCCTGCTCGTAGGCCGGGCTCATGCTGTCGCCGATCATGTAGCAGCCATAGCCGTCGCGCACCGAGACGAGCGGTTCGGGCCGGCGCACGAAAACGATCGGTTCGCTGGTGATGTTGAGCGTGCCGGCAGTGCCTTCGGACGAGGCATAGACCGGCAGGTCGGCGCGCTCGGCCGCGCGTTGCGGCGGGGCCAGGCGCATGTCGGACTCGATCCGGCCGCCGCCGGCGGAGGGCGGCGCATAGGAGCGCAAGTCGTCGGGCGAGACGCCGAGCAGGGGCGCCAGGGCATGACGCACCGTTTCGGGCAGCTCGCGCGGCGAACCGCGCATCAGGAATTGCTGGAGATAGGCATGGTTGCGACCGATCGACAGCGACAGCTTCTTGAGGTCGAGGTCGGGTCTTTGGGCGACGGTATCGACCAGAAGCTTGCGCGGTGCATCCATAATGCAGGGAAGCTGCCCTATCGGTGCCTATCCGTCCATCCTGAATTGTACGATTGGTAGTACGTTCCTACTGCAGTCGCTCTCTCGCGCCCTCTGTCACCCCGCAGTCACCCGATGTGATGTGCGTGCAGACCTTCTTCGGAATGCCTCCGCGGCGCTTGCCAAAATCACTGTCTTGAGCGTTGATGAGCGCCAGGTTTACACAACCGGCGCGCGCTTGGGGCCGCGCCGGTGTTGTGGTTGCGGGTGAGAGTTCCGGGGAGATCGACATGGCATTGACGATGTTGCAGATGGCGGGCGCCACGCCGACGCCGGCCACCATGGCCGATGGCGTGCTGGTGATCATCGACGCCCAGCGCGAATACACCGACGGCCTGCTGCCGCTGTCGGGCGTTGCCGCCGCCATCGATGCGCTCGCCGTGCTGCTCGACAAGGCGCGCCAGGCCAATGCGCCGGTCGTTCATGTCCGCCACGTGAGCAAGGGCAAGGCGTTCAATTCGAGTTCGACGGGCTACGAAATTGTCTCGGCGCTGACGCCGCGCGCCGGCGAAACCATCGTCGACAAGGGCCTCCCCAATGCTTTCGCCGGCACCGATCTGGCCAAGATCCTGACCGGTATCGGCCGCAAGAACCTGATCGTCGGCGGTTTCCAGACTCACATGTGCATCTCGGCGACGGTCCGTGCGGCTACCGATCTCGGCTACATGAGCACGGTCGCGGCCGACACGGTGGCGACGCGCGACCTGCCGGACGCGACCGGCGGCGCCACCGTCACCGCCGACGCGATCAATCGCATCACGCTGGCTGCCTTGGGCGACCG
>JBBRFD010000321.1:0-3013 GCA_038224985.1 Reyranellales bacterium
CGCGGCCTCGCTGGGCTTCGGACCGATGGAGCTGTTCAACATGCCGGAGGGCGAGCGCGAGGTTCCCAAGGTCGCGCTGCGCTAGGCGATGACCGGCACGGCCGACTTCGTCGCGGCGCAGGCGGCCAACCGGCGCAACACCTTCCTGCTGCTGGCGCTGCTGACAGGCATCGCCGCCCTCATGGGCTATCTCGTCGGCTGGGCGCTGGAGGCCGAGACCTCCGACAGCACGCCGTTGTGGAGCGTGCTGGGCGTGGCTGCGGCCATGGTGATGGCCACCATCAGTGTCGTCTGGAGCCTTGTTTCGATCGCCTTCGGCAGCCGCATGGTACTGGCCATGGCCGACGCCAAGCAAATCGAGAAACCCGACGCGCCACAGCTCTTCAATATCGTCGAGGAAATGTCGATCGCCGCCGGCGTGCCGATGCCGCGCGTCTATGTGATGGAAAACGAGGCGCTGAACGCCTTCGCCACCGGCACTTCCAACAGCAACGCCGCCGTCGTCGTCACGCGCGGCCTGCTCGACACGCTCGGCCGCGACGAGCTGCAGGGCGTCATTGCCCACGAGATGTCGCATATCGCCAATCTCGACACGCGCTACATGACCATCGTCGGCGTCACCGTGGGCCTGATCGCGCTGGTCGCCGACATGATCCTGCGCATGCTGAACTGGGGCAGCTTCCGCAGCCGCGACAGCGACAAGAAGAGTTCTGGCGCCGGCGCGATCTTCCTCATCGTCATCCTGATCGTCGTGGCCATCTTGGCGCCGCTGGCGGCGCGCGCCGTGCAGATGGCTGTGTCGCGGCAGCGCGAGTATCTTGCCGACGCGACCTCGGTGAGGTTCACGCGCAATCCCAGCGGGCTCATTTCCGCCCTGACCAAGCTCGAAGCGGCAGCCAAGCCGTTCCCCGGAGTGAGCAATGCCACGCAGCATCTCTTCATCGTCAATCCCGTGCAGCGCGTCACCGAAAAGACGTCGGCGCTTATGGCCACGCATCCCGAGATCGAGGATCGCATTGCTCGTCTGCGCAACCTGGGTGGCGATGCTTAGCGCCTCGGCAGCGCAGGCCTTTGACCTCCAGGGCCATCGCGGCACGCGCGGCCTCGCGCCGGAAAACACGATAGCCGCCTTCCGCACCGCCCTCGATCTTGGCGTCACGACGCTGGAAACCGATCTCGCCGTCACCAAGGACGGCGTGCTGGTGCTGAGCCACGAACCGCTGCTCAATCCCGACCTCACGCGCGATTCGGAGGGCCGCTGGCTCGAGACAATGGGTCCGCCGATCCAGTCGCTAACCCTGGCCGAGCTGCAACGCTACGACATCGGCCGCCTCAATCCGGCACGCGCCTATGCCAGGCAGTTCACGCAACAGAAGGCCACGGACGGCGAGCGCTTCCCGACCCTGGCCGAGCTTTTCAAGCTGGGCGGACCGGACGTCCGCTTCAACATCGAGACCAAGCTCGATCCGTCGCTGCCTGGCATCACGCCCGACCCGGCGCGCTTCGCCGCGCTGACGGTTGCGGCCGTGCGCGAGGCCAAGGCCGAGAAGCGCACGACCATCCAGTCCTTCGACTGGCGCACCCTGATCGAAGCCCATCGCATCGCGCCGGAGATCGATACCGCCTGTCTCACCATCGAGAGCAACAACATGGACACCATCCGCCGCGCCGGCATCCAGCCCTCGCCTTGGCTGGGCGGCCTCAGCCTGGCCGATCACGGCGGCTCGGTGCCGAAGCTCACCAAGGCGTCGGGCTGCGCCGTGTGGTCCCCGTTCTGGCGCAATGTCACCCCGGCCGCCGTCGAGGAGGCCCATGCGCTGGGCCTCAAGGTCATTCCCTGGACGGTAAACGACCCCGCCGAAATGGCCCGCCTGATCGACCTCAAGGTCGATGGCCTGATCACCGACTACCCCGACCGCGCCCTGCCCGTACTGGCGGCAAAAGGCCTGAAAGCGCGCTAAACTGTTGACTCCGGCTACTCTGTGTTCTGTATACAGACCATGCCTCCCTTCACCATCGAACCCGATCTTTCCGAACGCATCCACGATGCCCTGGTCGATGCCATCTGCTCGGGCGAGTACAAGCCGGGCGCCCGCATCACCCAGGAGGAGCTGGCCGCGCGCTTTGGCGTCTCCCGCCAGCCAGTGCTGCAGGCGATGATGCTGCTACGCCGCGAGGGCTTCCTGGTCGAGGCCGGTCGCAAGGGCGTCTGCGTGGCCCCGCTGGATACGCAGCAGGCGCGCAACCTCTATATCGTCCGCGCCGCACTGGACGGCGCCGCCGCCCGCCTCGCCGCCGGCCGCTACACGCCCGAGCTGGCGCGACAGGGCCGCAGGCTTCTGGAAGTCGGCCAGCGCGCCGCCGCCAGCGGCCATGTGTCGAGCGCCATCGAGGCCGATATCGATTTCCATCTCTTCATCTACGAGGCCTCGGGAAACCCGCTGCTGGCCGAGACGGCGCAGCCGCATTGGCAGCATCTGCGCCGCGTCATGGCCGCCGTGCTGGGCGAGGATGACCTGCGCGCCAATGTCTGGGGCGAGCACGAGGGCATCCTGCGTGCACTGGAAGCACGCGATGCCCGCGAGGCCGAGACGCTAATTCGCGATCACGCCGAGCAGGCCGCCGGCATGCTGGCTGAACGATTGACCCGCAACGTTCCGAACGCGGCATAGACCGCACGATAGGGAGGATCGCCATGAAGCTCACCGCGCAACAGCTCAAGCAGTTCGACGACGAAGGCTATCTCTTCTTCCCGAACTATTTCTCAGCCGAAGAGACGGCGATCCTGAAGTCGGAGATCCCCGGCGTCTTCGCGCAACGGCGCGACGAGAACGTCCGCGAGAAGACCGGCGATGTCGTGCGCACCGCCTTCGCCGTGCACACCTATCACCCGGTCTTCGAGGCGCTGGTCCATAGCCCGCGCTTCGTCGAACCGGCCGAGCAGCTGCTCAAGGACAAGACCTACATCCATCAGTTCAAGATCAACGGCAAAGCCGCCTTCGACGGCGATGTC
>JBBRFD010000322.1:0-2840 GCA_038224985.1 Reyranellales bacterium
CGGACGACATTCTTCTCGAATTCCGATGGCGCTCCATAAGGAGCTTCGGTCACGCCCGAACCCAGCATCTTGGTCCAGTCCGGCACCTCCAGCGGCTTGCCATCGAGACCGCCGCTGGCGGCCGCGATCTTGGGATGCTGCGCCACAAGGGCGGCCAGTCCACCTGCCGCCAGACTACGCCCGAAAAAGCCGCGCCGTCCGCTCTTCATGCCTTCACCCTTGTGCCCTTCAGCCATCCGAGAGTCCGGCCGCGTCCGCCCCCCGCACCGTCACATGCCGGTTGGGCGCGAGCCGCACCGTCTTGGTCTGTTCGATATACTTGCTCACGACCTCGTAGATTGGCGGCCCTTCGGTGGCCTCGTTGACCGAAGCCCAGCCGCTCACCGTATATTCCTTGCCGGCCTCGATTTTTTCCGAGGTTCTGAGCAGCGTCATGTCGGAGATGCGCCGGCCGACCGGCTGGGCGATATCGAGTGTGTAAGCGAGCCCGCCCGCGCGCACCATGTCGCCGCCCTGCTGATAGTAGGGATCGGGATTGAACAGGTTGTCTGCCACGTCCTCCAGGATCTCCTTGAGGAAGGCGCCCGTCATCCGGCTGCGATAGGCCGCCGGATAGGTGATCGCCGTTTGGCTGTAGACATCCTCCATCGTGATGTCCTGTCCCGGCAGCAACGTCACTCCCCAGCGGAACCCGGGCGACAGCGCGATCTCGGCGTCGCGTTCCGCCAGCAAAGCCTGGCAGATAAGATCGTCGAAGGTGCCGTTGAAGTTGCCACGGCGATAGAGCAACGAGTCGGCACGTCCCAATACTCGTGACAGCACCGCTTCATGCGGCTTGCGGATGTCGGCCACGATCGCCGCCATCTCCGGATCCGGGCGGATCGAGTCGGCCAGCACCGGGATCAGCCGGAATTCATAACCGGCAATACGCTTGTCCTTCACTTCGAGGTCGAGCCGCGCCAGGAATTTGCCGTGACTGCCCGAGGCAATCAGCAGGGTATTGCCGACCTTGACGGCAGCCGGGATCGCATCGTGCGTGTGGCCTGTCAGGATGACGTCGATGCCCTTGACGCGGCCCGCGAGCTTGCGGTCGACGTCGAAGCCGTTGTGACTCAGCATCACCACCAGATCGACGCCGTCGTCACGCAGCTTGGCCACGCGGCCGGCGAGAATTTCTTCCTCGATGCCGAACGACCAATCTGGAATGAAGTGCCGCGGATTGGCGACCGGCGTGTAGGGAAACGCCTGGCCAATCACGCCAATCCTCAAACCGGCGCGCTCGACGACGATCGCGCCCTCGAAAACCGGATCGCCCCAGGTCGCTTCCTTCACGTTGCCCGCCAGGAAGGGGAACTTCAGCTCCTTGACCAACTCCTCGACACGCTTGGCGCCATAGGTGAACTCCCAGTGCCCGGTCATCGCCTCGACGCCGAGCGCGTTCATCACCCGCACCATGTCGGCGCCCTTGCTCTGCAGCGACGTATAACTGCCCTGCCAGGTGTCGCCGCCGTCGAGCAGCAGCACACGGCCCGGCCGCTCGGCGCGGATCGCCTTGACCAGGGTGGTGAGGCGGTCGAGGCCGCCGATGCGGCCGAATGTCTTTGCCAGCGCCGGGAAGTCAGCCGACGCCAGAGCGTAGGCGTCGTAGGTGCCGTTACCGAGCTTAAAGGCCTCGATCAGTTTCTCGCCGACGATATGCGGCGGCAGCCCGCGCGCCTCGCCGACGCCGACGTTGGCCGAGGGCTCGCGGAAGTAGAGAGGCACGAGTTGGGCATGCAGGTCGGTGAAGTGGAGCAGTGTGAGCTGCCCCGTGGCCTTGAAACGCAGAAGATCGTCCTGGGTTGGCCGACCAGCCTGCGCTGCAACAGGTCGCGCGCCCGCCAACACAGTCGTCGCCGCCGCAACCTGCAGGAGTTCGCGGCGCCCCAGCACGGACATGGATCAGACGACCTCGATCTTTGTCTCGGACGTCCAGTTCTGTTTGTTGTCGTCGGTCCAGGTGAGCTTGAGCGTACCGCTCTCGTCGACCCGCACGAAGAACGCCATGTATGGATTAGCCGAGATGGCTGGTTCGAGCTTGGTGCTCATCACCGGCTTGCCGTTGTAGGTGGCGTCGAACGAACTCACGATCAGGCGCGGAACGAGCTTGCCGTCGGCGTCCTTGCGCTGCCCGCTCTCCATGGGATGGGTGACGAGGGTCTTGACCTCGACAACCTCGCCCTTCTTGGCTTTCGTCTGGACCCGAACGCGCGGCTTGATATCGTCGGACATCGCTCTCTCCTCTTCCCTCAGCCGCCGCAGCCGCCGATGGTGACTTTGACCTCGCGGCTGGCGACGAACAGCGAACCGTCGTTCATCTCCGCCACCGCAATCAGCTTCTGCGTCTGCGACAGGCGCACCCGAAGCTGAACCTCGGCCTTGCCCGCCAGCGGCGTGAAGGTGAAGGACGCCACGCCCGGATTGGGGTTACCGTCGGCTGCGATATGCAGCGCCTTCACGTAGGACTTCTCCGTCATCTCGCCCTCGACGGTAACGGTCGCGGGAACGGCGTTGCCGTTCTCGGCGATTTCCGGCGCCTTGATCGAGACCTTGCCGTCCTTCGCTGCGCCCTTGGCGAGCGCCGCCAGCCAGTCGCGGGCGGCATCCGGGGTCGCGGCGGCCTCGCGAGCCGCCAGCACGCCGGCAATAGCCGCGAGCCCATAGCCGCCTGCCCTTGCAAGGACCACGCGGCGCCCAAGGGTCGACGAACGTCGATATGTCATGCGCGTTTCTCCCAGTGTTCGTTCAATGTCGGATGTTCGGGGCGGCCAGCTTCAGCCCCTCGTTCATCTTGCGCAGGT
>JBBRFD010000323.1:0-2763 GCA_038224985.1 Reyranellales bacterium
CCGCGCGCGCCTGATCCAGCCGGTCTTCCAGGACCCCTTCGCCTCGCTCAATCCGCTGAGCCGCGTGCGCGACATCGTCGCCATGCCGCTGCGCGCCCAGGGCAATATCGGCCGCGCCGAGACCGACAAGCGCGTGGCCGAGATGCTCGAACGCGTCGGCCTCTCGGCCGAAATGGGCACGCGCCTGCCGACCCAGCTTTCCGGCGGCCAGCGCCAGCGCGTCGCCATCGCCCGCGCCCTCGTCCTGCGCCCGCGCATCGTCGTCTGCGACGAGCCGACCAGTGCGCTCGATGTCTCGGTGCAGGCGCAGATCCTCAATCTCCTGTCGGAGCTGCGCCGCGACCTTGGCCTCACCTATTTGTTCATCAGCCACAATCTGGCGGTGGTCGAGCATGTCGCCAGCGACGTGGCGGTGATGTATCTCGGCCGCATCGTCGAGACCGAACCGGTCGAGACGCTGTTCCACGCGCCCGAGCATCCCTACACCAAGGCGCTGCTGGCCTCCGTGCTGACGCCCGAACCCGGCCTCGGCGTGCCCGATGTCGGTCTGGGCGACATCCTGCCCGACCCGGCAAATATCCCGCCCGGCTGCCGCTTCCACCCGCGCTGCCCGATCGCCGAAGCACGCTGTGCAACAGAAACGCCGCCGCTCAGGCCTCGGCCCGGGGGCGGCGTGGAGTGTTTGCTGGTTCCCTGACTTCCCACTCCGGTGGGAAGCCTCCGATGCCGATGGCACAAGGCTTTTAGCCAAGACTTCCCAGTTTCCCGGGGCGTACCTTCACGAAAAACTTGACAGCCATTGCGAACTGCGGGCGGGACGCCCGCGGTCCTCGGCGCTTACTTCCACTTGGCGTAATAGAAACGCGGCAGCTCGTCGGGATAGGTCTTGAACTCGAGCGTCTTGGTGAAGGCGTAGCGGTTCACGTAGGTGTGGACCGGCATCCCGTAGGCCTTCTCGGTGGCGAAAGCCGTATCCCCCGGCTGCCACTTCCACCCGCGCTGCCTGACCGCCGAAGCGCACTGCTCGACGCAAACGCCATCGCTCAAAGCCCGGCCCGGTGGTGGCGTGGAATGTCTTCTCGTACCTTGATCGACTGCAATGAGCCCGCTAGACTGTCACCCGGAAGGTGACGTAACTTGGTAGGTGGCGTTGTCGATCGCAAATTTCAGGCACAAAGGCCTGCAGGATCTGTTCGTGTCGGGCCGCTCAAGCAAGATCGGCTCGGCCTATCACAAGCCGGCGATTCTGATTCTCGACCATATCGATGGAGCGACCGATCTCGTAGACCTTCGCAATGTGCGGAAATTCCACGCGTTGAGAGGAAGCGAAGCCGGCCGCTATTCGATGTGGGTCTCGGGGAATTACCGCATCACCTTCGGCTGGCAGGACGGCCGCGCCATCGATGTCGATTTCGAAGATTATCACTAGATCGTTCGCAGGAAGGTTCTCCCATGATCGAGCGCAAGCGCCGCCCCTCCACGCCAGGCGATATTCTGCGTGCCCATTATCTCGACGAGCGCGGCATCAGCATCGCCGCTCTCAGTCGCGCAATAGGCGTGAGCCGCAAGCACATGAGCGATATCGTCCACGGCCATGCACGCATCGAGCCGACGGTGGCAGCTCGGCTGGCCAAGGTGTTCGGCACTTCGACAGCTCTTTGGCTCAATCTTCAGACCGCGGTCGACGCCTGGGACGCCGACCGCGAGGCCCGTTCATGGAAGCCGCTGGCGCGGTTTTCCGACGCGGCGGATTAGCCGGACGTCACTTCCACTTGGCGAAGTAGAAGCGCGGCAGCTCGTCGGGGTAGGTCTTGAACTCGAGCGTCTTGGTGAAGGCGTAGCGGTTCACATAGGTGTGGACCGGCATCCAGTAGGCCTTCTCCGTGACGATCTTGATGGCGGCCGAATAGGCCTTCTTGCGCACCGCCGGGTCGGAGGAGGCGCCACCCTCGGCGACCAGCTTCTCGAGTTCGGGATCCTTCGAGTAGTTGTCGAGCGCGCCGGCGCCGAACATCACCGGCAGGATGGCCGAGACGTCGTTGATCGAGTAGCTGCCCCACGAGCCGTGATAGAGCGGCGCTTCGCCCTTCTGCGCCTTCTGGATGGCGGGCGAGACCTGGAGCTGGTTGATTTTCACCCTGATGCCGACGGCTTGCAGGAAGTTCTGCTGGGCAGCGCTCCACTGCGTCGGCTGCACGTAGGTGACGTAGTCGATCTCGAAGCCGTTGGGATAGCCCGCCTCGGCCAGCAGCGCCTTGGCCTTGGCCGGATCGTAGGGATACTTCACCGCGGCATCGGCATCGCAGCCGAACTGGCTGGGGAAGCAGGGCGCCGGCGGCACGCGGCTGCCGCCGCCCACCAGCTTGTCGGCGATCTGCTGGCGGTCGATGGCGTGCCAGATCGCCTGGCGCACCTTGAGCTTGGTCAGCGGATTTTCGGCGCCGGAGCGCCCGGCGGCGTCGATCGAGAGATAGCCGACGCGCATCGATTCCTGCAGGACGGCCTGCAGCGTCGGGATCTTGTTGATGCTGTCGATCTGGTCGGGGTTGATGTTCCAGATCCAGTCGGTGCGCTGGGCCAGCAGCTCGGTCACCGAGGTCGCGAGGTCGGGCACGAAGCGGACGTGCAGCCTCTTGATCGCGGGCTTGCCCTTGGGCGAGCCGGCCCAATAGTCGTCGAAGCGCTCGAACAGCACCTCCGTGCCCTGCTCGTTCCTGACGATCCTGTAGGGACCGGCCCCGACCGGCTTGGCCGAGAAGCCCT
>JBBRFD010000324.1:0-2674 GCA_038224985.1 Reyranellales bacterium
CGAGGCGGCCCAGGCCGCGCAGGAAGCCGCCGCCCAGGCTGCCGCCCTGTTCGAGGCCAAGACCGCCAAGGCGACCGAGCCGGCCGCCGAGGGCGAGGTTGCCGAAACCACGGAAGAGAAGACCGAAGAGAAGTAAGCCGCTTGGCCCACAGGCCTCGCGATGTTCTTCGACGCACGCCACCGCCTTGCGGTGGCGTGCGTTTTCGTTTGAGCACCCCGTTGAGGAAGCCGTCGTGATCTGGCGGATAGGCGCCCTGGCGGTTGTTGGCCTGGTGGCCCTGCCCCTGCTCGGCATCACCTCGAGCCTTTTCGTCGGCCAGGACGAGATGTGGCGCCATCTCGCCGACACGCAACTTCGCGACATCGCATGGAACACGGTGATCCTGTTGCTGGGCGTCGGCCTTGGCACCGTGGCGATCGGCACCGGCACGGCCTGGCTGGTTACGATGTGCCGCTTTCCCGGCAGCCGCCTGCTGCAATGGGCGCTGCTGTTGCCGATGGTGCTGCCGACCTACATCATCGGTTATGCCTATGCCGACCTTCTGGCCTTTGCCGGCCCGCTGCAGACGGCGTTGCGGGGGCTGACCGGCTGGGGCCGCGGCGTCTACTTGTTCCCCGATTTCGGCTCGGCTGGCGGCGTCGCGGCACTTTTTACACTGGTACTCTACCCCTACGTCTACCTCGCCGCCCGCGCCGCCTTCCTCGCGCAGTCGCAGCCGTTGCTCGAAGCGAGCCGCATCCTCGGGCACGGTCCGTGGCTAACTTTTCTGCGCATCGGCCTGCCGCTGGCCCGTCCCGCCATCGCCGCCGGCATGGCGCTGGCCCTGCTCGAAGCGCTCGCCGATTTCGGAACCGTTCAATATTACGGTGTGCACACCTTCACGACGGCGATCTACCGGACCTGGTTCGGCATGGGCAATCGCGAGGGCGCCGCGCAAATCGCCACCGTCCTGCTGGCCATCGCCATCGTGCTGGTCCTGCTGGAGCGCCAGTCACGCGGTCGCAGCCGCGTCCAAATCGCCGCCAACTTGCGCCTCACCGCCGAGCCGGTAACGCTGGGCTCGGTCCAAGGCGCCGCGGCGGCGCTGTTCTGCGTGCTCCCCGTCCTGCTGGGCTTCGCAGTGCCGGTCCTGCATCTCCTCCATCTCGCCCTCGGCTCGGGCGTCGCGCTGGCCGACCCGTCTTTCCTGCGCGAGACCGTGCATAGCCTGATGCTGGCGGGCGTGGCGGCCCTGGCGATCGTGAGCCTTGCCCTCTTCCTCGCCTATGCCGGCCGGCTGGTGCAGCGGCGCGCCTTCAACCGCGCTATCGAATTCGCCGCCCTCGGCTATGCCATCCCGGGCGCCGTCATCGCCGTCGGCATTCTCTTTCCCCTGATCGCGGCCGACCAAGCGCTCGACCGCGCGGCGCAAGGCCTCTTCGGCGTCTCGACCGGGCTGATCCTGAGCGGCACGGTCTTCGCGCTGCTGCTGGCCTATACGGTGCGATTCCTGGCGGTGGGCATCGCCAATATCAGCCCGGCGCTGGCCGCCATCGATCCGGCGATGGACGCCAGCGCGCGCATCCTCGGCGCCCGGCCGCGCGAGATACTGAGTCGTATCCATTTGCCGATGCTGCGCGGGCCGGCCTTCACGGCGGCCATCGTGGCTTTCGTCGAAGTGATGAAGGAATTGCCGGCGACGCTGCTGATCCGGCCGTTCGATTTCGACACGCTGGCCGTGGGCGTCTACCGCTTCGCCTCGGATGAACGCCTCGCCCAGGCCGCCGTCGGCGCCCTGGTGATCGTGGCGGTGTCGCTGCTGCCGGTGCTGCTGCTCAGCCGGGCGATTTCTACTTCCAGCCGGCGCGGTCCATGATCTTCAGCGCCTCGGCGTTGTTCTGGGCATAGACGCGGGCGTTGAGCTGGTCTTCCTTGAAGGCGCCCAGCGACTTCAGCTCAGGGGACAACTCGGCGCCAGCGACGACCGGAAATTCCGAATTGCCATCGGCGAAGTATTTCTGCGCCGGCGGCGAGACGAGGTAGGCCAGAAACTTCAGGGCGCCGTCCTTGTTCGGCGCATGCTTGGCAATGGCGCCACCGCTGATATTCACATGCGTGCCACGGTCGGCCTGGTTGGGGAAGATCACGCCGACCTTGTGGGCGATCTCGCGATCCTCCGGCTTCTTCGAGCGCATCAGCGTCGCGTAGTAGTAGGTATTGGCCAGGCAAAGATCGGCCTCGCCCGCCGCCACGCCCTTGATCTGGTCGGTATCGCCGCCGCGCGGTGCGCGCGCGAGATTGGCCGCCACGCCCTTGGCCCAGGCTTCGGTCTTTTCCGGGCCGATGGCCGCCAGCATCGAGCCGGTCAGCGACTGGTTGTAGATATGGCCCGATGAGCGGGTGAGAATCCTGCCCTTCCACTGGGGATCGGCGAGGCTTTCGTAGGTCGGCGCCTCGGCCGGTTTCACCTTCTCCTTGTTGTAGAGAATGACGCGCGCGCGCTTGGAGAAGCCGAACCAGGTGCCGTCCGGATCGCGCAGATGCGCCGGCACCGCCGAGAGCGCCGGCGACGACACCGCCTGGAGCAGGCCCATCTGGCGCGCCCGCTCGATGCGGCCGGCATCGGTCGTGATGAAGACGTCGCAGGGGCTCGTGTCACCCTCGGCGCGCAGCCGCTCGACCAGCGGAGCGGGC
>JBBRFD010000325.1:0-2661 GCA_038224985.1 Reyranellales bacterium
GGATCGTCTACAAGACCTACGGCACGCTCTCAGCCGCGCGCGACAACGTCATCGTCTATCCGACCAGCTACACCGCGCAGCATCCCGATATCGAATGGCTGATCGGACCGCAGCATGCGCTCGATCCGACGAAGTATTTCATCGTCATCCCCAACATGTTCGGCAATGGTCTCTCGACCTCGCCGTCCAACGCCGCGACCAAGGCAGGCTTCCCGCGCATCACCAGCGTCGACAATGTCACGCAGCAGAAGCGCCTGCTGAAGGAAGTGTTCGGCGTCTCGCGGGTAAAACTGGTCTATGGCTGGTCGATGGGCGCACAGCAGGCCTATCACTGGGGCGCGCTCTTCGGTTCGGATGTCGAGCGCATCGTCGTCAATTGTGGCTCGGCCAGGACGGCGCCGCATAATTTCGTCTTTCTCGAATCGATCCGCCTGACGCTGCAGACCGATCCCAACTTCAACGGCGAGTATTTCCCCACCAAGCCGGAGAAGGGCCTGCGCGCCATGGGCCGCATTTATGCCGGCTGGGCGGTCAGCCAGACCTTCTATCGCCGCGAGCTGTGGCGCGGTCTCGGCTTCACCAGCCTCGAGGACTTTCTCATCCGCGGCTGGGAGGACAATTACCTCAAGCGCGATGCCGACAATCTCCTGTGCCAGCTCTCGACCTGGCAGGCCGGCGATATCTCCGACAACGACCTCTACAAGGGCGACCTCAAGAAGGCGCTCGGTTCGATCGAGGCGCGCGTGCTGTTGATGCCCAGCGCCACCGACCTCTATTTCCAGACCGACGACAATCGCGAGGAGCTGCCTTTCCTCAAGAAGGGCCGTCTCGCCGAGATTCCCTCGGTCTGGGGCCACCGCGCCGGCAATCCCTGGGCCCAGCCCGAGGACGCTGCCTTCATTGACTCCGAGGTGAAGGCGCTGTTGGCTGAGGGGTAATGAGCACCCTTCCTGCCGATGGCTTCGTCATCGTCGCCAAGCGCGACTGCCCGACCTGCACCCTGATCGAGCCGGTGATGCGCAAGCTCGACCGCGCCGGGCCACTCACCGTCTTCACGCAGGACGACCCGAGTTTTCCGTCGGGCGTGTCCCATGTCGTCGACGATCACGACCTGGAGCGCTCGTTCAGGCTCAATGTCGAGACCGTGCCGACCCTGATCCGCTTCAAGGGCGGCATCGAGGTCGAGCGCACCGTGGGCTGGGACATCAAGGAATGGACGCGGCTGGTCGGTGACGCGGCGAGGGTCGACGGTCTGCCGGCCTGGCAGCCGGGCTGTGGCTCCAAGAGCGTCGAGCCCGGCGTCCACGAGACGCTGGTGGCGCGCTACGGCAATCCGGGCCTCGCCTCGCGCGAGATCGCCGTCGGCGAATGGGACGATCCCATCGAGGCTTGCTTCGAGCGCGGCTGGAGCGACGGCCTGCCCGTCGTGCCGCCGACCGACGCGCGCATCCTGCGCATGCTGGGCGGCACCGACCGCAAGCCCGATGAGATCGTCGGCAATATCCCGCCCAACCTGTCGCCCTGTACCGTCGAGAAGGTCGCGATCAATGCGGTGATGGCGGGCTGCAAGCCGGAATACATGCCCGTCGTGCTGGGCGTGCTGGAAGCAGCCCTCGATCCGCTCTTCGTGCTGCATGGCCTGCTCTGCACCACGCATTTCTCCGGACCGCTGGTGATGATCAACGGGCCGGCCGCCAAGGCCATCGGCATGAACAGCGGCGTCAATGCGCTGGGCCAGGGCAATCGCGCCAATGCCACCATCGGCCGCGCGTTGCAGCTGATCGTGCGCAATGTCGGTGGTGGCCTGCCGGGCGGCATGGACCGGGCCACGCTGGGCAATCCCGGCAAATACACCTTCTGCTTCGCCGAGGACGAGAGCGATCCCGAGTGGGAGCCGCTGTCGGTGCGCCGCGGCGTCGCTGCCGGCAAGAGCGCCGTCACGCTGTTCCATGGCGAAGGCGTGCATGGCTTCATCGACCAGAAGTCGCGCTCGCCGGAGGAGTTGGTGCGTTCGATGGCCATGGCGCTGTTCGGCGTCGGCCATCCCAAGCTCTGCGACTCGGGCAATGCCGTGCTGGTGCTGTCGCCCGAGCATTACGCCCTCTTCAAGGAAGGCGGCTGGAACCGCCGCCGCATCGAAGACGAGCTCTATCAGGCGCTGAAGCGGCCCGGCCGCGATCTCATTCAGGACGCGCAGGGCGTGGCCGAGGGGCTGCCGGCCAAATTCGCCGACCAGATGATCGACAAGTTCCAGCCGCCGCCTGACGGCGTGCTGATCGTTCGCGCCGGCGGCCCTGCTGGGCTATTCTCCGCCATCATCGGCGGCTGGCCCGGCCAGCGCGTTCGGGAAGAGTGCCAGGCCGTGACCAAGGAGATCCGTCCATGACCGGACTTAAGTTGCGCGATCCCACTGCGGAAACATCGCCCGTCCGCCGCGCGCGTCTCGCGCCGCCGCCCTCGCTCGACGGCAAGGTCGTGGCGCTGATGGATATCGGCAAGTCGCGCGGCAAGGAATTCCTCGACCGGCTCGAAGGCCATTTCAAGTCGGCCGGCGTGGCGACCAAGCGGTATGCCAAGCCTACCAACACCAAGGTCGCTCCCGTCGAATTGATGCAGAAGATCGCGGCGGAGGCGCAACTCGCCGTCATTGCCTTGAGCGAT
>JBBRFD010000326.1:0-2632 GCA_038224985.1 Reyranellales bacterium
AATGGCGATGGGCAGTGTGACGAGGGAGAGCAGTACGGTGAGCTGCAGGCCCTGCCACAACAGCGGCCAGATGCGCACGAAGGAATCCCAATCGGCGAAATTGTCCAGGAAGAGGTTGAGCGCTTCCATCCTAGTGGCTTCTCGGTCCGAGGCCTTCGAGCCAGCGGCTGGCGACGACCAGAGGCACGAAGAACAGCAGGTAGAGAGCGGCAGCCAGCGTCAGCGGCGAGGGATTGGCGGCAATGGCCATGCTGCTCTGCGCGCGGCCCAGAAGTTCGGGCAGGGAGACGGCGGTGCCGAGCGCGGTGCCCTTGGTGATGGCGATGGCGCGGTTGGTGAGAAGTGGGATGGCGATGCGGATCGCCTGCGGCAGGATCACCAGGAAAAGGATGCGAAAGAAGCCGAGACCGAGCGAGCGTGCGGCGTCCCATTGCCCGGGCGGCACCGTTTCGATCGCGGCCCAGAAGATTTCCGCCGCGAAGGCCGCCAGCACGGCGCCGAGCGCGATCACCGTGGCGGCGAAAGGCGAGAGCTGGATGCCGGCATAGGGCAGGCCGAAATAGATGAACACGATGACCACGAGTTGCGGCAGCGTGCGGAAGATGTCGACGAAGACGGTGATGGCGATGTCGGCGGCCCTGATGCGCATCGCGCGCACCACCGCGAGGCCGAGGCCGGTGGCGACGCCGACGACGATGGTCAGCAGCGCCACTTCGATGGTGAGCCAGAAGCCGCCCAGTATGGCAGGACCATACTGGGCGAGAATCCGGACATTGAAGAAATTATCGGCCAGCGGGCCCATAAGAGGCCGCGGCGGCCGCTATTTGCAGACCACTTCGTGCGGTGCCGGATCGTAGTTCTTGAAATCGGGCGCGCCATAGCCCGGGAAGATCGTATTGATCGATGAGGCGGCATCGGGCTTGGAGCCGTACCACTTCTCGTACATTTTCACGAGCGTGCCGTCCTTCTTCATGCATTCGATCGCACCCTCGACGGTGTTGCGATAGGCGGTGCTCTCAAGACGAAAGGCGTAGCCGAAATTGCGGCCGTTGAAGTCCTTGAAGCCGACCTTGATCGCCTTGTTCTGGCTCGAGGCAAAGACCGCGGTCGGGATCTCGTTCAACGCGGTGAAGGCGCGCTTGGTGATGACGGCCTGTACCGAGTCGGGGAAGGTGTCGTAGCGCTGGACCTCGAAGCCGTACTTCTCGGCATTGGCCGTGGCCCAGGTGTCGGAGATGGTGCCGCGGTTGACGGCGAGCTGCTTGCCCTTGAGGTCCTCGAAGCCCTTCATCTCGTCGGCGGCGCGCACGATGAAGCCGTTGCCGGTGGCGAAGAACGGCTCGGTGTAGAGCATGCGCTCGGCGCGCTCGGCGGTGATGTTGAGCGGATTGACAGTAAACTCGATGCGCTTTGAGAAGAGGGCGGCGAAGAGGCCGGAGAAGTTGACATCGACGATCTCGACGCCGGGCCGGCCGATGCGCTTGGCCACTTCCTTGATCATGTCGACGCCGAAGCCTTCCGGCCCGCTGGCGCCACGTACCATCCACGGCGCCACGCCGAAATCGGAGCCGACGACCAGCGGCTTGTCCTTGGGATGGTCGGCATCCTGCGCCAGCGCGACGCCACAGAAAGACAGCGCAACTGCAGCCGTTGTGAGAATACGTCCCAGCATGATTTGCCCAAGCATGATCAGTCCTCTAGTTGACGGCCCCAACACGCAAGGACCGTGCCTTAACCTCTGCGCACGCTGGCGCCGCCGTCGACCGGCAGCGTCACGCCGGTGATGAAATTGGCCTCATCCGACGCCAGGAACAAGGCGGCATTCGCGACATCCCAGCCGGTGCCCATCTTCCTGCGCAGCGGTACCTTGGCGTCGCGCTCGGCCTCGACCTCGGCGCGGGTCTTCTTGAACTCACGCGCCCGGGTGTCGACGGCCATCGGCGTGTTCATCAACCCGGGCAGGATGACATTGGCGCGGATGCCGTATTGCGCGTTCTGGTAGGCGAGCTGCTCGGTGAAGGCGACCATCGCCGCCTTGGTCGCCTTGTAGGCGACATAGGGATAGGTCGTGATCACGGCCATCGAGGAGATGTTGATGATCACGCCGCTCTGCTGGCTGCGCATGATCGGGATGACATGCTTGGCGGCCAGGATGCAGCTCTTGAGGTTGATGGCCACGCAGCGGTCGAAGGCCTCTTCGGTAATATCGAGCAGCTCGGCATCGCCGCCTGACAGCGAGACGCCGACATTGTTGTGCAGGATGTCGATGCGGCCCCAGCGGGCATGCGTCTCGCCCACCATGGCCCTGATCTCGGCATCCTTGGTCACATTGGCCTTGAAGGCCACCGCCGTGCCCTGGTTCTGGCCGATCAGGTCGACCGTCTCCTGGGCCGAGGCGAGATTGTGATCGACGCACAATACCTTGGCGCCTTCGCGCGCGAAGGTGAGGGCGGTGGCGCGGCCGTTGCCCAAGCCCTCGCCGGGGCTCTGGCCGGCGCCGACGACGATGGCGACGCGATCTTTCAGGCGCATGTCATTTCACTCCCTACTTCACACCCGGAATCGGATACTGCTTCAGCACTTCCTTGTACTGCGGCTCGTTGTCGATCTGCATGGTGGCGAGCACGCGCAC
>JBBRFD010000327.1:0-2425 GCA_038224985.1 Reyranellales bacterium
TGCCGGCATCGCGCGCCTCGATCGAGAGCTTGCCCTCGTTGCCCCAGGGCGCGATGGCCAGATGCACGGTGGTGCCGATGCCCGAGACGCCCAGCACTTCCGAGCCGCGCCAGGCAACGGGGCGGACGTAGCCGAACTGCAGGTTGTTGGCCTTCACCACGGCCCGCGTCGCCGCCTCGATCTCGGCCCGGCTGTAGGGTAGCTCGTAATCGAGCAGGCGGGCGGAGTTGATCAGGCGCTGGCTATGGGCGGCCAGGCGGAAGACGCGGCCTTGGTAAATCCGCTCGCCCTCGAAGACGGCCGAGCCGTAATGCAGGGCATGCGTCAGGACATGCATCCGCACTTCGCGCCATGGCATCAGCTTGCCATCGCACCAAATGAACCCATCGCGGTCATCCATCGTTCCAAACATTGCGAACCTCGACTCTGTGTGGCAACTTTCTACATAAATAGGTCAGTATCACTGACCTTGTCAATATTACTGACCTAATACATCCTTTCAGGTCGAATGTGGTTCTAGGTCAGGCCCTTCCGCCCGGCCTATAGTTGGGCGACATGGTGGAGAACCGACCCCCCGCGAACCCGCTGTTCCTGCGCGACGAGGAATTGCGCCAGGGCATAGAGCTGTTCTTCTACGCCTATCGCGATTTCACGTTCGAATCGGACCAGCAGCTCAAGGACTATCACTTGGGCCGCGCCCATCACCGCGCCCTCTATTTCATCGGCCGCCATCCCGGTCAGACCGTGGGCAACCTGCTGTCGATCGTGAAAGTCACCAAGCAATCGATCAGCCGCGTGCTCAAGGACCTCATCGAGCAGGGCTATGTCGAGCAGAAGAGCGGCGCGCGCGACCGCCGTGAGCGCCGGCTCGAACTCACCGAGAAGGGCAAGAAGCTCGAACATGAGTTGACCGAGCGGCAGAGCCAGCGCTTCGCCCGTGCCTATCGCGAGACCGGCGCCGATGCCGTCGAGGGCTTCCGCAAGGTGCTGCTGGGCCTGCTCGACCCGGTGGAACGCGCCGAGGTCGAGAAGCGCATCCGCAGCGGACGCCTGCCGGCGCCCTGACCAAAATGGACGCCTCGTCCGACAAGCCGCATATCCTGGTCGTCGACGACGACACCCGCCTGCGCGAGCTGTTGAAGTCCTTCCTGTCGCGCAACGACTTCCGCGTCACCACGGCCGCCAATGCCGGCGAGGCACGCCAGCGCCGCCAGTTGCTCGACTTCGACCTGATCGTGCTCGACGTCATGATGCCGGGCGAAACGGGCCTGGAACTCGCGGGCGACCTGCGCAAGACCGACGACGTGCCGATCCTGATGCTGACGGCCATGGGCGATCCCAAGGACCGCATCGCCGGCCTGGAAAAAGGCGTCGACGACTATCTC
This sequence comes from Reyranellales bacterium, assembly GCA_038224985.1. GTDB lineage: Bacteria > Pseudomonadota > Alphaproteobacteria > Reyranellales > Reyranellaceae > Reyranella. The sequence goes on from JBBRFD010000327.1 coordinate 1,386, forward strand.
GGCAAACCCTTTGAACCGCGCGAGCTGCTGCTGCGTATCCAGAGCATCCTGCGCCGCGGCCGGCCGACGGCGGCGGAAACGACGGCCGAGTCGATACGGCTGGTGGCCTTCGGGCCGATGGAATTCGACCTCGAACTGAACGAACTCAAGCACAAGGGCAAACGCGTGCCGCTGACCGATGCCGAGACCGCCCTGCTGCGTGTCTTCGTCCTGCGCATCGGCGACGTGCTGAGCCGCGAGACCCTGTGCAAGAGCGTCGGCGCCGCCGTCAACGAGCGCGCCATCGACGTGCAGGTGACGCGCTTGCGCCGCAAGATCGAGCCCGACCCAACCTTCCCGCGTTTCCTGCGCACGGTGCGCGGCCAGGGCTATAGATTGGTCGACGCGTGAGCCCGTCCGCATGAGCGTCGGCGATCTCTTCGAGCGCGTCGCCCGCTGGGCCGACCGCCATTCGCCGCAGACCCTGTTCGCCCGGGCGTTGATCATCCTGGTCGTGCCCATGTTGCTGCTGCAGGCGCTGAGCGCCTGGTGGTTCTACACCCAGCGCGGCGACAACGTGACAAACCGCCTGTCGGTCCTGCTGGTGCGCGACCTGCGCATGCTGATCTCGCTGCGCGCCCAGTTTCCCGACGAGGCGCATCGCGAATGGATCGTGCGCACCGCCCGCCAGGACCTCATCGTCTATGTCAGCTTCAAGCGCGGCATCGTGCGCGAGTTCAGGCCACCGGAGCATTTCGACATCGTCGGCCGCGAACTCCAGGGCGCGCTCGATGCCGACCTGAAGAGGCCCTATTACATCGACAGCAACATCGGCAACGAGCAGGCGCTGATCGAGATCCAGCTCTCCGACGGCGACGTCATGGAAGTGATCGTGCCGCATCTGCGCCTGACCTTCGGCTCGAGCTTCGCCTATGTGCTGGCCCAGGTCGGCCTCGCCTTCGTGCTCTTCGGTCTCGCCATCTGGTTCATGCGCCGCGAGCTGGTGCCCATCGAGCATCTCGGCGTGGCGGCCGAGGCGCTGGGCAAGGGCCGCGATGTCG
>JBBRFD010000328.1:0-2343 GCA_038224985.1 Reyranellales bacterium
ACGACATGCAGTTCACTCCCTGGGACAACCCGATGGCCACCGACGGCTTCGAGTTCGTCGAGTACGCCGCTCCCGACCCCGCTGCGCTGGGCCATCTGTTCGAGACGATGGGCTTCGCCGCCATCGCTCGCCACCGCACGAAGGACGTGAGGCTGTACCGGCAGGGCGAGATCAACTTCATCATCAATGCGGAGCCGAACTCGTTCGCGCAGCGGTTCGCGCGCCAGCACGGGCCGAGCGTGTGCGCCATGGCCTTTCGCGTGCAGGACGCCGGCAAAGCCTACACGCGCGCGCTCGAGCTGGGCGCGTGGGGCTTCGACCACCACACCGGACCGATGGAACTGAACATCCCGGCGATCAAGGGCATCGGCGACAGCCTGATCTACTTCGTCGATCGCTGGCACGGCAAGGGCGGTGCGGCGGCCGGCGACATCGGCAACATCAGCATCTACGACGTCGACTTCGTGCCGGCTGCTGGCGCCTCGTTGGCTACGCCACGCGGCGCGGGCCTTACCTACATCGATCACCTCACGCACAACGTGCATCGCGGCCGCATGAAGGAGTGGGCCGACTTCTACGAGCGCTTCTTCAATTTTCGCGAAGTGCGCTACTTCGACATCGAGGGCAAGCTCACCGGTCTGAAGAGCAAGGCGATGACCAGCCCGTGCGGAAAGATCAGGATCCCGATCAACGAAAGCTCGGACGACAAGAGCCAGATCGCCGAGTACCTCGACCTGTACCGCGGTGAAGGCATCCAGCACATCGCCCTCGGCACCGATGACATTTATGCGGCGGTGGAAGCGATGCGCGTCAATGGCGTCGCGTTCCAGGACACGATCGATACCTACTACGACCTCGTCGACCGGCGCCTGCCGGGGCACGGGGAACGGCTCGAGGAATTGCGGCGCCTGCGCATCCTGCTCGACGGCTCGACGCCGCACACGATCGACCCCTCGGTGGCGGGCGCGGAAGCCCCCGAGCTCCTGCTGCAGATCTTCACGCAGCCCGTGATCGGGCCGATCTTCTTCGAGCTGATCCAGAGAAAGGGCGACCAGGGGTTCGGCGAGGGAAACTTCCGGGCGCTGTTCGAAAGCATCGAGCTCGATCAAATCCGACGTGGCGTGCTCGTCGACGACAAGGCCAGCTCGACGACGGCACCGATCACCTCGGGGTGATCGACCATGCCAACGTGAGGCGTGGCGGGCAGGTGGCGGTTGTCGGCGCCGGGCAAGGTTGCGTTGGCGGTCGGAAAAACAATGTTGTCGCAGTGGCTCCAGAAGCAGACGAAGCGGCCCCAGCAGGCGCGATCCTCAGCTGCGGCGAGTTGTCTTAGCCAGTCGCTGCCTTCGCGCATCTGAACGCCATTCGCGGTGCGGCCGAATCGAGCCAGCCAGGTGCCGCGATGCGGCGTGGCAATCGTCACCGCTCGATGGAATCGTTCGTCTGCGCCCGACCCCGCGAGCCAGTGGCGTAGTGCCAATCCACCCATGCTGTGGGCAACGATGATTGGCGGCAACCTGGTATCCCGGTTCAGGCGGGTTACGGCGGCGTCAATAGAGGGCCCATACATCTCGATCGGACCGAAAACGGGCTCCAGATTGATCGCCACGAACGGAATGCCGCTCGAGCGAAACCGTTTCATCCACGGATTCCAGATACCCCGGTTGCAGACGAAGCCGTGGATCAGCACAACTCCTCGCCTTCCGACAAACGCGTCGCCGAGTGAATCGACCTCGGCCGATGATCTGAAGGGCTGGCGCCAAAGGAAGACGCGCGGTGCCGCAAGTGCTTCCCGAAAATAGGCCGCCAGCAAGTCCATCGACGTGGGCACGAGCGAATCGTCGTAGCGGTATGAGGCGCGTAAACAGAAGAACTCGAAACTTAGGACGCAGAGGTATCCCGCCAGCACTACAAACAGGCCGCCAGCAGACCATTTCGCGTCGCCCCAACACAAGCACACCCCGGCCCATACTGTGACGGACAGCAGCAGCGTAAACGCTATGGCTCTTTGCAGGCGCGCCAACATATCGATTCTCAAAAAGGAAAAGGCCTCCGTCTTGCGACGGAGGCCTTTCAAATAGTAGCCTGACGATGTCCTACTTTCACACGGGAACCCGCACTATCATCGGCGCTGAGGCGTTTCACGGTCCTGTTCGGGATGGGAAGGAGTGGGACCACCTCGCTATGGTCATCAGGCATAAACGGTAACCGCCGGCTCTTCGGCCGGCAGGCAAAATTCGCAGAGTCGGCCGTCGCAACGGCTCAATCAGATTCTTGATGGCATCGCCGTTTCAAGGAACGGCCAAGCGATCTACCCAGCCTCGACCGAGGTCAAGGTTATAG
>JBBRFD010000329.1:0-2327 GCA_038224985.1 Reyranellales bacterium
GGCGGGCGTGCAGCTTTTCTCGCTGTTCAAATCAAATCCGGCGCTGCTCGAGCTCGTCGCCGCCATCATGGGCAGTGCGCCGCGCCTCGCCGCCCATCTCGCGCGCCGCACGGTGCTCCTGGATTCCGTCCTATCGCCCGACTTCTACCAGCACATGCCGCCGGCGGCCGCCCTGGCCGCCGACCTCGCGTGCGTCCTCGAGGTCGTCGACCACGAGCAGGATATCCTCGATGCGGCGCGGCGCTGGACCAACGACCGCCGCTTCCAGATCGGCGTGCAGCAGTTGAAGAGCATCATGCGCCCGACCCAGGCCGGCCGCGCCTATTCGTATATCGCCGAGGCGACCATCTCGGCCCTTTGCGACCGTGTCGAACGCAAGTTCGCCGAAACGCATGGCGGTTTTCGCGGCTCGCGACTGGCCGTACTCGGGCTCGGAAAACTGGGCAGCCGCGAGATGTCGGCCACCTCCGACCTCGACCTGATCTTCGTGTACGACATCCCGCCCGACCTCGAGGCTTCGGATGGCGCCCAGCCGTTGCCGACGATTCAATATTACACGCGCCTCAGCCAGAAGATCGTCACGGCCCTGACTGCGCTCACCAACGAAGGCGCGCTCTACGAGGTCGACATGCGGCTGCGGCCTTCCGGACGCTCAGGCCCGCTGGCCAACGCGCTTGCCGGCTTCGAGACCTATCACGCGCAATCGGCCTGGACCTGGGAGCATATGGCGCTGACGCGCGCCCGCGTGATCCATGGCCCGCTGGGACTCGTCGACCGCCTGACCGACATCGTGCGCACGACACTTTGCCGGGCGCGCGACCCCGCCACGCTGCTGCGCGACGTTGCCGACATGCGCGATCGCATCGCCCAGACGAAAGCCGCCAGGAGCCTCTGGGATTTCAAGCACCTGCGCGGCGGTCTCTTCGACGTCGACTTCATCGCTCAATATCTGGCGCTGCGCCACGGACCGGAGCGGCCGGACCTGCTCGATCCGCATCCCGCCGAGATGCTGCGCCGCGCCGCATCCGCCGGCCTCATCGACCGCGCCGATTCCGAGACGCTGCGCGAGACGCGCCTGCTGCTGTCGGATGTGCAAAGCCTGCTGCGCCTTACGCTCGACGGTGACGAGGCCGACTTCGACGAGGCCAAGGCCCCGGAGGGCCAGCGGCGCTTGATCGCCGATACCGAAGGTGCACGCGACCTTGCCGAGTTGCGTGCCCGCATCGAGCGCGAGGCCGCGGCGGCCTATGCTATATACCAGCGCATCATCGAAGAGCCGGCGCGCGCCGCCGGCTGGCAATCGAGGAAAGACACATGAGCGTCGATGTCGGCAAGAAGGCCCCCGATTTCACCGCCGCCACGGATGGCGGCAAGAAGCTGAAACTCTCCGAGCTGCGCGGCAATCCGGTGGTTCTCTATTTCTATCCCAGGGACGACACGCCGGGCTGCACCACCGAGGCCTGCGGCTTCCGCGACGCCGCGCCCGATTTCAAGAAGCTGAAGGCTCAGGTGATCGGCGTCAGCAAGGACAGCGTCGCCCGCCACGACAAGTTCAAGGCCAAATACGAACTTAACTTCCCGCTGGTCTCCGACGAAGACGGCAAGATCTGCGAGAAATACGACACCTGGATCGAAAAGAGCCTCTACGGCCGCAAGTACATGGGCATCGACCGCGCCACCTTCCTGATCGACAAGGGCGGCGTCGTGCGCAACGTCTGGCACAAGGTGAAGGTCAATGGCCACGTCGACGAAGTGAAAGAGGCCCTGAAGGCGCTTTAACCGCCGCCACTGCCCTCGCCGCCCGGTAGCGTCATGGCGTGCGGGTCGAGCAGGCGGTCGAGTTCGTCCTTGGGCAGCAAGTTCAGTTCCATTGCCAGCTGGCGCACGGTCTTGCCTTCGGCCAACGCCTGTTTGGCCAGTGCCGCAGACCTGTCGTAGCCGATCACCGGCACCAGGCTGGTCGCCATCGCAAGGCTGCCCTCGATCAACGCGGCGGCGCGGGCGCGGTCGGGTTCGAGACCGGCCAGCAGCTTGTCGGTGAAGGTCGCCACGGCCTGCGTCAGCAGTTCGATCGATTCCATCTGGGCATCGATCATCACCGGCATGGCGACGTTGAGATCGAGCATCGAGCCGACGCCGCCCAGAGCCGCCGCCGTCACCGTGGCGTCGTTGCCGATGACGCGGCACATCACCATGATCGCGGCCTCGGCGATCACCGGATTGACCTTGCCCGGCATGATCGAGGAACCGGGCTGCACGGCGGGCAGCTTCAGCTCGCCAAGGCCGCTTCTGGGACCCGACCCCATCCAGCGGATGTCGTTGGCGAT
>JBBRFD010000330.1:0-2325 GCA_038224985.1 Reyranellales bacterium
GGGTGCCGAAAGATGCATGGAACCTGCCTTGCCGCCCGAAATGCCGTCACGCCGCCCGTAGAGCTCGGCGAACATCTGGTCGAGCGGGCCGCCCTTGGCGATGTAAAAGGCGTGAGAGCGATAGGTCGCGAACATCAGATCGTCGGGCTGCAGCGCGTCGCACAGGCCGACCGCCACGGCTTCCTGGCCGATCGAAAGATGGACCGGGCTCTGGATGCGGTCGGAGGGGTAAAGGTCGATCACCTGCTCTTCGACCAGCCGGATCAGCAGGGCGGTGCGGAACAGGCGTTCGTACAGTTCTTTTTGCTGGCTCAAACCCACGGCCTCCGGCCGCTGGTCGCGGCGCGGGACTTGGTACGGGAAGGCCAGTTTTGTTGCAATCCTGTATTTGCCGCAGTTTTGGGCGTTATCCCGCCCGGTTTTGGCTCGCCCGGTACCACGCCAGCGTCGCCGAAACGCCTTCCCGATAGCCGATCCGGCTGCGCCAGCCCTTGGCCGCACCAAAGGCTTCACCCGAGACCGACAACGTAGCCGCACCCCCTGCCTTGCCAAGATCGTGTTTTATGACAGCGTCGGTGAAGCCATCGGCCTGCAGCAGGTGCTGCAACAGTTCGTTGACCGTGACCTCTTCCTGCGACGTCACGTTGAAGGCCTCGTACTTCGCCTCGCCCTGAAGGACGGCCAGGATCGCCTCGGCCAGATCGGCCGCGTGCAGCAGATTGCGCGATTGCCTGCCGTCGCCCCAGACCTCGATGGGCCGTTCGCGCTCGACCACCCGGCGGATCATGGCCGGCACGAAATGCCCCGTCTCGGAGGCGAAATCGTCATGGGGGCCATAAATCAGGCTGGGACGCAGCGAAATCGCCGACTGGAAGCGTCCGAGTTTCTCGGCATACCAGCGCAGTTGCGCTTCGAGATAGCGATGCATCGAGCCCACGCCGAACCAGCCCCCCGGCGGTTCTCCCGTGAACATATCGGCTTCGACCGCCGGTCGCGGCAGGGTGGGATAACCGGTGCAGGAACTGAGCAGAATGACGCGCGGCACGCCGAGCTCGGCGGCGGTTTCGAGGACGTTGGTGACGATGCGCTGCGTGCTCAGCACCGACGACACCGGATCGGCACGTAGCACCGCGCTTGTCGACACCTGGCCGGCGCAGAGGATGGCGACATCGACACCTTGCAGGGCCGGACGCGCGCTGCCGGGCTCGCCGAGGTCGCAGCGCACCCAGTCGACACCCTTCGCCGGGAAGTGCGGCCGCGTATGATGCGTCGCCACGATGCGCTCGTTGCCGGCGGCCAGCAGCGCCTCGACGACGTGACGTCCTACCAGCCCCGTCCCGCCGACGACGCCTACCTTGAGTTTGCTCCCGAGCGTCGATTGCATCGCTTCCGGCATCCCAGTAGAAACCAGCCTCGTCGATTTCAATAACACCTCCGCACCCGGTCGCACATGTCGTCTCAAAGCAAGATCGGCCCGGCCGAATACGAATCGGCCCTTGCCCTGCCGCCGGGCTCACTCGACATGCGCACGCGCCAACTGCTGGATAAAAAGCCGCTCGCCTTCTCGACGATCGACGCCGCGGGCCAGGCTCAGCTCCAGGCGGAGACCGCCAAGCGCATCGAGGAAGGCTTCACGGTCGTGGGCGAGCACCGCGCCGGCATCTGGCGCGATGCCTGGGCCGACCAGCTCGAGCGCTTCGAGAAATCCAACTACGACGTCGAGGCGCTCAATCCCGCCTTCATGGCGGCGACGCCGGTGCTGCGCTGGCAGGGCGAGTACATCACGCCGGCCTCGGCGCGCCTCGAACTCGACTTTCTCGAGGTCTTCCGCGACTGGCTGTTCCGCACCGAGCTCGCCGACGTCGACCACCTCTATGAATTCGGCAGCGGCAGCGCTTTCAATGTCGCTGCCTATGCCAAGCTTTTCCCCACCAAGGACATCACCGCACTCGACTGGGCGCCCGCAGCCGTCCGCATTGCCGAGCTGCTGCGCGAGAAGCTCGCTATGCGCGTCACCGGCCGGCGCTTCGACTTCTTCAATCCCGACAAGGACCTGGTCCTGGCGAAAAACAGCGGCGTGCTGACCATGTGTGCGCTGGAGCAGATCGGCGACCGGCACGGCACGTTCATCGACTATCTGCTGGCCAGCCGGCCCAAGCGCGTCGTCCATATGGAACCGACACCCGAGCTATACGACACCAACTCAGCTCACGACGCCCTGGCGTTGCGCTATCACTGGCAGCGCAAGTATCTGACCGGGTTCCTGCCCGCCCTTCAGGGACTGGAAAAGCAGGGCAAGTTGAAGATAAAGCGCGCTCGGCGCCT
>JBBRFD010000331.1:0-2304 GCA_038224985.1 Reyranellales bacterium
TCCGAGCCCGGCACGATCAACGCCGCAACCAGCGGAAACGCCGCCGACGACGGGTCGGCCGGCACCACAACATTGGCCGGCTCAAGCTCGGGCTGGCCGGTAAGCGTGATGCGGCGGCCGTGCTCGCCATGCGGCTTGGACGTTATCTTGGCACCGAAATGCTTGAGCAGGCGTTCGGTATGGTCGCGGGTCGCCTCGGCCTCGATCACCGTGGTCTCGCCCGGCGCGGCGAGGCCAGCCAGCAACACCGCCGACTTGAGCTGCGCCGACGGCACCGGCGATTCGTAAGTAATCGGAATCGGGTCGGCGGCGCCCTGCAAGGTCAGCGGCAACCTGCCGTCCTCGGCGGCTTCGATGACGCGTGCGCCCATCTGTTGCAGCGGGTCGAGCACGCGCCGCATCGGCCGCTTGCTCAGCGAGGCATCGCCGGTAAACGTGGCGGTGATCGGACAGCCGGCGACCGCGCCGATGGCCAGCCGGCAGCCGGTTCCGGAGTTACCAAAATCGAGCGGGCCCGAGGGCTGGGCAAAACCGCCCACGCCGACGCCATGGATGCGCCAGATGCCCTCGGCCGTGCGTTCCAGCCGGGCGCCGAGCGCGCGCATGGCATCGGCGGTATGAATGACGTCGTCGCCTTCCAACAGTCCGCTGACGGTCGATTCGCCGACGGTGAGGGCGGCGAGGATGAGCGCGCGGTGGGAAATCGATTTGTCGCCGGGGACGCGGATGCGGCCCTGCTCGGGGGCGCCACGGCGGGCGGTCAGCGGCGTTCTCGAGGTGGTGTTCACGGCGGGCGGTATCCTTGAAAGGCCGCGCCGTCCTACCACGCAGCCGTGCAACCCGTCATCCGGCAGGTATTTCGGCTCAATGGGCGGCGGGGCATACCGCCGTTTCGGACCGTTAAGGGGCGGCGGATGGCCGCTTGATTGGCTCTTGCGCTATTGACAGGTGCGACGCAACTGGCCAAGTGAAGCCAAGATATATGGACCTTTTGAGGAACCTCGCCTGTGGCTAAAACCGAGCTCGGCACCAAACGCGTCTGCCCCGAAACAGGTCGTAAATTCTACGATCTCGGCAAGACGCCGGTGATTTCTCCCTATACGGGCAAAGTCGTACCGATTGTCGTCCCCGTCCAGTCGCGCTCGCGGCCCGAACCGGCTACGCCGGCGCCGGCAGCGCGTCCTGCGCCTGTGGCCGAGGTCGAACTCGCGCCGGAGACGACGGACGCCGAATTCGTTTCGCTGGAAGACGCCGAAGCCGAACAGCAGGGCAAGAAGCCGGCTGAAGGCGCGGCAGCCGGTGAGGAAGAAGAGGTCGAGGCCGACGAGAGCCTGGACGACGCCGCCTTCATCGAAGAACAGGACGAAGGCGATCCCGACGTGACCGATATCATCGGCGACGGGATCGAGAAGGAAGAGGAGACATGAGCGCGCCGACGCGATAATATTTAAGTCGACGCGCTGCCGCTTAAGATTTCCCGCAAAGCGGCAATCGAATTTAAGAGATTGGGGCCATAGCTCAGCTGGGAGAGCGCCTGCATGGCATGCAGGAGGTCGGCGGTTCGATCCCGCCTGGCTCCACCAACCTTCGTCCGCTTCACGGGCTACGGTTGGCCAGCACTTGTGCCCCTTAGCAAGCCGCCCCTTCCGGGCGGCTTTTTGCTGCGTCCATGCCGCACGATGTTGGTGCTGACAAACGCCATTCCGGCGTTGCATGATGTGGACGAACCGGGGGACATGGAATGCAAGGCAAGATCGCGCTCGAAGAACACGTTGCTATAGAACCGACGCTGCTCGACTCGAAAGTGTTCGGCAACCATGTCTGGAAGGACCTCAGTCATCGCCTGATCGACGTCCAGGACACGCGCCTCAAGGAGATGGACAAACACGGCGTCGAGATGATGATCCTGTCGCTCAACGCGCCGGCGGTGCAGGCGATCCATGACGTCAAAACCGCGATCGCGGTGGCCAAGCAGGCCAACGACTCACTCGCCAATGAAGTGCGCCTGCGCCCCGACCGTTTCGCCGCTTTCGCCGCGTTGCCGATGCAGGATCCGGACGCGGCGATCGCCGAACTGAACCGCTGCGTCAAAGACCTCGGCATGGTCGGCGCGCTGGTCAACGGATTTTCGCAAATCGCTTCGCCGGACAACGTGACCTATTACGATCTGCCGCAATACCGGCCGTTCTGGCGCGCGGTCGAAGCGCTCGACGTGCCGTTCTATCTGCACCCGCGCAATCCTTTGCCGAGCTGGAACAGACAATACGAAGGACACAACTGGCTGCTCGGGCCCAATTGGGCGTT
>JBBRFD010000332.1:0-1594 GCA_038224985.1 Reyranellales bacterium
CCAGCCTCTACCCCATTCCGGAGGGCGCCGACGAAGAAGCGCTGGTCATGCTGAGCGACATCCTGCCGACGGGTTTCGAATGCGGCGTGCTCAACGGCAAGGTCGCGCCGGGTTCGACCGTCGCGATCGTCGGCTCCGGGCCGATCGGCCTGGCGGCCCTGCTCACGGCGCAGTTCTACGCGCCGTCAGAGATCATCATGATCGACATCGACGCCAACCGGCTCGACGTGGCCAGGCGCTTCGGCGCCACGGCCACGGTCGACAGCAGCGACGGCCATGCCGCGGAACAGGTGATGAAGCTGACCGGCGGCCGCGGTGTCGACACCGCCATCGAAGCGGTCGGCATCCCGGCCACGTTCGAGCTGTGCGCCGACATCGTGGCGCCGGGCGGCACCGTCGCCAACGTCGGCGTGCACGGCTGCAAGGCCGATCTCCATCTCGAACGCCTGTGGTCGCACAACGTGACGATCACGACCGGCCTGGTCGACACCAAGTCGATCCCGATGCTGCTCAAGACCGTGCAGGCCAAACGCATCGATGCCACGCAGCTCATCACGCATCGCTTCGGGCTCGACCGGATCCTCGAGGCCTACGACACGTTCGGCCAGGCGGCCAAGACCAAGGCCTTGAAGGTGATCATCGAAGCGTCGAGGTGACCGCGCCATGGATCGGCGCCGCGCCGGTTGACGCGACCCTTTCGTCCGCCATCTTCGGCTCGCGTGCGCGGACGAGCAGCACGGGAACGGTCGCCGCTCGCAGGATCTTCTCCGCATGGCTACCCATCAGCAAGCGGCCCAGACCGCTGCGTCCGTGCGTTCCGAGAACGATCAGGTCCGCACCCCACTTGCCGATCTGGTCGACGACGTACTCCACCAGATGATCGGCAGAGCCGTCGATCTTCACCACGTCGAGCGCAACGCCGCCCTGCTCGACCCTGTCCCTCGCAGTCGCAAGAATCTTTTCGGCGCGGTTCTCGATGATCTGTCGGACCTCGCCGGAGACGGCGCCGTAGCCCTGTTACCGCCTTTAATTGGGGGCGAGGATGCGCTGATACGTCGGCCGCCGGTTGATCTGGAGCAAGAGCGCAGCCGGCCGACGTGAGACCCTTCGAGCCTTCGTCGGGGGTCTGCATGTCCATCGCCACAACATCCGCCCTGCCTGTCGGCCCGCCGGTCCTTCCCCGATTGAGCGGTAGCATCGTCAAGCGACTCGGGCTGGTTGCCGCCATCGCTGCCTTGCTGCTGATCATTTGGCTGCCGGCCGCGCCGCGCCTGCCGGCCGCCGGGCAGGTGATGCTCGCCATCCTCGCCTTCGCCGTCATCGTCTGGATGACCGAGGCACTCGACTATGCGGTCAGCGCCATCGTGATCGGCGCGCTGATGGTCTTTTTGCTGGCCGCAGCGCCCGACGCGGCGAAGCCGGCCGGCGCCATGGGCACCGGAGCGGCGCTGGCCTTGGCACTGTCGGGGTTTTCGAACAGCGCCGTCGCCCTCGTCGCCGCCGCCTGCTTCATCGCCGCGGCCATGACCGCCACCGGCCTCGACCGGCGCATCGCGCTGCTGGTGCTCTCGAAGGTCGATGCGCGCACCAATCA